>NZ_JBQTCE010000029.1:0-86943 GCF_052665095.1 Streptomyces sp. NEAU-174 | reverse complement strand
CCGGGACGGGTTCGTCGGGCTCGGCGTCGTCTCCGTACAGACGGTCGTTCATGACGTGCCTCCAGGGGCGAGGGGGTGCCCCGGGCCGGGCAGGGGCGCCGGGGCCGGGACAGGACGCTAATCCCCGCGCCCTGGGGTGGGCGCCTGTCCCTGACGGGACACTGACGCGAGAGGGCCGAGTCTTGACGCGCCACTGGCACCCCACTGCCCTTGGCCTTTCCCCTACCCGCCCCTCCCCACAACCGGAGCCCCGCCCCGGCCCCCGGTCCTCAATCGCCGGACGGGCTGGATAGCCGCAACTCGGGTCTCCGTCCCGGGCCCGGGTCCTCAATCGCCGGACGGGCTGGTTGGCCGCAGCTCGGGTCTCCATTCCGGGCTCGGGTCCTCTCTCGCCGGGCCGGGGGACAGCCGTGAGCCGGGATCGGCTCCGGGTTTCGGGGCGGGAGTGGTGGGCGGGGGCGGTTTCAGCCTGTCCGGCGATTGAGGACACGCCCGGAGGGCGTTCGGGGGGCAGGGGGCGGAGTCCCCTGGTTCGGGGAGGGGCGGGTAGGGGAAAACTCCCTGCCTGCCAGGTGCCGCTTTGGGGATCCGCACACCACGCACCCCCAGGACTTGGCACCGTAGGACCATGACGAGCACTGAGCCGGACACACCGCCCACACGCACCCCCGAGAACACCGAGCGCCCGCCCCGCGTCCCCGTGGCGCAGGCTATGCGCGGCGCCGCCCGGCAGTTGGGGGAGTTGTTGGGCACCGCGCCGGAGGCGGTTTCCGCGATGCAGCCGACGCCGGACGGCTGGGTGGCCGACGTGGAGGTCGTGGAGCTGGAGCGGGTGCCCGAGACCATGACCATCATGGCCACCTACCGTGTGACCCTCGACTCACAAGGGCAGCTCCTCGGCTACGAGCGGCAGCACCGCTACGCCCGCGGTCAGCTCGACCGCGGACGTTAGACACCGGAGCCGGACCAGGCACGGCCGTTCTTTTGCCGGGTTTCCTCCCACGGCCCCGCGCCATGGACGTCACCGGCGCGGGGCCGTCCCATGTGCGCGCGCCATCTGTCACCCGCGCCCACATCGGTGAACGCCACCGCCACCGCGCCCGTATCAGACGCGGACAGGCGAGCGACCGAGCGCGACCGAGAGGAAGCACACGTGACCGTGATGACGCAGACCGGCGGGCTGCCTGCCACCGCAGCGACCGGTTCAGGGACCGGAAGCCTCTTCGACATCCTCGAACTCATCCTGGACCGTGGCCTCGTCATCGACGTGTTCATCCGGGTCTCCCTCGTCGGCATCGAGATCTTGAAGATCGACATCCGGATCGTGATCGCCAGCGTGGACACATATCTCCGCTTCGCCGAGGCGTGCAACCGCCTCGACCTGGAATCGGGCCGCAAGGCCCCGGACAAGCTCAGCGACATCGTCGGCAACATCGTCGAGGGCGGCGCCAGGGGCAAGACCGAGGGGGCGATCAGCGGTGCCCTCGGGGCCATCGGCGATGTCTTCGACCGTGACCGCGACCGCGACGACGAGGACAGGTGACCATGTCGACCCCGTCCCAGTCCCCGTCCCAGTCCTCGTCCCAGCCCCCGTCTTCGACCCCGTCCGGCTCCCTCTACATCTACGCCATCACCGGGTCCGACCATCCCCTGCGGCTCGCGGGACTGCGCACCGTGGGCGGCGGGTCCGGCGACGCACTGCGCGCCGTCACCGGCGGGCCGTTGGCCTGCGTGGTGAGCCCGGCGCCGCCGGACCTCCGGCCCAAGCGCCGTGACCTCGCCGCCCACCAGGAGGTCCAGGAGCGGCTGATGGCGGACGGCGCGGTGCTGCCGATGCGGTTCGGCATGCTGGCGCCCGACGACGCCGCGGTGACGGCGGCGCTGGACGGCAAGCGCGCCGAATACCTCCGCAGACTCGAGGAGCTGCACGCCACCGCCGAGTTCAACCTGAAGGCGGCCCGCTCGCAGGAGGACCTGCTGCGGGAGGTGCTCACCGAGTCCGACGACGCCCGGCGCCTCAACGAACGCACCCGCGACGGCGGCGGCACCTACGCGGACCGAGTAGCCCTCGGCGAGCTGGTGGCCCATCAACTGGACGCGCGGCAGCGGCTGCTGGCCGAGCAGGTCGTCGGGCGGCTCTCCGAGATGGCCCGCGGCAACGTGGTGGCCTCCCCGGCCGGGGAGGACTTCCTCAACGCCTCGTTCCTGGTGGAGCGGGGGCGCGCCGAGGAGTTCTCCCGGGCCGCGCGGCAGCTCGCGCAGGGCTACGGAGAGGGCTACGACTTCCGGCTGCGCGGCCCCTTGCCGCCGTACAGCTTCGTGGCCTGAGGACGGGGGCGCCATGGGACTGCTGACCGGGCTGCTCACCTTTCCGCTGGCGCCGGTGCGCGTCACCCTCTGGGCCGCCGAGCAGATGGCCGCGGCGGCCGAGCGCGAGTACTACGACCCGGCGCCGGTCCGCCGCGCCCTCGCCGAACTGGAACAGGACCTGCTGGCCGGGCGGATCGACGAGGACGCCTACGACCGCCGCGAGGACGAGCTGCTCGACCGGCTGGCACAGCTGGAACGCCGGGAACACCGGGAGCACCGGGAACGGCCGGACGAGTGGAGGCGAGCCCCGTGACCTCGACAGAACCGGTGGCGGGCAGGCTGGGCCCGCCACGCCTGCCCGCCACCCCGTACGGCCAGGGCGCCGAGCCCGCCCCGTCGCTCGCCGACATCCTGGAGCGGGTGCTGGACAAGGGCGTGGTGATCGCGGGCGACATCCGCATCAACCTGCTGGACATCGAGCTGCTCACCATCAAGCTCCGGCTGCTCGTCGCCTCCGTCGACAAGGCGAAGGAGATGGGCATCGACTGGTGGGAGCACGATCCGTCGCTGTCCTCCCGCGCCCGCACCCGGGCCGTACCGGACGACGACGCGGAGCGGTCCCTCACCGAGGAGAACGCCCGGCTGCGCGCCGAGATCGCGGCGCTGCGGACACGGGCCGAGGACAGGAGCGTGGACGGTTGACCGAGAGCGCACGGCGACAGCACATGGTGTACGCCTACGCGGTGCTGCGCCCCACCCCGGAGGCCGCGCGGGCCGTGGCCACGCTGCGCGGGGTGGCGGACGAGCAGGTGGGACTCGTGGAGACGGGGGACCTGGCCGCGGCCGTGGGCCCGGTCCCGGCCGAGGAGTTCGAGGAGGGCGCGCTGCGGGCGGGCCTGGAGGAGCTGCCCCGGCTGGAGGCGCTGGCCCGCGGCCACCACGGGGTGGTGGCGGGGCTGGCCCCGCTGGGCGCCGTACTGCCGCTGCGGCTGGCCACCGTCTACCGGGACGAGGACCGGGTGCGGCGGGTCCTCCAGGAGCGGCGCGACCAGTTCCTGCCGCTGCTGGAACGGCTCGCCGGGCATGTCGAATGGGGCGTCAAGGTCTACACCGATCCCACGGACTCCCTGGCGGGGGCGGGGGACGCGGCCGTAGCCGCCGAGGCCGGGGGCGGCGATGAGTCCCTCAGCCCCGGTCGGGCCTATCTCGCCGCCCGCCGCAGGCGCCGCCGCGGCGCCGAGGAAGCCTGGCAGACGGCGGCGCGGACGGCCGCGCACATCGCCGAGGAGGCCGGGGGCCTGGCGGTGGGCAGGGTCGCCCACCGGCCGCAGCGCGGCGAACTCGCCCAGGTGGCCGGTGGCGGGACGGCCGGTGGCGGAAAGCCCGGTGGCGAGAACATCGCCAACGACGCGTATCTGGTGCCCGCCGACCGCGCCGAGGAGTTCCGCGCCCGCGTCCTGGCCGCCGCCGAGGGGCAGCCCGGGGTACGCGTCGAGGTGACCGGCCCCTGGGCGCCGTACTCCTTCGCCCTTCCGCCCGAGCCCGAGCCCGAACCGGCGGCCCGGCCGGAGCCGGTATGAGCGGCGCGCTGGACGAGGCCGTATGAGCGGCGCGCTGGACGAGGAGGACGCACGGGCGCTCGCGGGCCGCGAGGTCGCCCTGATCGACCTGCTGGACCGGCTGCTCCAGGGCGGGGTCGTGCTGGCCGGGGACCTCGTCCTGTCCATCGCGGACGTCGATCTCGTACGGATCGATCTGCGCGCGGTCATCGCTCCGGTCGACGCCGAACACCCGGCCCCGCTGCTGCCCTGACGAGTGCCCTGCGAACGCCCCGACGAAAGGAAACCCGCGCATGTCAGCCCCCTCCGGCGCCGCCGCCCAGCGGCTGCGCACCGACGCGGACACGGTCGAACGCGATCTGGCCAGGCTGGTGCTGACCGTGGTCGAGCTGCTGCGTCAGCTGATGGAGCGCCAGGCGCTCCACCGCGTCGACAAGGGCGATCTGACGGAGGAGCAGGAGGAGCGCGTCGGCATGACGCTGATGATCCTCCAGCAGCGCATGGAGGAGATGTGCGACCGGCACGGCCTGCGGATGGCGGACCTCAACCTCGACCTCGGCCCGCTCGGCACCCTGCTCTCCCCGGCGGGCTCCCCGGCCGGCTCCCCGGCGGGCACGCCCTCCCCTTGAGACACCCCGCGCGCCGTCGCATCCCCCCACTCAGCCCTTGCGTGGCCGCGGCTCCGGCCGATCGATCAACTGCCCCCTCAGCACGGTGAGTTGGTGGGACGCCTCGACCGCCCGTGCCTCGTCCAGTGAGGCGAGCGCCAGCACGAGGGTGTCCATGACGACGATCCCGGCCAGGGATTCCGCGGTGATGCCGGTGGGCGTGTGCGGGGCGCTGATCACCACATCGGCGTGGGTGGCCAGCGGCCCCGTGGGAACGTCGGTGACCAGCACCACGCCCGCGCCGACCGCCCGCGCCCGATCCGTGAGCACGGTGAACTCCCGCAGTCGGCGGCCGGGATGGAGGATCACCACCGCGTCCCCGCGGCCGAGGCTCAGCAGTTCGTCGGCCATGGTGAAGCCCGTGGCGCCGACGAAGCGCGCCCGGCGGCCGGCCCGGCGCAGCTTCAGCACCAGATGCCGGGCGGCGAGCTCCGAGGCGCCGACGCCGTAGGCGACCACCTCACGCGCGTCCGCCAGCGTTTGCACCGCTTGCTTCAGCACATCCGTCTCCAGTAGTCGGCGGCACTGGTCGAGACGCTCGGCGGCCTCGTCGAAGACCCGGCCCTTGATCTCGTCCAGGTCGTGCCCGACGCGGGCGATGCGCTGCTTGAGCCGCTCCTCGGGGGCGGTTTCGGAGGTGAAGCCCGCGGCCAGCTCCCGCTTGAGCGCGGGCAGCCCGGCGTAGCCGAGGCGCTGGAGGGCGCGGACCACGGTGGCGTTGCTCGTGCCACTGGCCGCGCCCAGCTCCTGTGCGCTCGCGAAGAGCAGATTCTCCGGCGGGGCGCTCACCAGATACTGGGCCACCACTCGCTCGGAAGCGGACAGCTCACCCCACATGTCCCGGACCGCGGCGGCCAGCCGTGTCGTCCCGGTAACGCTTTTCGGTTCGCTCATTACAGCTATTGACTTCCCTGTGGTGGACATTACGATCTGGGCTCATCGTTCCAAGAACGCTGATTTCCGAAACAAACATTACAGCCCCTCGTGGGCCCGGGCCTCGGAACACAGGAGTGCCATGACAGCCGCCACCATCCCCACCGTCGAGATCTCCGGCCCGCCGGCCGAGCGCGGCCGCCAGTACGGCGAGGCGGCGCGCGACAGCATCGGCAGGGCGCTCGCCTACTACGAGCAGGCGTTCGGCGAATCCTCGGGGCTCACCTGGGACCAGGTCACCGCGCGCGCCGAGCGCTGGCTGGAGCCGGTCCGCGCCTACGCCCCCGAACTCGTCGAGGAGATGGGCGGGATCGCCGACGGGGCGGGCGTCGGGCTCCTGGACGTGCTCGCGCTCAACGCCCGCGGCGAGATCATCTACGACCAGACCTTCGCCCGGATGCGGGCCCGGGCGGACGCCGCCGCGGATGTCACGGACGACCGGGAGGTGACCGACGGCTGCACGTCCTTCGCCGTGCTCGGCGAGGCGAGCGGCGACGGCCACGTCTACTGCGGCCAGAACTGGGACTGGCGGGCGGGCGTCGCGGACACCGTCCTGATGCTCCGGATCGTCCAGCCCCCGCACCCCACCGTGATCATGCAGGTGGAGGCCGGGCAGATCGGCCGCCAGGGCGCCAACTCCGCGGGCATCGCCCTCAACGCCAACGGCCTCGGCGGCCGGTTCGACGACGCCGTGGGGCTGCCCCAGACCGTGATCCGCCGCCGGGTCCTGGACAGCCGGTCGATCAGCGACGCGGTCGACGTACTGTGCCGCACCCGCGGCCACATCGCCAGCAACGCCCTGCTGACCTGCCGCGAGGGCTTCGCCCTCGACCTGGAGACCACTCCGGGCGCACACGGCTGGATGTATCCGACGAAGGGGCTGCTCGTCCACGGCAACCACTACCAGACCACCGTCCCCGTCCAGCTCGCCGCCCGCTACCGCCCCGAGTCCTCCGACTCCCTGATCCGGGTGCCCCGGGCCGAGGCCGGGCTGAGCCTGGTGCGCGAGGCCGGCGCGCCGGACGAGTCCCGCAAGCTGATCCGCCAGGCCATGTCCGACCACCTCGGCCACCCCGAGGGCCTGTGCACCCACCCCGACCCCCGGCAGCCCGAGGTCAAGTGGTGGACGACGCTGCTGTCCTCCTGCGTGGACCTGACCACCGGTGACTACCACGTGACCCCCGGAACCCCCTGCGACCACGAGTACCAGCACCTGCCCTGGAACCTCTACGACGGTCCGCACGCCCCCAACTGACGCTCACGCCCCAGCTGACGCTCACGCCCCCAACTGACGCTCACCTCCGCCTGACGCTCACGTCCGCACGAACGACCAGAGAGCCTGCCATGAGAACCAAGCTCTGTACCACCGCAGTCGGCCTCGCGAGTGCCCTGCTGTTCACCGCAGGGTGCTCCGGGGCGACCTCCGGGTCCGGCGGCGCGTCCGTCGACCCCGCGAAGCTCAAGCTCACCGACACCACCCCCAAGGCATCCGGCGCGGCCACCACGGTGAACTGGCTCGTGGAGCAGGAGCCCGCCACCCTCGACATGGACGCCCAGGGCGGCAGCAGCACCCGCACCGTGATGGCCAACATCTGCGAGCGGCTGCTCCTGCTCAAGCCCGATATGACCACCGCGCCGCGGCTGGCCGAGAAGGCCGAGTACACCGGCGACAAGAAGCTCGTCCTCACCCTCCGCGACGACGTCACCTTCCACGACGGCGCCCGGATGACCGCCGACGACGTGGTGTGGAGCCTCAAGCGGCACGCCCGGCCGGAGATGAACGAGTCGGACGAGTACGAGGACGTCGACACGATCGCCAAGACCGGCGCGAACGAGGTCACCGTCACCTTCAAGAAGCCGAGCGCCCTGTTCACCAAGGCCCTCGCCGGTGACGCCGGGATCATCATGGAGCGCAAGGCGGTGGAGAAGCAGGGCGACGACTTCGGCACCCCCGGCCACCCCGACGCCTGCACCGGCCCGTACCGGCTGAAGAGCTGGAACTCCGGCTCCTCCCTCACCATCGAGCGCTCAGCGGACTACTGGGACAAGGGCGTCCGCCCGCTGACCAAGGAGGTCGTCTTCCGCTGGGCCTCCGGCAGCGCCCTGGTCAACTCCATCTCCACGGGCGCCGCGGACGGCGCCTATCTGACCGCCACCGGCCCCGCCGCCGTGCTGTCCAAGAAGAAGGGGGTGCGCGCCTACTACGGGCAGTCCACCACCGCCTGGTCGCTCAGCCCCACCAACAGCGGTGCCCTCAAGGACGCCCGGCTGCGCAAGGCGCTGTCGCTGGCCATGGACCGTAAGGGCATCGCCAAGTCCGGCTTCAACGGTCTCGCCGAGCCCTGGGCGACCCCGGTGGGCCCCGGGGCCTGGGGCTATGAGAAGGCCGCGTTCCAGAAGGCGCAGAAGGAGCTCGAGCGCTCCACCGCCTACACCGTCTCGCCCTCGGCGGACGACATCGACCGGGCGAAGAAGCTGGTCGAGCGGGCCGGGGCGCCCTCGGAGCCGATCGTCGTCTCCAGCGACGGCAGCGAGAGCCAGACGGTCATCACCAACGCGGTGCGCGGCGCGGCCCAGAAGATCGGGCTGAAGGTCACCGTCAAGACGATCGCGTCGAGCCGTTACGACGAGTTCTTCTCCGACCCCAAGTCCCGGAACGGCTTCGATCTGATCCCGGTCGACTGGTACATCTCCAAGGCCGACCCGGCGGGCTTCTACGACAACGGGATATCCGGCAACGCCAACAACTGGCTCGGCTACTCGGACAAGGGCTATGACGCCCTCGTCGGCAAGGCCCAGCAGACCATCGACGACCGCGAGCGCGCGAAGCTCGTCATCGACGCGCAGACCAAGTTCGCCGACGACGCGGTGTGGATCCCGCTGGTGCAGGTGCCGTCGGTGATGGTGCTCGGCGACAAGTACACCGGCGCGCCGGCGTCCATGGTGTCGATGTACTACCCGTGGGCCGCCGACCTCGGCACGAAGAAGGGCTGACACCATGATCCGCGCACTGCCGCGGCGGATCGCCGGCCTGTTCGCCACGCTGCTCGCCGCCTCGTTCATCATCTTCGCGGCCGTCTACGCGGCCCCCGGGGACCCCGCCGTCCTCCTCTCCGGCAGCCGACAGGAGCTCACCCCGGAGAAGCTCGCGGCGGTCCGCGCGGAGCACCACCTGGACGAGCCGCTCGTCGTCCAATACGGCCGGTGGCTGTGGGACGGGCTCCAGGGCGACCTGGGCCGGTCGTTCCAGTACCGCGACCATGTGGCCGACCTGATCGGGGCGCGGCTGCCGACCACCCTGGAACTCGTCGCCTACGCCACGGTGTTCTTCGTGGTGCTGGGCGTCGGCTCCGGAGTGCTGGCGGCGCTGCGCCGCGGCTGGGTGGACTCGGCGGTGGTCGGCGGCACCACGCTGGCCGCCTCGGTGCCCGCCTTCGTGGCGGCCATCGCGCTGGTCTCCCTGTTCGGGGTGCGCCTTGGCTGGTTCCCGGTGACGGGCCAGGGCGAGGGGCTCACCGGGCGGCTGCACCACCTCACGCTCCCCGCGTTCGCCCTCGCCCTCAGCGCCCTCGCCGTGATCAGCCGGGTCACCCGGCAGGCCATGGCCGAGGCGTACGCCTCCGACCATGTGGAGGCGGCCCGCGCCTCCGGGCAGTCGGAGCGCCAGATCGTCGTCCAGCATGTGCTGCGCAACGCGCTCGGCCCGATCGTCACCATGTGCGGGCTCGTCATGGCGGGCATGCTCGCCGGAACGGTGGTGGTCGAGACCGCCTTCGGGCTCAGCGGGATCGGCTCACTGCTGGTGAGCGCGATCACCACGCATGACTTCCCGGTCACCCAGGCGGTGCTGCTGCTGATGGTCATCGGCTATGTCGTGGTGACGACGCTGGTCGACCTGGTCCACCCCCTGATCGACCCCCGGGTCTCGCCCGGCGGGCAGCCGAGGGGAAGCAAGCCGGAAGGAAAGACCGCATGACGACGGTGACGGCCGGGGCGCTGATCCCGGTGCGGGTACGGGCCCGGCGCCCGGTACCGGTGATGATCGCGGGCGGTTTCCTCGTCCTGGTCGTGGTGGCGGCGGTGTGCGCACCCCTGATCGCCCCGCACGCGCCCGACGCGGTCGACCTGTCCGCCTCGCTCGCGGGGACCACCTCCCAGCATCCGCTGGGCACCGACGCCTCGGGGCAGGACCTGCTCTCCCGGGTGCTGTACGGCGCCCGGTCGAGCCTGCTGGCGCCCCTGGCGCTGCTCGCGCTGGCCGCGCTGCTCGGCGTCACGATCGGCACGGTCGCGGCGTGGCGCGGCGGCTGGGTGGACACCCTGCTCTCGCGGGTGACCGATGTGATGTACGCCTTCCCCGGCCTGCTGTTCGTGGTCCTGGTGATCGCGGTCTTCGGCGACGGCCTCACCACGTCGATCATCGCGCTGGGGCTCGCGTACGCGCCCACCATCGCGCGGTACACCCGCAGCCTTGCCCTCGCCGAGCGCTCCAAGCCGTATATCGACGCCTACCGGGTGCAGGGCATGAGCGGGACCCGGATCTGCGTACGCCATCTGGTGCCCAATCTGGCCGGGGCGATCGTCGGCTATCTCGTGGTGCTCTTCGGCGAGGGGCTGATGAGCCTGGCCACCCTCAGCTATCTGGGCTTCGGCGCCGGATCGCCCTCGATCGACTGGGGGCTGATGGTGCAGGAGGGGCAGGACGCCGTGGTGCAGGGGGCGCTGCTGCCCTCCCTCGTACCGGGCACGGCCATCGCCGCCGTCGTGGTGGCCTTCAACATCGTCGGGGTCTGGGTCTCGGACCGGCTGGGCAAGGGGAGGTAGGCGGCGATGCTGCTGGACATCGAGGATCTCACCATCGAGCTGCCGGCCGGTGCCGCCGCCCGGCCGGTGCTCGCCGAGGTGTCGCTGAGGGTCGGCCGGGGCGAAGTGGTCGGCCTGGTGGGCGAGTCCGGCTCGGGCAAGTCCACGACGGCGCGTGCGGTGCTGCGGATGCTCCCCGAGGGGGCGCGGGCCTCCGGCTCGGTACGGGTGGACGGCGAGGACGTGCTCGCCATGGACCCGGCCCGGCTGCGCAGGCACCGGTCCCGCACCGTCTCCATGATCTTCCAGGATCCGCGCTCCGCGATGAACCCGGTCCGCCGGATCGGCGACTTCCTCACCGATCCGCTCACCCGGGTGCTGGGCCTGTCCCGGCGCGACGCGGTGGTGAAGGCGACCGAGCTGCTGGCCTCGGTGGGGCTTTCCGAGCCCGAGCGCCGGATGCGGCAGCGCCCGCACGAGCTGTCCGGCGGCATGCTGCAACGGGTCGTGATCGCCGCCGCCCTGTCCACCGACCCCGACCTGCTCCTCGCCGACGAGGCGACGAGCGCGCTGGACGCCACCACCCAGGCGGAGGTCCTGGCCCTGCTGCGGTCCATCCAGGAGGAGCGGCGGCGGGCCGGAAGCGGCCTCGGGACGCTCTTCATCACCCACGATCTGCCGCTCGCGGCCGCCTACTGCGACCGCGTGTATGTGATGTACGCGGGCCGTGTGGTGGAGCAGCAGCCCGCCCGCGGGCTGTTCGCCGCCCCCCAACACCCCTACACCCGCGGTCTGCTGGAGTGCTCGCCCAGCCTGGAGGACGACCGCGAACCGCGGCCCATCCCCGGCCGCCCGCCCTCCCTGTCCGACGCCCTCACCGGCTGCCCCTTCCTCCCGCGCTGCGCACGGGCCGAGGCGGAGTGCGAGACCTGGGCGCCGGTGGCCGTCCCGTTCGGCGACGGCGACGGCGACGGCGGCGACGGATCGGATGCGGACGGCTCCGCGGCCTGCCGCCGACTGGAACTCGTATCGAGGAGCAGCGCATGACCGAGCCCGCACTCGTCGTACAGGGGCTGCGCAAGACCTACGCGCTCCCGGGCGGTGGCCGGACCACGGCCGTGGACGACGTCTCGTTCTCCGTCCCGGCGGGCGGCTCGCTGGGCATCGTCGGGGAGTCCGGCTCCGGCAAGACCACGGTGGCCCGGATCCTGGTCGACCTCGTACGCCCGGACGCGGGGACCATCGCGGTCAACGGGCGGGAGCGCACCCCGGGGCGGCGGGGCGGCGGACGGCTGCTCGGCCCTGGCGCGCGAAAGGCCGCACGGCTGGGCCGCGCCCGCGAGATCCAGATCGTCTTCCAGGACCCGTACGTGTCGCTCGACCCGCGGCTGACCGCGCGTCAGTGCCTGCACACCGCCCTGCGGCTGCACGGCCGGCACGAGGGGCGGGCCGCCGCCGCCCGGATCGAGGAGCTGCTGGACCAGGTGGGCCTCGGCAAGCGGGAGGGCGACGCCCGCCCGCGCGGTCTGTCGGGCGGGCAGCGCCAGCGGCTGGCCATCGCCCGTGCGCTCGCCGTGGAACCCGAGGTGCTGGTGCTGGACGAGGCGGTGGCGGCGCTGGACGTGTCCATCCAGGCGCAGATCCTCCGGCTGCTCGCCGACATCCGCCGGGAGACCGGGGTGGCCCTGGTCTTCGTCAGCCATGACCTGGCCGTCGTACGCCACATCACGGACGACACGCTGGTGATGCGGCGCGGCCGGGCGGTCGAGACGGGCCCGACGGCCCGGGTGCTGGACACCCCGGAGGACCCGTACACCCGGCTGCTGCTGTCGTCGGTGCCGCACGACGGCTGGGACCCGGCGGAGACGGTACGGCTGCGCGCGGAACTCGCCGAGCTATGACCGTGGCCGTGCCTGTGCCTGCGGCCGTCGAAGGCGAGACATCGGCTCACTCTGACCCTCGGCGGCTCAATGTGAGGAGCTGAGCCCACCTCATCTGCGAATACGTGACGGTATGAATTTCCATACGTCGGAGGTATTCCCAGGCGCTCACGTGCCCTGCACCATGCCGGTAGTTCACCACCGGATATGGGAGGCACATACGTGACCGCGCCAACAGGGAACGGGATCTCTCGAAGAGGTGTGATCGGCACCGCGGCCGCGGTCGGCGCCGGGGGCTGGCTGGCCGGATCCGGCACCGCCTGGGCCGCGCCCCAGACGTCCGGCGGAGCGGCGGCCCTGCCCGAGCGGATGGCCAGGGCCGCCGCCCCGCGCTGGCGGCGGCTGCCCGGCGACTGGAAGGACGGCCCCTTCCTGGCCAACGGCCTGCTCGGCGCGGTGGTGTACCAGGGCGCCACGCCCAACTCCGTCAAGGTCATGCTCAGCCACAGCCAGGTGCAGGACCAGCGGCCCCAGTGGCGCGCCCCGTACGGCTACTCACGGCTGCCCATCGGCCACTTCGACCTCACCCTCGCCGGAGAGGTGACCGGGGTCGACTGGACCCTCGACCTGTGGGACGCCGAGCTGCGCGGCACGGTCACCACCACCCGGGGCAGCGTCCGCTTCACCATGCTGGTGCACAACGCCCGTACCGCGCTGCTGATCTCCACCCGGCCCAGCGCGGGCGAGGAGAGCGCGGCCTGGTCGTTCACATGGATGCCCGCGGTCTCCCCCCGGACCAAGGACAAGCCCGCCGACTACACCGGCAACCCCGACCCCCGCACCGGCTCCGCGGGCGACACCCACTATGTGGAGCAGCCGCTGATCGCGGGCGGCGGCTGGACCACCGCTTGGCGGGAACGGCGGGTGGGCACCGGCAGACTGCTGGCCGCCCATATCGTCTACCGCCACCCCGACGACCTCTCGCGCACCACCGAACTGGCCGTCTCCGAGGTGGCGCGCACCCTGGCCGAGGACCCGGACGACCTGGTGCGCGAGCACCGCGCCTGGTGGCACCGCTACTACCAGCGCAGCCTGCTCTCCGTACCCGACAAGCGCCTTCAGCACTTCTACTGGATCCAGCTCTACAAGGCCGCCTGCGCCACCCGCGCCAACGGGCCCTCGATGTCCGAATGGGGGCCGTGGTACCCGGAGACCGGCGGCAGCTGGACCGCGGTGTGGTGGAACCTCAACGTGCAGATCGCCACCTGGCTGATCCAGGGCTCCAACCACCTCGAACTCGACTCCGTCACCTCCACCTTCCGGGACTTCGAGAAGAACCTGCCGCTGTCCGTCCCCCCGGAGTACCAGGACGGGGACACCTACGCCCTCGCCCACCCCTCCGACTGGCTGCTGCGCCCCGGCGCCAAGACCGTCGGCATTCCCGGCACCTCCACCAAGACCGACAACAACGGCAACCTCATCTGGGCCATGCACAACATCTGGCTCAGCTACCGCCACACCATGGACATCCGCATCGTGCGCGACGTCCTCTACCCGATCCTCGCCAAGGCGGTGAACTTCTACGATCACTTCCTCTACGAGGGCGGCGACGGGAAGCTGCATCTGCCGCTGACCCGCTCACCGGAGTGGGCGGACGCCGAGGACTGCACCTACGACCTCTCCCTGCTCCGCTGGGGATGCGCCACCCTCCTGGAGTGTCTGCGCATCCTGCGCACCGACCACCCCCGGGCCCGGCGCTGGCGCGAGATCCTGGACCGCCTGGTGGCCTACCCCCGCGATGCCACCGGCATCATGATCGGCGCGGGCAAGCCGCTCACCGAGTCCCACCGCCACTTCTCCCATATGCTCTGGCTCTACCCGCTGCACGAGCTGGACTGGGACCGCCCGGCCGACCGGGACATCATGCGCACCACCTTCGACCACTGGGTCAAGGACCGCGGCCTGTGGGCCGGTTACAGCTACGCGGTGGCCTCCTCCATGGCCTCGCGCATGGAACGGCCCGAGGAGGCGCTGGACCACCTCACCTTCCTCATCGGCGGCAACAAGGTGAACAACGCCTGGATCACCCCGAACACCATGTACGTCGAGGGCGGCAACCTCGCCACCGAGAGCCCCCTGACGGCGGCCCAGTCGGTGCTGGAGATGGCCGTCCAGAGCCACAACGGCGTGGTGCGGGTCTTCCCGTCCGTCTCCCGCCGCTGGCCCGACCTCTCGGTCCAGTCCCTGCGCACCCAGGGCGCCTTCCTGGTGGACGCCGACCGCTCGGCCGGGCGCACCCGCTGGGTCCGCGTCCACAGCGAGGCCGGTGCCCCTCTCGTCCTGCACCACGGCATCCCCGGCCCGATCGACGTCCGCGACCACCGGGGCCGCCCCCTCCACTACCGCACCACCGGCCCCGGCCGTATCGAGATCCCCCTCGCCCGCGACGAGACGGCCCTCATCACCCCCCGGGGCCACCACCCGGACCCGGCCCCACGTGATGTCCCCGCCGTCGGCGACGCCAAGCCGTGGGGCCTGCCGGACTGAGCCGCGGCCGCCGCCCGAACGAAAGGAGTGAGCGCACCCCCGCCGGGCAGGGGTGCGCCGTGCCACGCGACCGCCGGTCAGCCGGTGCGGGAATCCAGCTCCGCCCACACCGTCTTGCCCACCGGATGGTGCGGCTCGGTGCCCCAGCGGTCGGCGAGCGCGTCCACCAGCAGCAGGCCGCGCCCGGTTTCACGGTCCGGGGGAGGGGGCGGCTGGAGGGCGGGCTGCCGCTCGCCCCGGGTGTCGGTGACCTCGATGCGGAGGGTTTCCGTGGCGCCGTCGAGGGCGAGACCGAGCCGGAAGTCCCGGCCCGGCACGCGCCCGTGCAGCGCCGCGTTGGCGCTCAGCTCGGCGATGATCGCCACGGCGCGGTCGGCGACGGCGGGTGACACGGGCCAGGCGCGGAACTGCTCCACGGCGAGCAGCCGGGCCAGCCGGGCCCCGCGCCGCGTGGAGGACAGGCGTTGGGTAAAGGTCCAGCTCGTGGCGGGGAGTTGGGGCGTGCTTGCGTTCATGGGGCCACGGTGGTGGGTGAGCGTCGGCCTTCACCAGTGGCGCGCCGCGTACGCAGCGTCAGCGTACATGCGCGTTCGGTGGACGGTACACCCGTTGATCCGTCACCCTGGGTGAGTCGAGCGCGGGGGCCCTCGCACGTACGCACCTGGAGGTGTCCGCGTATGACGACCGACAACACCTGTATGGCCGGGGACGGTGACGGGGAACGGGAGCCCGACCCCTCCGACAGTCTGCGGACCTTCGGGGCCGTGGTCCAGGCCCTCCGCGAACACGCGGGCCTCACCCGGGCTCAGTTCGGGGAGCTGGTCCGGTTCTCGAAGCACACCGTGGCATCGGTGGAGCTGGGGCGGCGCATGCCGGACGAGTCGTTCGTGGAGCGGGCGGAGGAGGTCCTGGGCAACACGGGAGCGCTGCGGAAGGCGGCCCGATTCCTCTCACGGGGTGAGCCGGGTCTTGCCGCGTGGTTCCGGCGGTGGGCGCGGCTGGAGCGGGTGGCGGTGAGCCTGTGCACGTATGAGTGTCGGCTGGTGCCGGGGTTGTTGCAGTCGGAGGACTACGCGCGGGCCGTGTTCGATGGCACCATCCCTCTGCTGACGGATGAGCAGTTGGAGGCCCAGCTTGTCGCGCGGACCGAACGGCAGAAGATGCTGCATGAGCGGCCACACGTCCCGTTCAGCTTCATCGTGGAGGAGGCCGTGTTCCGGCGCGGTTTCGGCGACAGGGAGCAGCGGCGGGCCTTGTTCGACCACGTGCTGGAGCGCAGCGCACTGCGCAATGTGAAGCTGCAAGTGGTACCGCTGGAAGCTGAGTTGCATGCGTGCCTGGACGGACCTGTTCGGCTGCTGGAAACACTGGAAGGGCGGCGCTATGCCTACTCGGAGGGTCAGCAGAACGGACGGCTGATTGCCGACTCGAAAGAGGTACGCCTCCTCCACCAGCGCTATGACACACTGCGCTCGCAGGCCCTGACACCCCAAGACTCCCGTGGCCTGCTGGAGCGACTGCGAGGAGACCTATGAGTAGGGCGGAACTCACCTGGTTCAAGTCCAGCTACAGCGGCAGTCAAGGAGACGACTGCGTGGAAGTGGCCGTCACCGAAGGGGCCGTCCATGTACGGGACTCCAAGGACACGGCGCGCCCCGGTCTTGCCGTCAGCCGTGACGGCTGGGCGCAGTTCGTGCGGTTCGCCGCACACGGCTGAGCCGGAGGCGCGCCCGCGGACTCAATCGCGGGCACGCCACCCGACGTCACCGGGACATCAGGAGCTCCCGGCAGCCGCGAAGGGGACCTGCGCGGTGGGCTGTTCGAGGGCGGCGGGCTGGAAGGGGTGGGACCACAGGCCCTGGCGGCGCAACTCGGGCAGGACGCCCTCGCCGAACCAGTACGCCTCCTCCAGATGCGGGTAGCCGGACAGGATGAACTCGTCGATGCCGAGGCGGTGGTATTCGGCGATCCGCTCGGCGACCTCGGCGTGGCTGCCCACCAGGGCCGTGCCCGCGCCGCCGCGGACCAGGCCGACACCGGCCCAGAGGTTGGGGTAGATCTCGAGGTTGTCCAGGCTGCCGCCGTGCAGGGCGAGCATGCGCTGCTGGCCCTCGGACTCGCTGCGGCCGAGGCCGGCCTGGATGGAGCGCACGGTCTCCGGGTCGAAGCCGTCGAGCAGTCGGCGGGCCTCGGCCCATGCCTGCTCGGCGGTGTCGCGGGTGATGACGTGCAGCCGGATGCCGAAGCGGATCGTACGGCCCTGCTCGGCGGCGAGGGAGCGGATCCAGGCGATCTTCTTCGCGACCTGGGCGGGCGGCTCACCCCAGGTGAGGTAGACATCGGAGTGGCGGGCGGCCACCTGACCGGCGGCGGGGGAGGAGCCGCCGAAGTAGACCTGGGGGAGCGGGTCGGGGAGCCGGGCCAGCTTGGCGCCCTCGACATGGAGGTGTTCGCCGGTGTGGTCGACGGTCTTGCCGTCCCACAGGTCGCGGACGATGTCCAGGAACTCGCCGGTACGGGCGTAGCGGGCGTCCTTGTCGAGGAAGTCGCCGTAGCCGCGCTGCTCCTGGCTCTCGCCGCCGGTGACCACGTTGAGCATCAGCCGTCCGCCGGTCTGCCGCTGGTAGGTGGAGGCCATCTGGGCGGCGAAGGTGGGCGAGAGGAAGCCGGGCCGGAAGGCCACCAGGAACTTCAGCCGTTCCGTGTGCTGGCTGACCATCGCGGTGGTCAGCCAGGCGTCCTCGCACCAGGCGCCGGTCGGGGTGAGAGCGCCTTCGAAGCCGAGGTGTTCGGCGGCGCGGGCGATCTGGGAGAGATAGCCGACGGACGGCGGGCGGTCCCCTCCGGCCGAGGTGACGGGGGTGCCATGGCCACCGCCGACGACATGGCGGCTGTCGCCGTTGGTGGGCAGGAACCAGTGGAAGGTGAGGGACATGGTGCGGCTCCGTTCGGGGGGCGGGGATGGGGGACTAGAGGAGGCCGTGGCGGGGTGGTCTCGTGCCGTTCAGCACATAGCGGCCGATGTGCTGGACCTTCCAGCGGGCCGGGTCGTGCAGGGTGTGGGTACGGGCGTCCCGCCAGTGGCGGTGCAGGCCCAGGGAGTCCAGGGCCGAGCGGGTGCCGGACACCTCGAACAGCGAACTGCCGGTCTCCACGGCCGCGTTGGCCGCCGCCACCTTGGCCGCGGCCACCGCGATCGACGCCTCGGCGGCGGTGTCCTCGTCGAGGTGGCCACGGGCGGTGTCCACGGCCCGGGCGGCGGCGGACAGCAGGGCCTCGGCGCCCCGGACCTGGAGGGCCAGCTCGCCGAAGCGCTGGATGAGCAGCGGATCCTCGGCGGCGGTCTCGAAGCCGCTCTCGAACCAGGGGCGGCTCTTGGTGCGGACGAAGGCCACCGCCTCTGCCAGTGCCCCCGAGGCGATCCCGGCGTCGATGGCCGCGTGCAGCAACTGCGCTACCGCCCCGTGCAGTTGGGGCCCGCGAAAGGTGAGATGGTGCGGTACGACCCGGTCGGCCGGCACCGGCACGGCCTCCAGCCGGACGGTGCCGCTCGCGGTCGTGCGCTGGCCCATGCCGTCCCAGTCGTCCACGACGGTCAGACCGGGCGCGTCCCGTGGCACATAGGCCACATGGAGATCGTCGTGCTCAGCGCGGGCCAGCACCGGGATCCAGTCGGCGAACAGCGCGCCGGTGGAGTAGTGCTTGACACCGGTCAGGGTGTACGAGCCGTCGGCGGCCGGGGCGAGGCGGGTGCGGATGTCCTGGATGTGGCGGGTGCCCGCCTCCGACTGGGCGTTGCCGAACCGCTTCCCCGCCAGCACCTCGCCGAAGAAGAACGCCTGCTGCGCCTGCGTGCCCTGACGGCGCAGCACATTGATGTACACGAAGTGGCTCTGCGGGATCTGGGCGAGGCTGGCGTCGGCGGCGGCGAGCAGCCGGAACACCTCGGCGAGGGTCACGGCGGACACGTCCGCGCCGCCGTGCCCGGCCGGGACGGTGATGGCCAGGAGTCCGGACGCCGACAGCCGGTCCAGTTCGGCACGCGGCAGCCTGCGTTGTGCGTCGCGCTCGGCGGCGCCCGTACGGAACTCCTCGGCCAGCGCCGCGGCCACCTTCAGCGCCTCGGTGTCATCGGCGATGACATGGGCGGGCTCGGGCAGGGACGACACGGTCAGCTCGCCGCGGCCAGTACGGTGGTGTGGCCGAGCGCCGCCGAGAACTGGTCGACGACCTGCTCCAGCGCTTCGGCGGCCCCCGCCGCCACGCTCACCCCGCCGTCCGGCTCGACCGTGATGTCCTTGTCCAGGGTGAACCAGCCCTGGACGATATGGGCCGCGCCCATGGAGGACAACACCGGCCGCAGCGCGTAGTCGATGGCCAGGACGTGGGCGGTGGTGCCACCGGTGGCCAGCGGCAGCACGGTCTTGCCCGCGAGCGCGTACTGCGGCAGCAGGTCCAGCAGGGACTTCAGCAGCCCGGAGTAGGCGGCCTTGTAGACCGGTGTTCCCACCACGAGCCCGTCCGCCTGCTCGACCAGCGCCTTGGCCCGGACGATGGCCGGATGCGAGAAGTCCGCGCCGAGCAGCGCGGCGGCGGGGAGGGTGCGGACGTCGAGCGGGATCACCTGATGGCCCTGGGCGGTCAGCCGGGCGTCCAGATGGCGCAGCAGCCGGGCGGTGCGGGAGGTGGCGGAGGGGGAGCCGGAGAGGGACAGGACGGTGGCCATGAGGAACCCTTCGTGATGCGGTGGGGGCGAGGCGGTGGGGCCGGGAGCCGGTGGGAACGGAGGGGTCAGGTGAGCGCGGGCACGGGCTCCGGCAGCTCCGCCTCCAGTTCGCGGACCAGCGGCAGCACCCGCTCGCCGAAGTACTCGACCTCCTCCAGGTAGTGCAGGAAGCCGAGCAGGAAGAGGTCCACGCCGAGCCGCTTGTACGCCACGATGCGCTCGGCGATCTGCTCGGGGGTGCCGATCAGCCCCGTACGGAAGCCGTCGTTGTACTGGACCAGGTCCTCGAAGGAGGAGTCCTGCCACATGCCCTTGCCGTCGGCGGTGGACTGGCCCGCCTGCTGGACCGCGCCACGGAATCCGGCCACGGCCTCGGTGTCGGCCTTGGCGACGATCTCGCGGAGGGTTTCCCGGGCCTCGGCCTCGGTGTCGCGGGCGATGAGGAAGGCGTTGAGGGCGAAGCCGGGCGCGGGGCGGCCGGCGGTGGCGGCGGAGGCGCGGACGTCCCTGATCTGCTCGGTGACGCCGTCGAAGTCCTTGCCGTTGCTGAAGTACCAGTCCGAGACGCGGCCCGCCATGGCGCGGGCGGCGGTGGAGTTGCCGCCCTGGAAGATCTCCGGATGCGGGCGTTCGGGGCTGCTCAGCGGCTTGGGCTTGAGGGAGAAGTCACGGATCCGGTAGAAGTCTCCGGCCAGTTCGGCGTGGTCCTCGGTCCAGATGGCGCGCAGCGCCCGGATGAACTCCTCGGAGCGGCGGTAGCGCTCGTCGTGCTCCAGCCAGGGCTCGCCCAGCGCGGTGAACTCGCCCTTGAACCAGCCGCTGACGACGTTCACCGCGAACCGCCCGTCGGACAGGTGATCGGCGGTGGCGCCCAGCTTGGCCAGGACGCCGGGGTGCCACAGTCCGGGGTGGACGGCGGCGATGACCTTCAGCCGCTGGGTGGCCAGCAGCAGCGCGAGGCTGAAACTGGTCGACTCGTGCTGGTACTCGGCGCCGTAGCTGGCCATGTAGCGGACCTGGCTGAGGGCGTAGTCGAAGCCGTTGTTCTCGGCGAGCACGGCCAGATCGCGGTTGTAGTCGTAGCCCCAGTCGGTGCGCTGCTCGATGGTGCTGGTGACCAGTCCGCCGCTGACATTGGGTACCCAATAGGCGAAACGGAGGGGTTCTGCGGGCATGAGGAACTCCCGGTGGAACGAATACGGGCATGGCGAATCGGCGCCCCGGCGTCGAGCGGAATTCATCCGGGGCGGGGCGCGGAAAGACCGGGAATGCTGAAGGGCGCCGAAGGCGGGGCGGCGCGGCCGCAATTTCTCAAGGGCGGCGGCTAGAAGCCTTTCCCGATCATGGGAGGCGACGGGGAGCGAAGCGGAGGCGATCCCTCAGGGCTCGCTCGGACCCGTACGGCGGGTCAGACCGGACAGCAACAGAACGCGCTGGAGACACGCGCGAGGTCGACATGGCGTCGCCGCGTGAGGTCCTGTCGCTTCATGTCACCGATCCAACCAGGGGGAAGTCCTGCCGGTCAAGAAGGCCCGGGTGTCATTCCATATCCCGGACGCGCGGGCCGGGCCGCGGAATTCCGCGGGGCCCGCTTCGAGATTACCCGGGAGGCGGGCCGGGGCGTGAGTCGGTATTCATGAGACCGTGACAGGGATTCCCTTGAAGCGGGCGGGCCCGCGCGGGCAGGGTGCGGAGTGTGCGAATTGAACAGCTGGAATACATCGCCGCCGTCACCCGCCTCGGATCGCTCCGCCGCGCCGCCGAGGAGCTGCATCTGTCCCAGCCCGCGCTCAGCGAGACGGTGCGCAATCTCGAGCGCGAACTCGGCGTGGATCTGCTGGAGCGCAAGCGCTCCGGCGCGACGATCAGCGCGGAGGGACGGGAGCTGCTGCCGCATATCGCGGGCGTCATCGAGGCCGTCGACCGGCTGCGCGGCGCCGCCGGGGACCAGCACCGGGTCAGCCGGATGATCCGGTTGGGCACGGTCAACACCGCGACCGTCCCGCTGCTGATCCCGGCCGTCCGGGAGTTCCGCGCCACCCACCCGGTGACCCAGGTCGAGGTGGTGGGCGCGCAGCAGGCCGAGATCCACCGGGCGCTGCTGGAGGGGAGTTTCGACCTGGGGCTGGTCAACTGCCTCCAGGGCGACGACGTTCCGCCCACCCTGGAGACCACCGTGCTGCTGCGCGGCCGCCCGGTGGTCTGTCTGCGCCCGGACAGCCCGCTGGCCACCCGGCCGACGGTGAGCGCGGCGGATCTGCTGGACGGGCGGGAGCCGCTGATCGTGATGCGCTCCGGCTATCTGATGCACCGCTTCATCCACCGGCTGCTGGCCGGGCGCACCCCATCCTTCTCGTACTCCACCGACGGGGCCGAGATGGGCAAGCTGATGGTGGCCGAGGGGCTCGGCGTCACCGTGCTCCCCGACTTCAGCGTCGTCGGCGACCCCCTGGAGCGCGGGGGCGCGATCACCCACCGGCCGCTCGCGGACGGCGAGGCCACCGAGGTGCTGCTGATGGTCCAGCGCCGCCGCTCGGGCTCGGTGCCGCGCGCCGTACGGGATCTGCACGAGCTCTTCGTACGGCGCGCGGAGACTCCGGGGACTTCCCCGGGCGCCCCGGGGGCTATAGCTCCCTGAGCGCGGGCAGCAGCCGCTTCTCGGCCCAGTCCAGGAACGGCCGCTGATGGTCGCCGCCGATCTGGACGAGCGCCACATCCGTGAAGCCCGCGTCCACGAAGGGCCGGATCAGCTCCGTGAACTCCCCGACGTCATCGCCGCACGGAATGGACGCGGCCACGTCCTCGGGCCGGACGAACTGGGTGGCGCCCGCGAAGGAGGCGGGCCCCGGCAGCTCGGAGTTGACCTTCCAGCCGCCCCCGAACCAGCGGAACTGGTCATGGGCGCGGGCGATCGCCGCGTCCCGGTCGGGGTCGTAACAGATCGGGATCTGGCCGATCCGCGGCTTCCCGCCGCCGCCGTTCGCCTCGAAGTCCGCCAGCAGCTCGGACTTGGGCTCCACGGCGATCAGGATGTCGGCCAGCCGCCCGGCCAGCCGGCAGGACTGCGGCCCGGAGACGGCCACGCCGATGGGCGGCGGCTGGTCCGGCAGATCCCACAGCTTGGCCGAGTCGACGTCGTAGTGGGTGCCGTGATGGTTGACATAGCCACCGCCGAACAGCGCCCGGATGATCTCGATCGCCTCTTCCAGCATCTCGTGCCGCATATCCGCCGACGGCCAGCCCTGCCCGACCACATGCTCGTTCAGGTTCTCGCCGGACCCGAGCCCCAGCCGGAACCGCCCCTCGGACAGCAGTTGGAGCGTCGCCGCCTTCTGCGCCACCACCGCCGGGTGGTAGCGCACGGTGGGGCAGGTGACATACGTGGTCAGCGGGATCGAGGAGGTGGCCTGCGCGGCGGCGCCCAGCACGCTCCAGGCGTACGGGGCGTGCCCCTGGGAGTCCAGCCACGGGAAGTAGTGGTCGGAGGTCACCGAGAAGTCGAACCCGACCTGCTCGGCCCGGACCACGTCGTCGACGAGCTGACGTGGGCCGGCCTGCTCGGTCATCATCGTGTATCCCCATCGAACCATGACCCCCGAGTACCGCTCCCCGCGCCGTCCAAACGGGACAAACGGCTGGTCACCGTGGGTCGTGGCGGCTCACCTGCGGTAGGCCCGGGAGGCGGTCAGGGCGTAGGGCCGCCGTCGTTCTCCTCCTGGTGGTCGGCCCAGCGGTAGCTCTCGGGGAGCAGATCGGCGACGGGCACGGCGCGCAGCCGCTCACCCGACCCGACGATGACGCGGATGTCCGGGAAGTAGTCGAGCATCGTCTGGCGGCACCGGCCGCAGGGAGGGATCACCCCGCGGCCGCGGTCGCCCACGGCGACCATGGTCACCAGGTCGTACGCGCCCTGGGCGGCCGCCGCGCCGATGACGACGAGTTCGGCGCAGGGGCCGCCGGTGAAGTGGTAGGCGTTCATCGCGGTGACGATCCGCCCGTCCCGGTCGCGGGCCGCCGCCGCCACGGTGTGGTTGTCACCCCGGCTGCGGGCGGCCGCCACCCGGGTCGCGGCCTGGACGAGGTCATGGTCGACGGAATGAGGCGTGGTCATGCCTGGAGCTTGGCAGAGATGACCGGGGCCAGGCGGTCGGTGATGGTGCGGTGGCCCTTGTCATTGGGGTGGACGGAGTCCGAGAGGTCGTCGGCGGCGAGCCACCCGGTGGTGTCGACGTAGGAGGCCCTGGCGTCGCCGGAGGCGGTCACGGCGGCCTTGGTCTCCGTGCCGAACCGGCCGCTGAAGGTGCGCAGCGCGAAGATCCAGGCGTTCGGGTAGGCGGTGCGGACCTTGCGCAGCAGACTCGCGTAGGACGCCTGGAACTGCGCCGGGGTCACCCCGCGGCCCACATCGTTGGTGCCGAGGTTGATGACCACCGCGCTCGCCTGGTAGCGGGAGAAGTCCCAGTCGGGCGTGGCGGCGTTCGGGTTCAGCTTGGTGAACTGCTGCTCCAGGCTCATCCGGTCGTCCGCCGTGTCGACCAGGGCCGCGCCGCCCTGGGCGATCTGGGTGTGGTCGGCGCCGAGCCGTTCGCCGATGAGCCATCCGTAGGCGGTGCGGGCGTTCTGCGAGGTGGTGGTGCCGACCGTGATCGAGTCGCCGACGAATTCGATGAGGTTCTTGGGGGCGGGCGGCGCGAAGGTGGTGGCGCCGCTGTCGAGCGCCAGGCCCTGGAAGACCGCGTCACCGTGGTAGGAGCCCGCGACCACCTGGTAGTTGACCTGGAGGGTGTGGTTTCCTGCGGCGAGCGGGGCCGGGGTGAGGTTCACCGTGCCCTTGGCCTCGTCGTAGAAGGTGGCGGGGCCGCCGTCGATGCTGGCCCACAGGTCGATCGCGTTGCGCTGCTTGAGCTTGACGGTGCGGCCGGTGAAGCCGGTGCGGAAGTACGCGCCCGCCCAGTAGGGGGTGTAGGCGGTGGCCGAGCTCTTGGTGTCCCAGCGGCCGGTGAACCGGATGTTGGGGTCGCCCGGCTGGCCGGGCGCGGCCTTCAGGGGCGCGGTGCCGAGTTTCGCGGCGATGATCGGCGCCAGGCGGTCGGCGAACTTGGTGTGGCCCGCCTCGTTGGGGTGGCCGTTGCCGTCCTCGTAGTCCGTGCCGTCGGTCAGCCAGCCGCTGGTGTCGACGTACGTCACCTTGGCGTCGCCCGCCGCGTTGCGCGCGCTCACCGCCGCCTTGGTCTCCGTCACATAGCGCTTCTTGAGGGTCTGGACGGCGAAGAGCGCGGCGTTCGGGTATTTGGCGCGGATGTCGCGGAGGAGGCCGGTGTACGCGGACTGGAACTCAGGCCCGGTGACGCCGTGCCCGATGTCGTTCGTACCGAGGTTGATGACGACGGCGTTCGCCTGGTAGCGGGAGAAGTCCCAGTTCTGGTCGCCGGTGGAGGCTGTCTTGAAGAACTGCGTGGCCAGCCCCGTACAGCCGTCCTTGCCGACCAGGCAGTAGCCCGAGCGGGCGATCTGGGTGTGGAGCATGCCCAGCCGCTCGCCGGTCTTCCAGCCGTACGAGTCCAGCGCGAGCCGGTCGGTGAGGGCGCCCGCGGTGATGGAGTCGCCCACGAACTCGATGAGCCCGGACGGGACGCGCGGGGCGACCGTGCCCGCGCCCGCGTCCAGGACCAGGCCCTGGAAGACGGTGTCGCCGGAGCGGTAGGAGACGCGGAGGGTGTGGGTGCCCTGGGGGAGCGGCTGGGGGGTGAGGGTGACGGTGCCCTTGACGCCCGCGTAGAAGACATCGGGGCCGCCGTCGACGCTCGCGTAGAAGTTCACCGCCTCGCGGGCCTTGACCTTCACGGTGGTGCCGGTGAACGCCGTCTGGAGGTAGCCGCCGGTCCAGTTGGTGACGGCTGCACCGGCGGAGCCGAGGTCCCAGCGGCCGGTGTAGACGATGTTGGGGTCGGTCACCGAGCCGTTCCCCAGGGCCGCCGCCCGCGCGGTGGAGGTGACGCCGAGGCTCAGCCCCAGCGCGCAGAGCGACGCGGTCATGACAAGAGCGAAGAGTCTGCGTAAGGAGTGCGGGATCGATCGCATGGGGGTCCTCTCGGGGGAGGGATCGGATGCCCGGGTGGGGTCCGGGAAGGGTCCGGGAAGGGTCCGGGAAGGGTCCGGGAAGGGTCTGGGAGCGCTCCCAGGCGCGTCGTGGCCCCACGATGGAAGCCATGAATCGGTTCAACGTCAAGGTGTGCGGCGACAGTTACGATGTGAGTCATGGCGGAAACCGGTGGGGTGCGCGAAGTGAAGTCCGCGGGCCGCACCGTGGAACTGCTGGAGCTGCTCGCCGCGCGCGGCGACCAGCCGGCCCGGCTGCGCGAGCTCGCCGAGGAGCTCGGCGTTCCGCGCAGCAGTATGTACGCCCTCCTCAAGACCCTGATCGACCGCGGCTGGGTGCGCACCGATGTCACCGGCTCGCTGTACGGCATCGGCATCCGCGCGCTGCTCACCGGCACCAGCTATCTGGACAGCGATCCACGGGTGCGGGCGGCGCGGCCGTATCTGGACGAGGCGTCCGACGCGCTGGGCGAGACCATCCACTTCGCCCGGCTGGACGGCGGCGATGTCGTCTACCTCGCCACCCGGGAGTCGCATGAGTACCTGCGCCCCTTCAGCCGTGTCGGGCGGCGGCTCCCGGCCCATGTGGGGGCCCTGGGGAAGGCGCTGCTCGCCGAGCGGGTCGACCGTGAACTCCCGTTGACGGGCGAGGAGTTGGCGCAGGCGACGCCCAACACCCACCGCACCCGCGCCTCGCTCCTGGCCGATCTGAAGCGGGTGCGGGAGCGCGGCCACGCCATCGACCGGGAGGAGGGGGTCCTGGGCATCGTGGGCTTCGGGTTCGCCCTGCGGTACGACGTACCGGCGGTGGACGCGATCAGCTGCTCGGTGCCGACGGCCCGGCTGACGGAGGGGCGGGAGGAGCGGATCGTCGCGGTGATGCGGGAGATCCGGGCGAAGATCGAGGCGGTCGTGCCGAGGGGGAGCGGCACGGGCCCGCAGTGGCGCCCGTAGCCGGGGAGGTTTCCGTAGCCGGCGAGGTTCCCGTAGCACGGCTGAGCTCCCGCGCCACCGCCGGAGCTTGTGCGCGAGTTCGTTGCGATGACTTCCGGGTTCGTCGGCGGTCTGCATAAGGAGAAGCACGGAAATCGCACTCCGGAAGCAGGTGATCCGCATGCAGGTCGCGCGGGTACTGATGGTCGCTCCAGTACGGGACATCGACATCGCGGTGGCTTGGTACGAACGGTTGCTGGGCCGCCCGGCGGACACCCGGCCGATGCCGTCGCTGGCCGACTGGCACCTCACCGCGGGTGGTTGGCTTCAGGTCTTCGAAGATCCGGAGCACGCCGGCTCGACGCTGCTCAATCTGGAGGTGCCCGAGCTGGACAGTGCCCTGGCCGGGCTCGCCGAGCGTGGCCTGGCCGCGGGACCGGTGCTGACCGGCGGTGTGCGCACCCGGATCGCGGCCCTGGAGGACCCCGACGGAAACCGGGTCACCCTGCTGGAGAACCCGGTGGCCTAACCCTCATGTCATGGGCCGGAAGGCCGCCGCTTGATCATGTCCGCGCACTTCTCGCCGATCATCATCGTCGTGATGCACGGATTGACGGCGATGAGATACGGCATCGCCGAGCCGTCCGCCACCCGCAGCCCCGTCACCCCCTTGACCCTCAGTTCCGGATCCAGCGGGGCGTCCGGGTCGTCGGGCGCGCCCATCCGCACCGTGCACGCCGGGTGGTAGACGGTGTTGTGGGTCTGGCGGACGTAGTCGGCCAGCTCGTCGGTGCTGTTCACATCGGGGCCGGGGGCGAGTTCGGCGCCCGCCCACATGGCGAGCGCGGGCCGGGCGGCGATCTTGCGTGCCAGCAGCAGACCGCGGGTCATGATGTCCATGTCGTAGGAGTCGGTGAAGTAGCGGGGATCGACGCGCGCCTTGTCGCGGAAGTCGCGGGTGGCCAGCCGCACGGTGCCGCGGGAGCGGGCCCGGGTGACGTTCGGGGTGAGGCAGAAGGCGTTCTCCGAGGTGGGGTAGCCACGGCGGTAGGTGTTCAGGTCGAAGGGCGTCGAACCGTAGTGGAACATCAGGTCCGGGCGGTCCAGGTCGGGTTCGGTGTCGGTGAAGATGCCGATCTCCCACCACTGGGTGGAGCTTTTGATCATGGGCTGCTCGGCGTTCCACATGATGACGCCCTCGGGGTGGTCCTGGAGGTTGCCACCGACCCCGGGGGAGTCCACGGCCACCTCCACCCCCGTCTCCCGCAGATGTGCGGCCGGGCCGATCCCGGAGAGCATCAGCAGCTTCGGGGTGTCGATGGCGCCGCAGGAGACGATCACCTCGCGCCGGGCGTGCACCGTCAGGGTGTGGATCAGATCGGGGGAGAGGTAGCCGACCCCGGTACAGCGCCGGTCCTCGTCCAGGACCAGCGCTCTGGCCTGGAGTCCGGTGCGCACCTCCAGATTGGGCCGGGAGTCCATGACGGGGTGGAGATAGGCCACCGAGGCGGAGCAGCGGGTGCCGTCCTCGCGGGCGTTGATCTGGAACCAGTGGGCTCCGCGCACCACCGTCGTGCCGGTGTTGAACGGCGTGAGCGGGATGCCCACCTCCTCACAGGCCGCCAGCACCGCCCTGCCGCACGGGTCCTCGGGCGGCACGGTGCGGATCCGGACCGGGCCGCCGCGGCCGTGGTGATCGCCGGGCGCGTCGTTGTCCTCCAGGCGCCGGAAGAGCGGGAAGCAGTCGGCGGCCGACCAGCCGTCCAGGCCCAGGGCGGCCCATTCGTCGAGGTCCTCGGCGGGGGCCCAGAAGGCGATGCAGGAGTTGTGCGAGGAGCAGCCGCCGAGCACCTTGGCGCGGGCGTGGCGCAGAAAGCTGTTGCCCTTCTGCTGCGGTTCGACCGGGTAGTCCCAGTCGTAGCCGGAGCCCAGCAGCCCCACCCACCGGTTCAGCCGCAGTACGTTGTCGTCCCCGACGTCGGACGGGCCCGCCTCCAGCAGGCAGACGCTCACCGAGGGGTCCTCGGACAGCCGGGAGGCGACCACCGATCCGGCCGTACCGCCGCCGACCACCACGTAGTCGAACTGGTCCACGGGCCTTTCCTCACGGGGGCTCGGAGGGCGAGTCGTCGTCGAGCGAACCGTCCGGCCGTGGCTCAGGCGGCGGTCCGTCCGGCTCGGTCGCCGTCACTCGAACCACCGCTGGGGACGGGGCGCGGTGTTGCGCCAGATGTGCTTGAGCTCCTGGTACTCGTGCAGCCCCGACGGGCCCAGCTCCCGGCCGACACCGGACTGCTTCATCCCGCCCCACTCGGCCTGCGGGACATACGGATGGAAGTCGTTGATCCATACGGTCCCGGCCCGCAGCCGGGACGCCACCCGGTGCGCCTTCTCGGTGTCCTGCGTCCACACCCCGCCCGCCAGGCCGTACACCGTGTCGTTGGCGAGCGCCACCGCCTCGTCCTCGTCCCGGAACCGCTCCACGGTGAGCACCGGGCCGAAGGACTCGTCCTGCACCACCGACATGTCCGGGGTGCAGTCGTCCAGCACGGTCGGCAGGTAGTAGAAGCCCTTCGCCAGGTCCGGGTCGTCGGGCGGGGTCCCGCCGCAGCGCAGCACCGCGCCCTCGTCGATCCCCGCCGCCACATAGTCGGCGATCTTCTGGCGGTGCTGGGCGGAGATCAGCGGCCCGGTGCGGGCGTTTTCGTCGAACGGCCCGCCCAGCCGGATGCTCCGGGCCCGATGGACGATCTCGTCGACGAACGCGTCATGCAGCTGCTCCTGCACCAGCAGCCGGGCACCGGCCGAGCACACCTGCCCGGAGTGCAGGAACACCGCCGTGAGCGCGTAGTCCACCGCGGTGTCGAAGTCGCAGTCGGTGAAGACGATGTTGGGGTTCTTGCCGCCCAGCTCCAGGGCCAGCTTCTTCGCCGTGGGCGCGGCGGCCGACATGATCCAGCGTCCGGTGACCACCCCGCCGGTGAAGGACACCATGTCCACGCGTTCGTCCGTGACCAGCGGCGCGCCCGCGGTGGCCCCCGAGCCGAGGATCAGATTGGCGGCGCCGCCCGGCAGCCCGGCCTCGGTCAGCAGCCGCATCAGATGGATCGCGGTGTGCGGGGTGAGCTCGCTGGGCTTGAGGACGAAGGTGTTCCCGGCCGCCAGCGCGGGCGCCACCTTCCAGGCCGTCTGGAGCAGCGGGTAGTTCCACGGCGTGATCAGCACACACACCCCGACCGGTTCGCGCACCACCCTGCTGTCGATCTCCGGGCTGCCCACCTCCACCACGCGGCCACCGCTCCCGGAGGAGGCGAGGGTGCCGAAGTAGCGGAAGCAGTTCGCGATGTCGTCGAGGTCGTACTCGCTCTCGACCAGCCGCTTCCCGGTGTCCAGGGACTCGGCGCGGGCGAGCGTCGGCTTCTCGCGCTCCAGCAGTTCGGCCACCCGCAGCAGCAGCCCGCCCCGGTCGCCGGCCGGGGTGCCGGGCCACGATCCGCGGTCGAACGCGTCCCGGGCGGCCGCCACCGCCGCGGCGGCGTCCTTCGGCCCCGCCTCGTCGACCACGGCGACCAGCGAGCCGTCCGCCGGGCAGTGGATCTCGCGGCTGTGTCCGTCGAGGGCGGTCGTCCAGTGGCCGCCGATGAACAGCTCCGGCATGGGTTCCTCCGGGCTCGGACGACAGGGCCGGTCCCGAGTGGATCCATCGACGCACCCGTCCGGCCCACACACCGAGCGTAAGCGGCGCCGGTCCGCCTCGCACGGTGGCGTGGCGAGGGCGCGGGGGCGGAGGCGGAGGCCGCGGGCGCGGGAGCGGTGGGGTGTGGGCGGGGCCCGAGGGCCCTGTCGGCCCCGGCGGCCCCGGCGGCCCCGGCAAGATCGGCGAGATCGGCCGGGCTACGGGTGTTCCGGGAAACCGTCTGCCGGCGGTACGTGTGACCGGACGTGTGGGCGGCACAATCCCTGGCATGGTCAACGCGTCCGAAGCCCCCCGCGGCCCCGAGCCTCCCCGCGCTCCCCAAGCCCACGGCGCCACCGGTGCCGATGGCGGCTCCCAAGCCCACGGCGCTCCCGGAGTCGAGGGCGGTTCCGAAGCCCTCGGCGTCCCCGGAGCTGACGGCGGCTCCCGCGCCCTCGGCGTCCCCGATTCCCGGCGCGCCCTCGCCGACGAGTTGCTCGCCGCCCTCGATCCGCTGCCCTTTCCGCGCCGGATGCGGGAGCTGGCCGGGCGGGCGCGGGCGGCGAGTGCCGAGGGGCGGCTGGGGGCGCTGATCGAGGAGTTGGAGCGGCGGGGGACGTACGAGCGGCGGCTGGCGGCCGTGGCCGCGGCGGCCGGCGGACGCACCGGCCATCTCGCGGCGCGGCTCGCCGACCCGGACCCCGTGGTGCGGCACCGCGCCCTCGACACCGCCCGCCGCGGCGGCCCGGGCGCGGTCCCGGACGCCGCGCTGGAGGCGGCCTTCGAGGACGCGCCCGCCACCGTACGGCGCGAACTGGCCCGCACCGTCGTGGCCGGGCGGCGCACCGCGCTCGCGGACCGGCTGATCGAGCCGTTCCGGGAGCGCTGGGGCGACGGCGAGGCCGCCCGGCTGCTCCCCGGATGCGACGCCGAGACCGTGGCGCGGCTGCTGCCCGGGCTGTTCCACGCCGTCCGTGGCTGGCGGCCGCTCGTCTCCCGGCACCCGGTGGCCGTCCTGGACGAGGCGGCACGTCAGCTCGCCGCGCTGCCCGCGCCGCTGCGCGCCGACTGGTGGACCCGCTACGCGCCCTGTGTCGCGCTCGCCGCGCCCGTCGAGCCGGAGCGGGTGCTGGAACTGCTGGAGGACTACGGCCAGGGCCCGCTGCCGCCCCCCGTACGGGCCCGGCTGTCCGCGCTGGTGGCTGCCGATCCGAGCGGTACGCTGCGGCTGCTGCTCGCGCCGGAGCACAGCGGCACCCGGCGGCGGCTGGACCGGGCCGTGCTGCGCCGGATCGTCCGCGCCGACCCGCCGGAGCTCGCCGAGCTCGGCCGGGCACTGCGGCACGACGCGGACCCCGAAGCCCTCGCCCGGCTGCTGGCCGCCCTGCCGCCCGCCCGCCGCTCCGCGTTCTACGACCGGGCCATGGACCGGGCCACGGACTGGGCCACCGACTGGGCCACCGGCCGGACTGCCTATGACCAGGCCACCTACGGTCAGGGTGCAGACCGGGTCACCGGCGAGGGGGCCATCGACGGCCGGGCCCTCTACGGCCAGGCCATCGACGGCCGGGCCACCTATGACCGGGCCACCGACGACCGGGCCGCCCACGACCCGGCCGTCCACGGCCGGGCCACCTTCGGCCAGCCCACCGACGACCGGGCTGCCTACGGCCGGGCCATCGACGGCCGGGCCACCGGCCACAGCCAGGCCGCCGTCGGCCAGGCAACCCATGGACGCGACTCCGACCACGCCGTGGTCGAGCCTGCCGTGGTGGACCACTCCGTGGTCGAGCCCGCCGTGCTCGAAGTCCTGCCGCGCCCCCGCCGCCAGGCCGAGGCCCGCCGGATGGCCGTCCAGGCGCGCGAGCGTGGCGCGCCCTGGACCACCGTGCTGGAGTCGGTGGCCCATCTGCCGGTCGAGGAGGCGCGCCAGGAGTTGGAGGGCGCCGTGCGCCGCTCCTCGGCCGAGGACCGCGCCCTGGCCCATCCGCTGCTGATCCGGTGCGTCGCACGCTCCGGCGACCCGGACGCCCTCACCGAGCTGCTGCGGCGGCTGGAGCGGCTGCGCAACGAGCAGGACCCGGTGCGCTCCGCGGCGCTCGGCGCACTCGCCCGCACCCACCCCGCGCTGTTCACCGACGACGCCGCCGAGCAGCTGGACCGGATCGCCGCCGACGCGATCTCCGCCCGCGACTCGTCCTCCGCCACCCGCCAGGCGCTGCGCCACCTGGCCGTGGCGCTGCTGCGCGAACACGCCGTCACCGGGCGGCGGCAGCTGCTGGGCTGGGCGCTGCGCACCCTCACCCGGCTCGCGGGCAGCGTCGGCGCCGCCGACCTGGGCCGCCTCGACCACCAGCTGCGGCGAGGCCAGGAGCAAGCGGTGTTCGAGGCGTTGCGGCCCTGGCTGGAAGCGGGCGCCGAACGGGTCGATCACGAGCTGACCTTCGCCCTCGCCCGCGCCCTCGGACGACGCGCCCACGCCCTCCCCGAGCTCCAGGAACTCCTGTGGCAGGCCATCTCGTTCGGCAGCGACGCGACGGCCCGCACCGCCATCGGGCTGTGGCTGGAACCACCGGCCGAGCGGGACGCCCGCGTGGCCGAGCTGCTCGCGCACGAGCCCTCGGCGGCCGTGCTGCCGCCCGTGCTGGCCGTACTGACCCGCCGTCGCACCGATCTGCTCGACCTCGTCCTCGGCGACACCCCGCCGTACGGGCGCTTTCTGACCCCCGGCACCCACTGGACCCCGCCCACCGGGCGGGACACCGGCCGCTGGCTGCCCCGTCAGCAGGCCGCCGCCGCCCGCGTCCTGGACCGGGCCGCCGCCGACACCTCCCTGCGGCCGGGGCAGCGGGCGGCCGCCGTCGCTGGCGCAGCGCCGATCCCCGGCCACGGCGCGGCCACCGTCCGGACCTGGACGGACACCGACGATGTGGTCCTGGCCGAGACCGCGCTCGCCGCCCTCGCCCGCACCGACCGCCCCGGCGAGGCCCTGCCCGTCCTGTTCGCCCACGCGGGCGGCGACCGGGCCCGGGTGGCGATGTACGCGGCCACGCGGGCGTCCCGGTACGTCGAGCCGTCACGGCTGGGGCGGCTGGTGCGCGGGGTGCTCGCACCGGACGGGGTCGCCACCGCCGTACCGCCCGTCCCGGCGAAGGTCACCAGCCGTAAGGAGGCCGTCCGGCTCGCCGCCACCCTGCTCCCGGTGGCCGACGCCGCCGCGCTGCTCGCCGACGCCTTCGAACTGCCCGGCCAGCACCCCGATGTGCAGGCCGCCTGTGTCGCCTTCGGCACCGGGCTGCTCGACACCCAACGCGCCTGGGAGCTGCTGACCGCCGCCGCGAGCGGCCGGCGCGAGCTGCGCCACGCCGTGCTGCGCACCCGCCCGCTGGACCTCCCCGAGGCCCACCGCGGCCGCTACGCCCAGCTCATACGCGCCGTCTGCGACACCGACGACCCCGAGGTGGCGGCGGCCGGGTACGGGGCGCTGGCCCGCTGGTCGCCGTGGGCGCCGGACGCGGCGGCCGTGCTGGTGGAGGCCGTCACCGACCTGGGCAACCGGGCGAGCTGGCGGCCCGCCGCCGACGCCCTGCTGGACCTGATGGCCGCGGCGCCCGACGGTTCGCCCGGTGACAACCCGCTGGCCTGGGCGCTCGCCGCGCTCGCCATCGCCGACGCCCGGCCCGGCGGCCCCGACGCCGAACCGGACCGGGACCGCCCCGCGCACCGCCGCATCCGGCACCTGGCCGACCGGCTCGCCACCCTGGCCCGGATGCGGCCCCGGGTGACCCGGCGCACCGCGCGGGCCGCCGGTGAACTCCTCGCCGGGTACGAGACGTTCGTCCAGGAGGCCGCCCATGTGCTGGTGAACGCCATCGACCTGGACTCCCGCCCCGGCCCGCTGGCCGCCGCCCTCGCCCGCCTCGCCCGGCTGCACACCACCCGCCCCGCGCTCGCCGTCCGTACCGCCGACGCCCTGCGCCGACGGCTGAACACCGCCACCCGGCCGGGCTCCGACGCGGCCCTGCTGCGCGCCGCGCGGGAGCTCGACGAGGACGGCGGCCACGCCTCCGGGCTGTTCGCCGCGACCCTTACGGAGGTGGGCGGGGCCCGTACGGACTGGGCGGAGCCCTGGCGGGAGCGGCTGCGCACGCTGCGCGGCCATCCGCACGCGGATGTGCGGGACGCGGCGCTGCGGCTTACGACGGCGGTGGAGTGAGGTGGCGGTGTGGTCGGGGCCCGGGGCCCCGGGGCGGGGCTTCGGGACCCCCGGGGGTCAGTCGCTCTTGTGCCAGGCGCCGTCGGCGTAGTCGTAGGCGTAGGCGGGGCGCCCCTTGACGCTGCTGGTGCGGAACGGCGAGCCGTGGTCGTCGATCCGCACCGTCCCCGAGCGGCCGCCGCTCGACCAGTCCAGCTCCAGGTACCAGCTACAGTCGCAGCCCGCCGTCCGGGCGTTGACCAATAACACCTCGGGGTCGGAGGCCGAGACGCGGTAGGGGAAGTGGACGGCGGGGATCGGCTTGCCCGCGTCATTGCCGTCCGTGGGCCGGGCCAGCGGACGGGCGGCGTCCAGATTCACCGAGAAGGCGCGCGGGGTGAGGGAGCCTCCGCAGCCGTTGTCCATGGCGAACGACGACCACGCGAGCGGGGTGCGGCGGCCCACCACCCGTACGTGCAGGGCCTGAAGGACGACGGCCGACGAGGCCCGGCCCTGCACCGTGACCTCCACATTGGTGGTCCCGCCGTGCACCGCGTCATGGGCGGCGGCCCACGTCGGGGCGTCCTGCTCGGTGGGCGGCGGGGCGACCTGGGTGGGGGGCCGGTCGATGAGATAGCGGTGGCCGCAGCCGTTCTCCCAGACGTGGGAGCGGGTGGCGAGGGTGAGCGGGAGTTGGGTGGACCCGCCGTGGTCCGTCCCCTTGGACGCGCCGGGCGCGGGGGAGCCGGAGGCGCCCCCCTTGGCCCTCCGCTCCTTGCCGTGTTCGCCCTTCCCCTCATCGCCGCGGTGCGGCGAGCCGGACTCCTTGTCGCCGTCCGTCTTCTGACGGTCCAGATGGCCCCGGGCGGTCGGCCCGGCGGGTGGGGTGGAGGTGGGCGCGGCGGAGGGAGGCACGGCCGCGGTGTCCTTACGGCCGTCCTCCCCGGGCGGCCGCACCTCGACCGCGGTGACGGCGAGCACGACAACGGCGGCGGCCCCGGCGAGCAGCGCCCATGGCCGACGCACGCGTGAGGTGGTGGCGGCGTCGGTGCTGCCCGCCGCCACGGCCCGCAAACGGGCTCGCTTGGCGGGAGTGGGGCCGGTCTCGCCTGTGGGCGTGGGTCCGGTCTCGTCGGCGGCCGTGGGTGCGGGCCCGGTCTCGGCTGTGGGCGCGCCGGGCGGTTGGGGCCGTGGGTCGTTGGTCCGGGTGCCGTCGGCCTGGTCGGTGTCCGGGGGCCACGGGCGGGGTGGTTGGACCTGCCCGGTGGCCGGGGGTTCGGCCTCGGCTGTGGGCGCGCCGGGTGGTTGGGTGCGGGTGCAGTCGGCCAAGGTGCCGTCGGCTCGGGCGGTGCCGTCGGCGCGGTCGGTGGCGTCGGCGTGCTGGTGCGGGTCGCCGTTCGGGTGTGCGGTCGCGCCGCGGTGCGCGGTGCCGTGGGCCTGTGCCGACCGGTCCGGGCCGTTGTCGTCTCCGGGGCGGCCCGGCGCGGGGTCGGCCGCGGCGGACGCGCGGCGCGCGGCCGGGTGGGCGTCGGACATCGGAGTGGCCCTCGACGCGTCGGCCGGGGCGGCGGCGTCGTGTCGCTCATCGGCTGCGGCGCCCGGCTGAGCGTCGCGCGGGCGCGCCCCGGCCTCCGGCCCGCCGCTGCTGTCTCCGGCCGGGCCAGTGACCGTGGCCGCATCCGGGTGAGGGCCGGTCACCGGGCCCGGGCCGGGCGTCGCGACGTGCCCCTGATGACGGTCGGCGGCCGGAGGCGCGGCGGGCGTCACGGTGGTCCCGGCCGCGTCCGAGGCGGCGTCGGCGCCTCGTACGTCGGCCGACTGCCGAGCCTCACCGCCGCCGGACCGGACGTCCTTCCCCCGCGCGCTGCCATCCGCGGCCGGGCCGCCGGCCGCGTCCCCGCCCCCGCGCGGAGCCGACACCGCACTCTCCCGCGCGCGGCGCTTCGCGGCGTCCGCGAGGATCCAGCGGCGGTGGAGCGCGACCAGCTCCTCCGGGGTGGCGCCGCACAGCCGCGCGAAGCGCTCGACGGGGGCGTAGTCCGCCGGGACCGCGTCGCCGTTGCAGTAGCGGTGCAGCGTGGACGTGCTGACGTGCAGTCGTGTGGCCAGCGAGCCGTAACTGCGGCCCGAGCGCTCCTTCAGCGCCCGCAGTCTCTCGGCGAAGTCCTCTACCTCTTTGGCGTTCCCCACGCCCTCCACCCCCCAATATCGTCCCCGGCGCCGCGCATCGTCCCGTGGGCGTCCCACGAGCGCGTTCCAGGGTGTTGTCATACCCCCAAGTCAGCGTACGTGCAGGCGTTCCAGCGTCCCGAATGCCCCGCCGGTCGTAGCCGCCACGGCCAGGTGGCGCACACGCTTGTCCTGCCGCCGCGACCTCCCGGTGCGACGGCGACATGCTGAAGTCCTGAGATCGGGAAGAGACGGGGAAACACCTCATGCGCAAGCCCACGCACTCATTCCGCGGCGCCGCGCTCGGCGTCGTGGCAGCGGCCGTCGTGGCCGTGGCCGGGACCGGGCCGGCCCTGGCCCATGCACCGTCGGCCCAGGCCCAGGCCCAGGCCCGGGGGGAGGTGCAGGCGGCCGTGCCCCTGCGCACCCCCGGCCACCTCGTACCGAGGGAGCTCCCGCCGCATCCGAGCTCCGACTGGTACGCGAGTGATGTCACCAAGGGCCTGCCCGAGACCCCTCCGTTCTGCGTGGAGAAGACCTTCCCGTCGGCCGGGGCGACCCACCGCACCTTCTGGACCGAGTACGACACCGGCGCCACCCAGATCGTGGTCAGGACCGGCACGGTGGACGCGGCCCGCAAGCTCGCCGCCGCGGCCGAGAAGAAGATCCGGAACTGCGCCGCCGACTGGGAGCGCCAGTACCCGGAGGGCACCGCCTCATGGCGGGACTACGGCGCCCTGACGGCCGAGGACGGCGCCCATGTCTACGGCGTCCACACCTCGTATCCGGACTCGGAGCCCGGCATCCACCTCTTCGGCGTGGGCCGCGACGGCCGGACCGTCACCGTCGTGACGTGGGGCGAGATGGGCGGCTACGACCAGGCGCCGCTGGCCGACTTCAAGCGCACCGCCACGACTGCCGTGGTCAAGCTGTACCACTCGTGAGCGGGGCCTGACGGGGGTCATACGGGGGACGGGGGACGTGCCCCGACGGGGGACGCGGGCCCGAGTGAGTCCACGGGGGTGACTGGCTCGGGCCCGACGGGGGACGGGTGGACGGGGGAGAGGCCCCGAGCGGGCCGACGGGGACGGGGGATGCGGCCCGAGGGGGCCGACGGGGGCGGGGACCGGTGGCGGCCACGCGTACACACGGGGGTACGCGTCGCCGCCACCTCCGCATGTCGCCACTTCCGCGTGTCGCCACCTCCGCGTGTTCCGGGGCCGCCGCCCCGGGGGCCACGGTGCCCGGGGAGAGGCCATGTCCCCCGGGGGATGCCAAGCCCCGGGGAGGTGACGTGTTCCGGGCAACCCGGCCTCGGCCAGGTGACGTGTTCCCAGGAGCCGCGGAGACCCCGTGGCGGAGGGTCGATCATGAGGGCGCGCGGCCGATATGGTCGAAGTACGCCGCCCCACCGGACGCCCGACCGTCGGAGGTTTCCCGTGCCGAACGGATCGCTCTCCCTAGCCGCCTCGCTCTACCTGCTCTCCTACGACCCCGAGACCGGCCAACCCGCCGGTGCTCACACCGCCCTCCTCGTCCGCGCCGCCGCCCTCACCGAACTCGTTCAGCGGGGCATGCTCACCGACGCCGACGGCAGCCCCTGCCCCGTACCCGACGCCGCCACCGGCGACCAAGCGCTCGACGGGCTGCTGGAGCTGATCGGCGAATCCCGGCCGCGCAGCTGGCAGATCTGGGTGGGCCATCAGCCGCGCCTGACCGAGCACGCGGTCCGCGACCAGATGGTGACGGCCGGATATGTCCGGGCGAAGGGGAAACGGATGCTGGGGCTGTTCCCCGCCAAGGAGTACCTGCTGGAACGGCCCGACCAGGTGACCGGGATGCGGGACGACGCGGTGCGCGTGCTGCACGGTGAGCAGCCGGCGGCCGAAGTGTCCGAACGGGACGCGGCGTTGGTCACCCTGGCGGCGGCGGGTGAGCTGAGGTCCGTGGTGACGGCCACGGACGCCAAGGTCCGCAAGCGCCGGATCCTGGAGCTGGGGGAGCGCTGCGGGGGCATGGGCCCGGTGCTCGAGAAGGTCATCGCGCAGGTGCGGACGGCGCTCGCCGCCGCGGTCGTCACGACCATGCTGGCGTCGACCACGGCCGTGACCGCCACCTGACCCCTCACCGGAAGGAGCGGGCTCATATCCCGTACGGCTCAGACGCCCGTACGGGGCAAAACGCCCGTACGGCCCAGGAGCCCGTACGGGCCCGAGCCTCCGTACCGGCCCGGCCCGGCTCGGGCTTCCGTATGGACCTCAGGCGTCTCTCAGCAGCGATGCCAGCCCCTCGTCCAGGTCGAGCTCCCCGGCCTCGCTGCCCTCGGGGACGACCGCGTACGACCGGCCGAGGAATCTGCGGAGGTCGGCGGTGTCGAACTGGACCATGGCCATGCCCTCGGGGGCATGGAACTCCAGGACCGTCCCCCGCGGTCCGCTCGGCCACATCTGCACATCCCCGCTGCCCGCGGGGCCACGCAGGCCGGCCGCGAGCAACTCGCGCCCGAACGTCCACTCCACCGCGGAGCCGTCCAGGGACGCGGAGGGCGGGAAGGAGATGCGGACGGCGAACGGGTCGTCCCGCTCGTAGCGCAGGCACGCCGGAATCGCGCGCGACTCGGGGGTCGACGCGATCAGCTGTGCCTGGACGGCTTGGTCGATGACAGTGGTCACGTCGGCTCCCTTGCGATAGGTGCGGGGCGCGTCGCCCTTACGACCGTTAAGACGTTTGGGCGATCAGGCCAGTGCACCCACTTTCGACGTGACGTGCGTCACGACTGATTTTTCGAGGGGACATAGGGCATTTAGGCTTGCCAATCCATGCAAGGTCTCGGGCGCCGTGCGGAGCTGTTACAGAAACGTCGGCCATGACGAGGCACCCACCCCAGGGGTTGTTCCACCATGACCGAAGGTCACGCGGCGCTCGACACGGCCGCCTACAGCCGAATCTACGAAGCCGAATATGCGCGTCTGTGCGGATATGCCCGAACTCTCACCGGCAACCCCTGGGTTGCGGGAGACCTGGTGGCCGAGGCGCACTACAGCGTGTGGCGTCGGATCCGCGCCGGGCATCCCCTCGGTGCCGATGCCGTCCCGGCCGAGCTGACGAGCGCCGTAAGGGCGCTGTCGGGCGGGGTGGGGAACGGGGGTCCTTCGCAGCAGGCGTCGTACCTCGAACCGCTCGTCCAGGTCCTCGACGAGCTGCCGCAGCGCTGGGTCAAGGTGCTGTGGCTCGCCGAGGTGGACGGGCTCCCGCCGGAGGAGGTGGCGTGGCGGGCCGGGGCGAGCCCGGATGACGCGGCGGCCCTGGTGGAGCGCGTACGGGAGAGCGTGCGCCAGGAGTTCCTGCGCGCCCAGCCCGGCTATCCGGCGAGCGCCGCGTGCGGTGGGCACTGGGAGGGGCTGCCCGATCATGTGCGGGGCACGGACTCCCCGCACCAGGCCGAGCGGATCGCCGTGCACATCGACGGCTGCCGGGACTGCCGGGGCCGGATGGAGCAGCTGGTCGCGGCCGACGACCGGTTGTCCGCGCTGACCGGGCCTGCGCTGCTCGCGCTGTACGACCGGGACATGGCGCGCTACCTGGCGCCGCTGGCCGCCGCCGGTGCGGTGGGGGCCGCCGGAGCGGGTGCCCTGGCGACCGGGGGCGGTGCGCATGCGGCGCCCTCGAACGGGCCGCTGGTCTCCTCCCGCCGTTCCATGCACCATCTCGTCCGCGGGCAGGTGCGCCAGGCGGGGCCGGTGGCGGTCGCGGCGGCCGCGGGCGGTGTGCTGCTGGTCGCGGGGGCGGCGGTCATGACGGGGCTGGCGCTGACGGACGGCGGCTCGGCGGCGGCGCAGCAGCCGGCGGCGACGTCGGAGCCGTCCATATCGGATACGTCCGACTCCGCTGATTCTTCCGGCTCTTCCGCTTCTTCCGGGTCGTCCACCGCGCCCGGGGCCTCGCGGCACTCGGAGGGCTCGCGGGCGGGCGTTCCGGGGGAGGCGTCCCGGGACCGGCCGTCCACCGCGAGCGTGCCCACCGGGCACTCCCCGACGGATGTGCCGTCCAGCGCCGTGTCCCCCTCGCGCAAGGCGCCGACGTCCGGTTCCTCCGAATCGCCCTCGTCGCGGCCGTCGTCGCCCTCCTCGTCCTCGTCGTCGAACGGCCCGTCGCACCGGCCGACCGACGAACCGACCGAGAAGCCGACGGACGGCGGCACGTCGGACCCGGAGGACACCCCGAGCGGGCAGCCGACGGACGAGCCCACGCAGCGGCCCACGTCCAAGCCGACCGACCCCGGCTCCGACTCCGGCTCCGGCGACTCCCGGGACTGCGTCTCGCTCGTGGTCCGGCTCTGCGTCTCCCACTAGACCGGTACCCAGCGGATCGTGACGCCTGCGGCGGGCTGTTCCCCTCCCCGCCCCTTCCCCAAACTGGGACTCCGCCCCAGCCCCCGGCCTGGGGCATCCGCCCCGGGGCTCTGCCCCAGTCCCGGGCCCGGGGTTCCGTCCCAGTCCCGGGCCCGGGGCTCGGCCCCAGACCCCGCCCCGGGGCTCTGTCCGAGACGCTGGGCCGGGGCTCTGTCCGAGACCCTGGGCGGGGGCTCGGCCCCAGTCCCGGGCCCGGGGCTCCGCCTCAGACGCTGGGCCGGGGTTCCGTCCAAGACGCTGGGCCGGGGCTCTGCCCCAGTCCCTGGGCAGGGGTTCCGCCCAAGACGCTGGACTGGGGTTCCGTCCCAGATCCGGGCGGGGGCTCGGCCCCAGTCCCGGGCCCGGGGCTCCGCCTCAGGCCTTGAGCCGGGGCTCTGCCCCAGACGCTGGGCCGGGGTTCCGTCCCAGACCCCGCCCCGGGGTTCCGTCCCAGACCCCGCCCCGGGGTTCCGTCCCAGGTCCGGGCCCGGGGCTCCGCCCCTTCCCGCAGCACCGATATGCGGCTCCGCCGCGCGGGGGAGCTTCGCCCCAGACCTCAGGGTCCAGGGGCGGAGCCCCTGTCACGCGGCGGAGCCGCAAATGCATGTTGCGGGAAGGGGCGGGAGGGAAGTCACCACCGGTCGCGGGCCAGGTGGTGTCCGACGGATCGTGGCGCCTGCGGCGGGTTGCTGCCCCCTGCCCTGTCCCGCGGCATCGATAGGCGGCTCCGCCGCGTGGCGGGGCTCCGTCCGGGGCCCCGGGGGCTGGGGCAGAGCCCCAGTTTCGGGAAGGGGCGGGGAGGGGAAAGAACCGCCGGACACCCCCCAGGGCCCGGCCTCCGCGGGAAGGCGCGCCCCGCCCCGCCGCACGCCCCGCCGCACGCCCCTCGACGCGGCGCCGTCCGCCGTCTCCCGTGGCGGCCGCATCCCCCATCCATGGACGCCGATCCCGCCCATGGGCTAGCTTCCAGCCCCATGAGGGGCATGGGGATCATGGGCATGATGAGACGTATGGTGGCGGCCGGGCTCTGCGGGGCGGCGCTCGCCGCCGTGGCGGCCGTGCCCGCCGACGCCCAACCGGCAGGCCAAGAAGACCAGTTGGGGCTGGGCTGGCGGCTCAAGGAGAGCGGCACCGACGCCCGGTTCCGCGGCCTGGCCGCGATCAGCCGCACGACGGCGTGGGTCGCGGGCACAAAGGGCACGGTGCTGCGGACGCGCGACGCCGGACGCAGTTGGGCGAATGTCTCGCCGCCCGCTGCGGAGGGGCTGGAGTTCCGCGACGTGGAGGCGTTCGACGCGCGCCACGCGGTGGTGCTGGCCATCGGCGAGGGCGAGGCGTCACGCGTCTTCCGTACGGACGACGGCGGCGCCACCTGGAGCGAAAGCTTCCGGAACACCGATCCACGCGCCTTCTACGACTGCATGACGTTCTTCGACGCCCACCATGGCATCGCGCTCAGCGACCCGGTGGACGGCCGGTACCGCATCCTGTCCACCGGCGACGGCGGCCGCACCTGGCGCGTCCTGCCGTCGGACGGGATGCCTACGGCGCAGCAGGGCGAGGCCGCGTTCGCGGCGAGCGGGCAGTGTCTGGTGGCCGCCGGGGGCCGCGATGCGTGGTTCGCCACCGGTGGCGCGGCCACCGCCCGGGTGTTCCACTCCACCGACCGCGGCCGCACCTGGACCGTGACCGATACGCCGATCCCGGCGGGCGACCCCGCGCGCGGGGTCTTCGGACTGGCCTTCCGTGACGCCCGTAAGGGCATCGCCGTCGGCGGCGACTACCGCCCCGACGAGCCGTCGCTCCGGGCGGCGGCCGTCACCGGGGACGGCGGCGCCCACTGGACCCCGTCCGCCCAGCCGCCGCCCGCGTACCGCTCGGGTGTCACCTGGCTCCCGTACAGCTCCCGCGCGGCCCTCGCGGTCGGCCCGACGGGCACCGACCTCACCCTCGACGCGGGCCGCACCTGGCACCCGGTCGACCAGGGCTCCTACGACACGGTCGACTGCACCCCGGACCTCGCCTGCTGGGCGGCGGGTGAGAAGGGCCGTATCGCACGGCTGGAGCCGACCCCGTAGGAGCCCGCGGCCCGGCGGCGCCGTCCTTACGGCCGCCGTGCGGGCCTTACGGCCAACGCGTGCGCCTTACGGTTCCACGTGCGCCTTACGGTTGCCGCGTGCGCCTTACGGCCGCCGCTGGCGATGTTCGGCCAGCGCCGGGGCCGTACGCGTGGCAAGGAACTCGGTGATGGTGTACTCGCCGACGCCCGCGACCACGAAGGGGTCGCTCGCCAGCATCTCCTCGATCTTCGCCCGGTCGTCGCCGAGCGCCAGGATGACCCCGCCGTCGCGGGGGTTCTTGGGCCCGGAGGCGAGGAAGGCGCCGTTCGCGAAGTGATCGTCCACCCAGACGAGGTGCTCGGGGAGGGCGGCCTCGACGCGGTCCGCCGAGGCGGTGTACGTGATCTCCAGTACGAACATGACGGGCAGGCTAGTAACGTGAACCGCACGATGACCAGCGCTGTCGATCCACGATATGAACTGCCCCGCGGCTGGCCCACGACCGAGGCCGAGGCCATCGCCGTCCAGGAGCGGACGCGGGCGTCCGTGGTCGTCGGGGGCGAGGTGCCCGAGCCGGGCACCGGCACCGGCGCGGTCGTCGGGGTGGACGTGGCGTACGACGACGAGCACGACCTGGTCGCGGCCGCCGCCGTCGCCCTGGACGCCCGTAGCCTCGACGTCGTCGCGGAGGCGACCGCGGTGGGCCGCGTCTCCTTCCCGTACGTCCCCGGGCTGTTGGCGTTCCGTGAGATCCCGGCCGTCCTCGACGCGCTCGGCGACCTCGACCGTCGGCTCGGCCGCCGCCCCGACCTGGTGGTGTGCGACGGCTACGGCCTTGCCCACCCCCGGCGGTTCGGGCTGGCCAGCCATCTCGGGGTGCTCACCGGGCTGCCCACCATCGGCGTCGCCAAGAACCCCTTCGGCTTCCGCCACGCCGACCCGGGGCCGCGCCGTGGCGACTGGTCGCCCCTGCTCGACGGGGACGAGGAGGTCGGCCGCGCGCTGCGCACCCGCGACGCGGTGAAGCCGCTCTTCGTCTCCGTCGGCCATCGGGTGACCATCGCGGACGCCTGCGCGTACACCCTGCACCTCGCCCGCGGCTTCCGGCAGCCCGAGACGACACGGCGCGCGGACGCGCTGTGCCGCCGGGCTCTGAAAGCCGCCACGCTCTGAACGCGGTGTGGTGAGCCCGACGTCCGAACGTGGCGGCTGTGCACGCCGTACTCCGAGCGCGGCGCCGGGCGAACCCCTGTACCCCCCGGCGTCGCCTGCCCCCGGGTGCCGGATGCCTCAGACCCGCCGCGTCTCGGCCAGGAAGCAGCCGAACTCGACGGCCCGCACATGCACCGCCGCCACCCGCGGGTCCCCGTACAGCTCGGCCAGCCCCTCCTCGATCGTCGGCTCGCCGTCGTTCAGCAGGTCATTCAGCAGCCGCCCGCCGAGGATGTTGCCCTCGGCCGTGTACGCCCGCAGCACCCGCCGCTGCCCCCGGATGCCGTCCGCGATGCCGGGGCCGGTCCAGCCGTCGCACTCCTCGGGGTGGATGAAGACCGGGCCGACCTCGCTGTACGGGCCGGGCGTGGCACCCGTCTCCCGCGCCCAGCGGCGCAGCGGGGCGTAGGAGACGAGCGCGATGGTCTCGTGCGGCCGGCTCCGGCCCAGGCAGCAGCGCAGCGGGTTGCCGCCCTCCTCGTCCTCCACCACCAGCCGCGGCGCGTTGCCCGCGTCATCGGTGATCCGCAGTTGCTTCAGCACCTCGGGCGCGATGGCCCGCATTTCATAGGTTTCGTCCATGCGGTCAAGCCTGGCCGGTGGGGTCGCGGCGCGCTGGCGGGATTCGGACGAGGCGCTGCGGCGGGAAGGTACTTGACAGGGCGATGGCGCTCCGTCAGATTCGGCCCCGAACATAGGACGTCCCACGTCCATATTGTCCCGCTATCCAGAAGGCTGGGTGTCGATGAGTCTTCCGGCTCCCCTTACCGGTGTCGTTCCGCCCCTGTGCACCCCGCTCACGCCCACGGGCGAGGTCGACACGCGTTCCCTCGCCGCGCTTGCCGAGCGGCTGATCGACGCGGGGGTGAGCGCGCTGTTCGCGCTCGGCTCCAGCGGAGAGGCCGCCTATCTGAGCGACCGTAGCCGCCGTACGGCCCTTACGGCGGTCATCGAGGCCGCGGACGGCCGGGTTCCCGTGCTCGCGGGGGCGATCGACATGACGACCGCGCGGGTGCTCGATCACGCCCGTACGGCGGCGGAGCTGGGCGCGGACGGCATCGTGGCCACCGCGCCCTTCTACACCCGCACCCACCCCCTGGAGATCGCCGACCACTTCCGGCGGCTGCGCGACGGCGTGGACAGGCCGCTGTTCGCGTATGACATCCCGGTCTCCGTCCACTCCAAGCTGACGACCTCGATCCTGCTGCCGCTGGCCGCCGACGCCACGCTGGCCGGGGTCAAGGACAGCAGCGGGGACGACGGGGCGCTCCGGCGGCTGCTGGTCGAGGTTCGCCGGCGCGGTCTCGCCGACACCTTCACCGTGCTCACCGGCTCCGAACTGGCGGTGGACGGCGCCCTGCTGGCGGGCGTCCATGGCGTCGTCCCGGGGCTGGCCAACGTCGACCCGGCCGGGTTCGTCCGGCTGTACGAGCACGCGCGCGCGGGGCGCTGGGAGCAGGCGGCCGCCGAACAGGACCGGCTGGCCGCGCTCTTCGCCATCACCGACGCCGGGGATCCGGCCCTCATGGGCGGCAGTTCCTCGGGCCTGGGCGGCTTCAAGGCCGCGCTGCGGCTGCTGGGCGTGATCGACTGCGCGGACACCGCCGCGCCCCAGGTGCCGCTGGGCGAGGCCGCCGTCAAGACCGTTCGTCAACTCCTGGAGGAGGGAGGGCTGTTGTCGTGACCGAAGCCGCCAGGGTGCCCTGGTACCGCGAGGTCTCACCCGGTCAGTGGAAGTCCCTGTTCGCCGCCTGGATCGGCTATCTGCTCGACGGTTTCGACTTTGTGCTGATCACGCTCGTCCTGACCGAGATAGCCGACGAGTTCGACCTGAGCACGGCGTCGGCGGCGAGCCTGGTCTCGGGCGCCTTCATCACCCGCTGGCTCGGCGGCGCGGTGCTGGGCGCGCTGGGCGACCGCTACGGGCGCAAGGCCGCCATGATCGTCAGCATTCTGCTCTACTCGCTGGGCACCTTCGCCTGCGGGTTCGCCTGGAACTACACCAGCCTGTTCACGGCCCGCCTGATGATTGGCATGGGCATGGCTGGCGAGTACAGCGCAAGCGCCACCTACGTCCTGGAGAGCTGGCCCGCGCGGCTGCGCAACCGCGCCTCCGGCTTCCTCATCTCGGGCTACTCGGGCGGCACCATCATCGCCTCCGAGCTCTACAAGTGGGTGGTGCCCCACTGGGGCTGGCGCTGGATGTTCTGGATCGGTGTGCTGCCGGTGCTGGTCGCCCTGTGGGTGCGGCGCGCGCTCCCGGAGGCCGGGGACTGGCACGAGGAGGTGGCGGCGGCGCGGAGGCGGCCGAACCCCTTCCGGCCGCTGTTCGCCGGACGTATCCGCGCGAGCGTCAACACGGCGCTGACCGTGGCCGCGAGCGTCGCGCTGTTCCTGGTCTTCACCCCGGCGGGCGCGGGCTGGCGCTGGCCGCTGTCGGTCCTGGCGGCGGGGTGCCTGTTCGCCTTCGCGGCCCAGCTCGGCGGACGGCGCCGCTGGCCGCTGTACGTGTCCCTGATGTGCACGGTCTTCTGCGCGTTCCTCTACAGCTGGCCGATCCAGGCGCTGCTGCCCACCTATCTGAAGGAGCAGCTCGAGTACTCCCCTTCCGAGGTCACCGATGTGATGTTCTACGCCGGGTTCGGGACCATGGCCGGCTGCTGGCTGGCGGGCTTCGTGGGCGACTGGCTCGGCACCCGGCGCGCCTACGCCGTGACCCTGCTCGCCTCGCTGGCCTTCGTCTTCCCGGTGTTCGCGGTGCAGGACTCGCTGGTCGGGCTGGGTGTGCTGCTGTTCTTCCTGCTCGCGCTGAGCCAGGGGATCTCGGGCATCCTGCCGAAGTACATCGCGGGCCACTTCCCGACCGGGAGCCGGGCGGCCTCGCTCGGCTTCGTCTACAACACCGGGGCGCTCGGCGGCGCCGTGGCGCCGGTGCTCGGCGCCCATCTGGCCGAGGGCATGTCGCTCGGACGGGCGCTGGCGGTGCTCACCTTCGGGCTGACGCTGGTGGTGATCGTGCTGGTCGGCGCCGATGTGCCGCGCCGGCTGGGCCGGCTGACCGATCCGGAGGGCGACGAGGACCATCTGGTACCCGGACAGCCGCTGTCGATGGCGGGGCCCGACCTGAAGAAGACCTGATCCGAGAGGCCCGGTCGGCGCCACACCCGGCCCGCCGCGCGCCCGCACGGCCGAACCCCCTTTCCGGTCACGGGGCTTGGTTGTCCACAGACCCAGGGGAGGGCTTGTGGAATGCGGGACGCGTTCTTAGCATCGGCGGTGTTACAGCGGTGGTGTCACACGATTGGGGGACGGCATGACGGTCGCGGAGGAAGGGGCGGCGAGCGGCCCGCTGGCCGGGGTGCGGGTGGTGGAGCTGGCCGGGATCGGGCCGGGTCCGTTCGCCGCCATGGTCCTCGCCGACCTCGGAGCCGACGTCGTGCGCGTCGACCGCCCAGGAGGCGCCGGGGGCCTGCGGATCGACCCGGACTACGACCTCGCCAACCGCAACAAGCGCTCGGTGCTGATCGACCTGAAGTCCGACGGGGGCACGGCCGTCGTGCTCGACCTCGTCGAGCGCGCCGACATCCTCGTCGAGGGCTACCGCCCGGGGGTCGCCGAGAAGCTGGGCCTCGGCCCGGACGACTGCCTGGCCCGCAATCCCAAGCTGGTCTACGGCCGGATGACCGGCTGGGGCCAGGAGGGCCCGCTCGCCCGCACCGCCGGCCATGACGTCGGCTATATCGCCGTCACCGGCGCCCTGAGCATGATCGGCGCCGCCGACGGCCCGCCCGTCGCCCCCGTCAACCTTCTGGGGGACTACGCGGGAGGCTCGCTCTACCTCGTCATCGGCCTCCTCGCCGCCCTGCACCACGCCCGTGCGGGCGGCCCCGGCCAGGTCGTGGACGCCGCGATCGTCGACGGCACCGCCCATCTGACCGCCGTCATCCACGGCATGATGGCCGCCGGCGGCTGGCGGGACCAGCGCGGCAGCAACCTCCTCGACGGCGGCTGCCCCTTCTACGGCACCTATGAGACCGCCGATGGCGGCTATATGGCGGTCGGGGCGCTTGAGCGCAAGTTCTACGCGGAGTTCATCGAGCTGCTGGGGATCGCCGACCGGGCCCCGGCCCGCGATGACTTCGACAGCTGGGCCGCGCTGCGCGCCGCCATCGCCGACCGCTTCAAGGAACGCACCCGCGAGGAGTGGACCGCCGTCTTCGGCGCCTCGGACGCCTGCGTCGCCCCCGTGCTGTCGCTGCGGGAGGCCCCGGCCCATCCGCAGCTCGCCGCCCGCTCCACCTTCGTCGACCACGGCGGGATCACCCAGCCCGCGCCCGCCCCGCGCTTCTCCGCCACCCCGGGCGCGGTGCGCCGCGCGCCCGCCCGGCCCGGGGCGGACACCGACGAGGTGGCCCGCGACTGGGGAGTCACCTCGCTCATCGAGGGAAACCCGTCTTGAGCCCCATGTCCTCCGCTTCCCGTCGGACCACCGAGCCGTCCTCGCCTCACCCCTCCCCTTGAAAGGCCGCTGACGTGAGCACCGAAGCGTATGTGTACGACGCCATCCGCACCCCGCGCGGGCGCGGGAAGGCCGACGGTGCCCTGCACGGCACCAAGCCCGTCGATCTGGTGGTGGGCCTCATCCACGAGCTGCGGCGGCGGTTCCCCGAGCTCGATCCGGCGGCGATCGACGACGTGGTCCTCGGCGTCGTCAGCCCGCTCGGCGACCAGGGCTCCGACATCGCCAAGATCGCGGCCATCGCGGCCGGGCTCCCGGACACCGTCGCGGGCGTCCAGGAGAACCGCTTCTGTGCCTCGGGCCTGGAGGCCGTCAACCTGGCGGCGGCCAAGGTCCGTTCCGGCTGGGAGGACCTCGTGCTCGCGGGCGGCGTCGAGTCGATGTCGCGCGTGAAGATGGGCTCCGACGGAGGAGCCTGGTTCGCGGACCCGATGACCAACTACGAGACCGGTTTCGTACCGCAGGGTATCGGGGCCGACCTCATCGCCACCATCGGCGGCTACAGCCGCCATGACGTGGACAGCTACGCCGCGCTCTCCCAGGAGCGGGCCGCCCGCGCCTGGAAGGAGGGGCACTTCGACCGCTCGGTGGTCCCGGTCCGCGACCGCAGCGGGCTGACCGTCCTCGACAGGGACGAGCACATCCGCCCCGGCACCACCGCCGAGACCCTGGCGGGGCTGAAGCCGTCGTTCGCCGCCATCGGCGAGGCGGGCGGCTTCGACGCGGTGGCGCTACAGAGGTACCACTGGGTCGAGGCGATCGACCACGTGCACCACGCGGGCAACTCCTCGGGGATGGTGGACGGTGCCGCCCTGGTGGCCATCGGCAGCCGCGAGGTCGGTGAGCGCTTCGGGCTGACACCGCGCGCCCGGATCGTCTCCGCCGCCGTCTCCGGCGCCGACCCCACCATCATGCTCACCGGCCCGGCTCCCGCCACCCGTAAGGCGCTCGGCAAGGCCGGGCTCACCATCGACGACATCGATCTGGTTGAGATCAACGAGGCGTTCGCGGCGGTGGTGCTGCGCTTCGTGGACGACATGGGGCTGAGCCTGGACAAGGTCAACGTCAACGGTGGCGCGATCGCCATGGGCCATCCGCTGGGCGCCACCGGAGCGATGATCCTCGGCACGGTGATCGACGAGCTGGAGCGGCGCGGCGGGCGGTTCGGGCTGGTGACGCTGTGCGTGGGAGGCGGGATGGGCATCGCGACGGTGGTCGAGCGGCTCTAGGGGGTGTCCGACGGATCCTGACGTGACGCCTGCGGCGGGCTGCCTTCCCCTCCCCGCCCCTTCCCTCGACCGGGGCTCTGCCCCGGGCCCCGGGTCCAGGGGCGGAGCCCAGCCATACGGCTCCGCCGCATGGTCCGCCGGACGCCGCGTAGATCCGCCGGACGCTGCGTAGATCCGCTGGACACCGCGTAGAACGGCCGGACACCGCGTAGAGCCGGGCCGCTCTCGAGACACCGCCGTTGCCCCTTCCTTCCCGCCCCTCCCCACGCCCCCACGCCCCTTCGCCCTGGAGACCTCAGATGACCCACCCCACCACCGCCTCGACCATCCGCTGGGAGCAGGACGACGAAGGCGTCGTCACCCTGGTGCTCGACGACCCCGATCAGTCCGCCAACACCATGAACGCCGCGTTCATCGACTCCCTCGACGCGATCGCCGACCGCGTCGAGGCCGAGCGGGACGCCATTCGCGGCATCATCGTCACCTCCGCCAAGAAGACCTTCTTCGCCGGTGGCGACCTCAATGACCTCATCCAGGTCGGGCCCGGCCAGGCCCAGGAGCTCTACGAGAAGAACCTCCGCGTCAAGCGCGCGCTGCGCCGGATCGAGACCCTCGGCAAGCCCGTGGTGGCCGCGATCAACGGCGCGGCGCTCGGCGGCGGGCTGGAGATCGCCCTCGCCTGCCACCACCGCATCGCCCTCGACGCCCCGGGGGCCCGCATCGGCTTCCCCGAGGTCACCCTGGGCCTGCTCCCCGGCAGCGGGGGCGTCGCCCGTACCGTACGGCTGCTCGGCATCACCGACGCGCTGCTCAAGTGGCTGCTCCAGGGCACGCGATACAGCCCCCTGCGCGCCCAGGAGGCGGGGCTGGTGCATGACGTGGTGACCACCCGCGAGGAGCTGCTGACCCGGGCGCGCGCCTTCATCGCCGCCCACCCCGAGTCGGCGCAGCCGTGGGACGACAAGGACTACCGGATTCCGGGCGGTACCCCGGCGCATCCGAAGTTCGCCGTCAATCTGCCTGCCTTCCCCGCCAATCTGCGGAAGCAGCTGAACGGCGCCCCCTACCCGGCGCAGCGCAACATCCTGGCCGCCGCCGTCGAGGGGTCCCAGGTGGACTTCGAGACCGCGCAGACCATCGAGGCCCGGTACTTCACCGAGCTGGCCGTCGGCCAGACCGCCAAGAACATGATTCAGGCGTTCTTCTTCGAACTACAGGCGGTCAACTCCGGTGCCAACCGGCCGCAGGGGATCGAGCCCAGCCAGGTCCGCAAGGTCGCGGTGCTGGGCGCCGGGATGATGGGCGCGGGCATCGCGTTCGCGTGCGCCAAGGCGGGCATCGAGGTCGTCCTCAAGGACGTGTCCGTGGAGGCCGCCGCCAAGGGCAAGGCGTACTCCGAGGGACTGCTGGCCAAGGCGCTCGCCAAGGGCCGCACCACCGAGGCCGAGCGGGACCAGCTGCTGGCCCGGATCACCCCGACCGCCGATCCGCGCGACCTCGAGGGCTGTGACGCGGTCATCGAGGCGGTCTTCGAGGACCCGGCGCTCAAGCACAAGGTGTTCCAGGAGATCGAGGGCGTGGTCGCCCCGGACGCCCTGCTCTGCTCGAACACCTCCACCCTCCCGATCACCCTGCTCGCGGAAGGCGTGCAGCGCGCCGACGACTTCATCGGGCTGCACTTCTTCTCGCCCGTCGACAAGATGCCGCTGGTCGAGATCATCAAGGGCGAGCGCACCGGCGACAAGGCGCTGGCCCGCGCCTTCGATCTGGTGCGGCAGATCAGCAAGACCCCGATCGTGGTCAATGACTCCCGGGGCTTCTTCACCTCCCGCGTCATCGGCCACTTCCTCAACGAGGGCGTGGCGATGGTGGGGGAGGGCATCGACCCGGCCTCCGTGGAGCAGGCCGCCGCCCAGGCCGGATACCCGGCCAAGGTGCTCTCCCTGATGGACGAGCTGACCCTCACCCTGCCGCGCAAGATCCGCGAGGAGACGCGCCGGGCTACCGAGGAGGCGGGCGGCGAGTGGCGCCCGCATCCGGCCGACGCGGTCATCGACCGCATGGTGGAGGAGTTCGGGCGCCCCGGCCGCAGCGGCGGCGCGGGCTTCTACGACTACGACGCGACGACCGGCAAGCGCACCGGGCTGTGGCCGGGTCTGCGCGAGCACTTCGCACCGGGCGGGCCCGGAGACGCCGTGCGCGAGGGCACCCGCATCCCCTTCGAGGACATGAAGGAGCGGATGCTCTTCTGCGAGGCCATCGACACGGTGCGGCTGCTGGAGGAGGGCGTGCTGACCTCCGTCGCCGACGCCAACATCGGCTCCATCCTCGGCATCGGCTTCCCCGGCTGGACGGGCGGGGTGCTCCAGTACATCAACGGATACGAGGGCGGCGTGGCCGGTTTCGTGGCCCGTGCCCGGCAGCTGGAAGCGGCGTACGGCGAGCGGTTCGCCCCGCCCGCGCTGCTGCTGGAGAAGGCGGAGCGCGGGGAGCGCTTCACGGACTAGGGGCGTTCGGCGGGGACACGCGGCTCCGCCGGGTGGCAGCGGATCGGCCCCTGGACCCCGCTTTCCAGCCCCTCCAGGGGGCACCTCCCAGCGGTAGCTGGGGGAGCTTGAGGAGCCGGGTCCGGGGCGGAGCCCAGCCTTCCAGCCCCTCCAGGGGGGACCTCCCAGCGGTAGCTGGGGGAGCTTGAGGAGCCGGGTCCGGGGCGGAGCCCCGGCGGGGGTGCGAGGGGGCGCAGCCCCATCGTTTCGGGAAGGGGCGGGGAGGGGAGCAGCCCGCCGCAGGCGCCAGCCGGTCCGGCCGCCCGTCAGCGCGCACCCAGACGTCGTTCCAGCCGCTCAGCCACCCCCGGACACCGCTCCCTCGTGATGTCCAGGAACGCCGCCAGCACGGGCGAACGGTCCTGCGCGCGAAACGACATCACCAGCTCCGGCAGCTCCACCCGCGGACTCACCTCGCACACCCGGACGCCCGGCCGCGCCGCCACCCGCAGACACGCCGGGCCCAGCCCCACCCCCACCCCGCACGAGGCCAACCCGACGATGGTGTGCGCGTCCCATGCCTCGGTGACCCCACCGGCCCGCGCCGGCACGTCGGGGCCCTCGCCCAGCAGCCCGGCCAGCCAGGCGGCGACCGTCGGCTCCTCCTCCGCGGGGGCGACGATCAGATGCTGCCCCTTGAGCTGTTCGAGGCTCACCTTGGCCTGCCCGGCGAAGGGGTGGGCGGCCCCGACGACCGCCACCAGATGGTCCCGGCCGACCGTGACCGACACCAGATCCTCGGCACCGGCGCCCCGGGGCGCCCCGCGCCCGATGGCGAGGTCCAGCTCGCCCGCGAGCAGCGCCGCCGTGGACCGGCGGGTGGACATCTCCTGAAGCCCCAGCCGCACCTCGGGGCGGTCGCGGATGAACGTGCCCAGCACGGACGGCAGAAGCTCCAGCAGCGCCGAGCCGATGAAGCCGAGCCGCAGCCGCCCCGTCTCGCCCCGGGCGGCCCGGCCCGTATCCGACACGGCGGCCGACATCTCGGCCAGCGCCCGGCGCGCCCTGGCCAGGAACGCCTCGCCCGCGGCGGTCGGGAACACCCCGCGCGCCGTACGGTCGAAGAGCCGCGCGCCCAGCTCCCGCTCCAGCGCCGCGATCTGCTGGGACAGCGGGGGCTGGGCGATGCCGAGGGCGGCCGCCGCCCGTCCGAAGTGCTGATGCTCGGCCACCGCCAGGGCGTAGCGCAGATGACGTGACTCCATCGGACCGAGGATAGCCGAGGCGATATTCAGGAGATATCGGCGACGGGGTTGTCAGCTATGAGGGTGGATAACGCCTGGCCGGGCCGGTGGACTGTGCTCATGAGTGCCACGAGCCCCAGAACCCCTCGCACCGATTCCCACCCCGGCCCGGTTCCGTCCGGCACCGTGTTCGTGCTGGTCCACGGCGCCTGGCACGCCTCCTGGCAGTGGGCGTCCACCCAGCGCGCCCTGGCCCGGCTCGGCGCGGCGAGCCTCGCCGTCGATCTGCCGGGACACGGCTTCGAGGCCCCGCTGCCCTCGGGCCTCCTCCTCCCCGGCCAGCCGGGTCTGGCGACCGAGAAGTCGGCGCTGGCCGGGGTGACCCTGGAGGAGTGCGCGGAGGCCGTCGTCACCGCGCTGCGATCGGTCCGCCGGTATCCGAAGGTCGCCCTGGTCTCGCACAGCGCCGGTGGCGCCCCCGCGTCCCTGGCCGCGGAGCGGGCGCCCGAGCTGGTCGACGAGCTGATCCATCTGTCGTCCTTCGTACCCGCCGGGCGCCCGCGCTTCGCCGACTATCTGACGTCCCCCGAGCAGACCGCGACCGCGCGGGGGCAGGGGCTGATGCTGGGCGACCCGGAGGCCATCGGCGCGTTCCGGATCAATCCGCGCTCCGCCGATCCGGCGTATGTGGAGGAGCTGCGGCTGGCCTTCTACGACGACGTCCCCGCCGAGTCCTTCGCCCGCTGGTACCAGGCCCTGAGCCCGGATCTGCCCTTCGCGGTGCCGACCACCCCGATCACCCTGACCCGGGAGCGGTGGGGCCGGATCCCGCGCACCTTCATCCGGTGCGCCGAGGACTGGGCGTGCACCCCCGCGATGCAGGACCTGATGATCGCGGAGGCCGACGCGGCCATGCCGGACCGGCCCTTCACCGTGCGGCCGCTGCCGGGCAGCCACTCGCCGTTCGCCGCCCGCCCCGAGGAGCTCGCCACCGCGCTCACCGGCGCCCGCTGACCGGCCGGTTCCCCCATCGGCACCCGCTGACCGGCGGGTTCCCCCGGGGCCGGCCGCCGCGCCGCCCCCGGGCCCGCTCAGTCCGCGTCCTGCCCGTACCAGGCGCGTAGCTCCTGCTTCATCGACCGCTGGAACGCGATCACCAGCGCCTCCACCACCAGCGGCTGCATATGGGCCGACAGCGACTTCTTCGCCTGCATCCGCTCCGGTCCGCTCCCGGACTCATGATCGCGCTCGGGCCCCCACACCTCGTCCCGGAACAGCCGGCTGAGCTCGCGCGCAGCGGAGCGGGTGTGCTCCAGGACGACAGCGTGGGCCGTGCGTATCGTCTCCAGCTCGATCGGCACCTCCAGCAGCCGCAGCCCCAGATGGAGCGCCTTGGGGTCGATCCGGAACCGCTCCGGGTCGTCGGTGCGCTCCAGCGCGTCCAGTGCGGCCAGCCGGTCGATGTCCTCCTCGGTGAGCTCCCGCCCGGCCCGCCGGTCCAGCTGCTCGCGGGTCGCCTCCTCGGGGGCGTCCGGGCCCCAGGTGGCGACCAGGGCGCGGTGGATCGCCAGATCGTTCTCGCTCAGATCCGGTGGCAATTGGCTCAGATAGCGCTCGATGGCGGACAGGGTCATGCCGTGGCGCTGCAACTGTTCGATCAGTGCGAGCCGGGAGAGATGCTCGGCACCGTAGTGGCCGACCCGGCGCGGGCCGATCGCGGGCGGCGGAAGCAGCCCGCGGGTGCTGTAGAAGCGCACGGTGCGCACGGTCACCCCGGCGCGGGCCGCCAGCTCGTCGACGGTGAGGGTGGGTTCCTCGGTGCCGGGGGTGGTCATCGGTCGTGCCTCGCTTCCGCGTCGTCCTGCGTCCTGCTCCGCTGTGCTGCTGCCCGATCGGGTTCATCAGTATTGCTGTCGCATCATCGCTGTGAAACCTCCCACCGCCACACGGTGAACACCGGGATCGGTAGGACCTGTTGACGCTCTCTTTACCGATGAATAGCGTGCGACGCCGTTCAGCTGTGTTGGTTTTCTTCCGAATCTGTGAGGTGGGGTCGGATTGAGCTCGGACCGCGGCAGGTATCGAATACGGCGATTGATCGGGGCGGTGCTGGCCATGACCACCGCCGTCGGGCTCGGTCTCACGGCCGCGGACACGGCCGTCGGGAGGTCGCCGGACGCGGGCAAGTTCCCCGCCGATGTGCACACCTACCTCGAGGACCCGGAGCGCACCGGTGAGGGCCAGGAGCCCCCGCACACCCGGCTGCGGCCGGACGGGCCCGACCGCGCGCGGTGGGAGCGCAGCCTGGACGGATCCTGGCGGTTCGCCCTGGCCGACCGGCCGGAGGACGCGCCGGGCGGCTTCTGGAAGGACGGCTACGACGCCTCGGCGTGGCAGCGGGTCCAGGTCCCGCACACCTGGCAGACCGACGACCTCGACCATCCGGTGTTCCGGAACGTACAGAGCGAGATGTCGCCCGACGACCCGCCCAAGGTGCCCCGTGACACCAACCCGACCGGGGCGTACATCAGGGACATCACGGTGCCCCGGGACTGGGACGGGCGGCGGCAGGTGATCCGCTTCGACGGGGTCACCTCCGGCTGGTTCCTGTGGATCAACGGCCACTACGTCGGCTACGACCAGGGCGGCTATGTGCCCGCCGAGTTCGATGTGACCGACTATCTGCGGCCCGGTGCCACCAACCGGATCGCCGTCCAGGCGCACCGCTGGAGCGCGGGGTCGTATCTGGAGGACTACGACCAGTGGCGCTACGCGGGCATCTTCCGCTCGGTGTCGCTGTACTCCACGCCGACGACCCGGATGGAGGACGCGTACGTCACCACCGACCTCGACGCCTCCTACCGGGATGCCACCCTGCGTACCGAAGTGGACATCGCGCGCACCGGAAGCGACAAGAGCGGCCCCCATCAGGTCACCGGTGTGCTCTACGACCCCGAGGGACGTGAGGTGCGGCGGCTGACCGCCGAGGAGAAGGCCGGGAAGGCGGAGCTGACGGGGCAGATCACCAACCCCGCCAAGTGGTCCGACGAGACGCCGAACCTCTATGCGCTGGTGCTCACCCTGCGCGATCCGGAGGGCAAGGCGATCCAGACCGTGCGCCAGAGCGTCGGATTCCGTGAGGTCGAGGTCAAGAACAAGCAGCTCACCCTCAACGGCAAGCGGATCCTGATCCGCGGCGTCAACCGCGCCGAGACCGACCCGGCCACCGGACGCCATGCCACCCGTGCCCGGATGGAGCAGGACATCCGGCTGATGAAGCGGCTGAACGTCAACGCGATCCGCACCTCGCACTACCCCTCGGACCCGTACCTCTATGAGCTCGCCGACCGCGAGGGCATCCTGATCGACGACGAGATGGAGGTCGAGACCCACAGCCACGAGAACTGCCCGGACGACTGCCTAGCCGAGCGCCCCGAATGGCAGAAGGCGTTCCTCGAGCGCCACCAGGGCATGGTGGAGCGCGACAAGAACCACCCCAGCGTGATCATGTGGGACACCGGGAACGAGGCCGGGCTGGGCAAGGCGCACTACGCGATGGCGGAGTGGACCCGGGCGAACGAGCCCACCCGCCCGCTCTACCACCAGTCCAACAGCCCCGACGGCGACGCCCCCTACGCGGACATCGCCGGACCCCGCTATCCCACCCCGGCCTCCCTCGAAGCCAAGGCCAAGACCTTCACCAAGCCCATCGTGATGGGCGAGTACGCCCACGCCATGGGCAACAGCCTGGGCAACTTCCGGGAGTTCTGGGAGGTGATGCGCGCCTACCCCAGCGCCCAGGGCGGGTTCATCTGGGACTGGGCCGAGCAGAACATCCGCCGTCCGCTGATCACCACCCCCGACTCCTCCGGCCATGACATCGCCGCCTCCCTGTCCGGCAAGCCCAAGGTGGTCGACGGCTACGGAGGCAAGGGCAAGGCGCTGTATCTGTCCGGTCTTGACGACTTCGTCGAGACCTACCGCGATCCGAAGCTCGACCTCACCGGCACCGCCGTCACCCTCGACGCCCGCGTCAAACCGGCCGAGCCCTGGACCGGGGACTTCACCATCGTCAGCAAGGGCGATCAGTACGTCCTGCGGATGAAGGACGAGGACACCCTCGAATTCACCATCACCAGCGGCGGCAAGCCCCGCACCGTCACGGCCCCCGTCCCCGACGGCTGGACCGGCGCCTGGCACCGGGTCACCGGCACCTACGACGGCGGCGCGCTGCGCCTCTATGCCGACGGTAAGGAGCTCGCCAGGACCGAGTGGAGCGGGCAAATCGACTACACCGGCTTCGACCTCGGCGTCGGCCGGAACAACGACGCCATGGAGGACGGCTGGACCGGCCGGACCGCCAAGGGCACCATCGACCAGGTACGGGTCTATGACACGGCACTCGGCGCGGAGCGGCTCGCCGCCGGCCAGGACCCCGAGCGCGACGCCCTGATCGCGCTGAACTTCGACGACTTCACCCGTAAGGGCAGCTATCTCTCCTATGGGCTCTATGAATCCGGTGTGGACGGCCTGATCACCGCCGACCGCGACCCGGAGCCGGAGACCGCCCAGCTGGCCTGGGCGCAGGCCCCGATCCGCATCACCGACCCGGGCGGCGAGGGTGCCCGCGCCGGCAAGGTGAAGGTCACCAATGAGCGCGCCTTCACCGGCACCGACGACCTCCGGCTGCGCTGGACGGTGACCGAGGGCGCGCGGACCGTCGCGAGCGGCACCCGCGCCCTGGACATCGGACCCGGTGAGAGCGCCGTGGTCCAGCTCCCGGCCCCGCCCGCCAACCCCGGTGGCCATGAGCGCCATCTGACCGTACGGGCCGTCACCGCGCACTCCACCGACTGGGCGAAGGCCGGGCATGTGGTCTCCTTCGGCCAGTTCGCGGTCGGCGGCGACAAGGTGCCCGAGCCGGCCCCCGCCCCGGCCGCGGAAGGCCCCGCCAAGGCCGCCGAGAGCGCGGAGGCCGTACAGGTCGGCGGCGAGGGCTTCCGCTACACCTTCGGCAAGAAGGAGGGCACCCTCACCTCGATGCGCGTGGCGGGCCGCGAACTGCTCCGCTCCGGCCCCGAACTGGACGCCTGGCGCGCCCCGATCAGCAACGAGCGCTCCGACTGGGGCACCGCCGAGGGCAAGCGCTGGCGCTCCCTGGGTCTTGACCGGCTGCGCACCACCGTCGACGGGGTCGAGGTGACCCCCGGCGACGACGGCACGGTCACCGTCACCGTCCGCTCCACGGCCGCCGCGCCCGATGTGACCGGCGCGTCCTTCGGACAGACCGTGGCCTACCGGGTGGACGGCGCGGGCCAGGTCCGGATCCGGCACCAGGTCGAGGCGCGCGGCGACTTCCGCACCCTGTCCTATCTGCCCAGGATCGGCCTCAAGCTGAAGGTGCCCGAGCGGTACGGAACGTTCCGCTGGTACGGGCGCGGACCGGTGGAGAACCTCAACGACCGTAAGGACGGCACCCCCATGGGCGTCTGGTCCTCCTCGGTCGAGGACCAGTACGTGGAGTATCTGAAGCCCCAGGACCACGGCAACCACGACGATGTGCGCTGGGCGTCCCTCACCGACCGCGGCGGCGCCGGACTGCTGGTCTCCGGCGATCTGGAGGCGGGTGCCAGCGCGTACGACGAACTCGACCGCGCCGCCTACCCGCACTTCCTCAAGCGCAACGACGGCTGGAACACCCTGCACGCCGACCACGCGGTCACCGGCGTGGGCGACACCCCCAACCCGGTGCGCGACCAGTACCGGGTGAAGGCCGACGGCGCTTACGACTACACGCTCACCCTGCGCCCGCTCGACGGCGGCGCGAGCGCGCACACTGGGACAGGAGGGAAGTAGCCGCACCACCGATGGACCCATGAGCACGCAGAGCCCCCGCCACACCGCCGAAGGCCACGATCCGCCCCCTGTGGGCGGCATCCTGTGGGCCGTGGCGGGGGAGCTGCGCAGTGTGCTCGCCCTGCCGGCCGCGATGACCATGCAGGTGGCGCATCCGGCCGTCGGGGCGGGCGTGGACCAGCACTCCGTCTTCCGCACCGACCCCTGGGGGCGCGGGGAGCGTTCGCTGCGGTCGGTGCAGCTGTGGGTGTACGGCGGCGCGCGGGCCGAGGCGGAGGGCCACCGGCTGCGCAGGCTCCACGCGTCCATACAGGGCGTGGACGCGCACGGCCGCCCCTACCGGGCGCTGGACCCGCCCGTCTACGCGTGGGTGCACGCCACCGGCTATCCGGTCTATCTGCGCGCCCAGCGCTATCTGGGCACCCGCCCCTTCACCGCGGCCGAGGAGCGGCAGCTGTACGGGGAATGGCTGCGGATCGGGCGGGTGCTGGGCATCGACGAGCGCGAGATGCCGGGATCCGTCGAGGAGTTCTGGCCCTACTACCGCGCGATGGTGCGGGAACGGCTGGAGCCGACCGTCGTCGCGCGTGAACTGGCCGAGCCCGACGCGGCCGTGCCTCCGCCGGACGCGCCGCCGCTCCGTCTGCTGTGGCCGCTGCTGCGCCCGCTGTTCACCCGCTTCCGCGCGTTCCTCACCGTCGGGCTGATGCCGCCGGACGCGCGGGAGGCGATCGGGCTCGAGTGGACGCGCGGTCAGGAGCGGCGGCTGCGGTGGTTCGGGAGGGCCGCGCGGGTGGTGGTTCCGCTGCTGCCCGAGCGGCTGCGCTATCTGCCCATCGCGCGCGAGGCCCGGCGCCGCGCCCGCGCCGCCGGACGGCCGTGAGCGATGGCTTTCCGTGGCGTGGCACGTGGTGTGGCGCATGGCGTGCCGCTCGGTGTGGCGCAGGTGTGGCACATGGCTTGGTGCCGCGCGATAGGGACATGACCAGGGGTGATGTCAGGCACCGGAGCCATGATGGCGCCATCGCTGGCACGCGTGGTGCCATAAAGTCTCGATGTGGCGCCAGAAATGTGCCATGATGATGCCATGGACGAGGTGACCCGTGAGCTCGCGCCCGGCTCGGTCGATGTGCGGCTGCGCGGGCTCGACCCCGAGTTCGTGGTGACACCTCCGCCGCTCGCGGTGGCGTACGAGGAAGCCGAGGAGCCGGAGGAACTGCCGGGTGGTGCCGCCCTGGCGTCGCCCATACCGCCGTCTCCGTGACCCTGGAATTCGACATGGGCGCCGCCCGGCTCACCGCCGGAAAGCGCCTGAACACGGTCGTCGAGGTCCGGCCGCACGACCCCGCCGATGAGGCCGACATCCGGGCCGCAGAACAGACCAAGGTCAGCTGCTCGGGCGGCACCCTGCTGGTCAAGGGGCCCAAGAAGCGCGGCCTGTTCGGCAAGCCCGGCTCGATCGAGGTGACCATCGAGCTCCCGGCGCTCGGACCTCCAGGCCACCTCCCCGCTGGCGGACTTCCTCTGCGAGGGCCGTCTGGGGGACTGCCGGGTCAAGACCTCGCTCGGCGACATCCAGGTCGACGAGGCGGCGACCGCCCACATCAGGACCTCGCACGGCGATGTCCGCCTGGCCCGCGCCACGGGAGAGGCCGATGTCGTCGGCTCCGGCCGGGTCGAGATAGGCACGGTCGCGGGCGTGGCCACGGTCAAGAACGGCAACGGGGACACCGTCGTCGGCGAGGTCGTCGGCGAACTGCGGGCCACCTCCTCCAACGGGCTCATCTCCGTCGGCGTCGCCCATGCGGGAGTGGACGCCAAGTCGGCCAACGGCAGCATCCGGATCGACGAGGCGGTGCGCGGGCAGATCGGGCTCCAGGCCGCCACGGGCGATGTCGAAGTCGGCGTCCGCGAGTCCACCGCCGCCTGGCTCGACGTCCACACCCGGTTCGGCACCGTGCACACCTCCCTCGGGCCGGCCGAAGGCCCCGAAGCTTCCGAGGAGACGGTCGAGATCCGCGCCCGCACCGCGTTCGGCGACATCGTGATCCGCCGCGCCTGACGACCCTTCCGCACCCCGATCACGCACAGCCCGAGACAGCCCATGCATGACAGCCCCCCATGACAGCCCATGACAGCCCATGGAAGAGACAGGACCGCCATGACCGCGTCTTCCACCTCCACCCTTTGGCCGTGGACAATCTGCTGACCGCCGAGGAGAACCTGCTCCTCATGGCGGATCTGCACCATCTGGACCGCCGGGAGGGGCGGCGGCGCGCCGCCGAACTGCTGCGCCGCTTCGATCTCACCGAGGCCGCCCGCAAGCCCGTCGTCACCTTCTCGGGCGGTATGCGCCGCAAGCTCGACCTGGCGATGACCCTGGTCGGCGATCCGCGCATCATCTTCCTCGACGAGCCCACCACCGGACTCGACGCGGCCACCGACCTCTTCGGCGTCGCCGCACCCGACCGCGAGGCGCTCGCCCTCCAGGTCCCCAGCGACGGCGGCGTCCCCACTCTGCGGGCCGTCCTCGCCGTCCTGGACGACGCGGCGATAGAACCCGAGGGGCTGACCGTGCACATCCCCGATCTCGACGACGTCTTCCTCACCCTCACCGGCCACTCCGGCTCCGGCCACTCAGGCTCCGGCGAGCGCGCCGGCACCGCCGCGAAGGAGAGCATCCGATGACCGCCCTGTCCTACGAGCCCGCGACTCGCTGACGATGCTGCGCCGCAATCTGAAGCACGCACAGCGCTATCCCTCCATGACCGCCTCCGTCGTGGCGATGCCCGTGCTGATACTGCTGCTGTTCAACTACGCCTTCGGCGGGGCCCTCGGCGCCAGAATCGGCGGGATGTCCGGCGGCATCACCGGCGGTGGGGGAAGTGGTGATCGATATATCGACTATGTCGCGCCCGGCATCATCCTGATGGCCGCGACCTCCGGGTCCCTGGTCACCGCGGTGGGCATCTGCGTCGATATGACCGAGGGCATCGTCCGGCCGGATGCCACCCCCGTGGAATGGCTCGCGGTCGTCGGTCTGCTCGCCCTGGTCACGCTGGCGCTCACCTGGGTCTCGGCGGCGATCGGCCTGATGGCCAAGACCCCCGAGTCCGCGAGCAACATACCCCTGCCCCTACAGTTCCTCCCCTTCATGGGCAGCGCCATCGTTCCCACGACGGCCGGTGGCTACCTCTGGGCGCGGACGGCCTATCAGCGCTCCGCAAGGCGGTAGGCCGTACAGGACGGCGCCGCCGCGTCGCGGAGGCGCCAGGCCCCGGCCGGGGTGGGGGACCGGCCGGGGCCCGGGTGGCTCAGCGTCCGTGGGCGCTGTGGGTGTCCTGGATCCGCTGCCACGACTTCGGCCGCACCGGCGCCTTGGCCGGGCTCACCTCCGCCGCCCGTGCCTGCGCCGCGGCCGGCTTCGACGGGGTGAACAGCCAGGTGTCGAAGAGCGAGGCCAGCGGCTTGCCCGACACCTTCTCCGCATAGGCCACGAAGTCCTTGACGGAGGCGTTCCCGTACCGGTGCTCCGCCGTCCAGCCCTTCAGGATCGCGAAGAAGTCCTTGTCGCCGATGTGGTTCCGCAGCGCCTGGAGGGCCAGCGCGCCCCGGTCGTACACCGCGTCATGGAACTGGTTCTCCGCCCCGGGGTTGCCCGGCTCGACCTTCCAGAAGGGGTCGTCGGCCGGGTAGGAGGCGTAGGTGTAGTCCGCCAGCTCCTGCGCGGTGCCCTCGCCCTCCTTCTCCGACCACAGCCACTGTGCGTAGCTGGCGAAGCCCTCGTTGATCCAGATGTCACGCCAGTCCTTCAGCGAGACGCTGTCGCCGAACCACTGATGGGCCAGCTCATGCACGATCAACGAGGGGTTGGCGCCCTTGGCGAACCCCTTCGGGCTGTAGAACGGCCGGGTCTGGGTCTCCAGCGCGTAGCCCGTGGGCACATTGGGCACATAGCCGCCCAGCGCGTCGAAGGGGTACGGGCCGAAGACCGTGGACTCCCAGTCGACGATCTCCGCCGACCGCTCCACGCTCGCCCGCGCCGCCCCCGCGTTGTCCCCGAGGTCCTTGCTGTAGGCGTTGATCACCGGCAGACCGTTGGCGGTGGTGTCCGTCGTGATGTCGAACTTGCCGACCGCCAGCGTGGCCAGATACGTGGCCTGCGGCTTGTTGGAGCGCCAGTTGTAGCGGGTCCAGCCCAGCTGGGAGCTGCTGGACTGGAGGGTGCCGTTGCTGATCGCCTGCGTTCCGTCCGGCACTGCCACCGACACGTCGTAGGTGGCCTTGTCCAGCGGGTGGTCATTGCTCGGGAACCACCACCACGCCGACTCCGGCTCATTGGCCGCGATCCCGCCGTCCGGGGTGCGCAGCCAGGAGGTGAAACCGTTCGCCACGACCTTCGAGGGCGTACCGCTGTAGCGCACGACCACGGTGAAGGGGCGGCCGGAGGTCAGCGGCGCGGCCGGGGTGATCTCCAGCTCATGGTCTCCGGTCGCCTTGAAGGCGGCCTTCTTCCCGCCCACCAGCACCTCGCTCACATCGAGCGCGAAGTCCAGGTTGAACCGGGACAGATCCTGCCGGGCGTCGGCCACGATCGTCGCCGTGCCCTCCAGCCGGTCCGTCTTCGGCTGGTACTTCAGCCGCAGGTCGTAATGGGAGACGTCATACCCGCCGTTGCCGTACGAGGGGTAGTAGGAGTCCCCGATGCCGGGGGCGCCCGGCGTGGCATCGGCCGCCGACGCCGGGATCGCCAGCAGCAGGCAGGCCGCGGCCGCGCCCGGGACGAGGAGTCTGTGGTGACGCACGAGTCCTCCAACTCGTAGGGGAGAACGATCACTCGTGACCCTATGTACTCCTCACACGCACCTCACGTCCATCACGCCGTCCGACATCCAATCGACATCCGGACGCAATGCGCATCGACTCGGACACGCTCACGACACGTATCGCCCTCTTCTGTACAGGAGTTGACTCGCGCTACCGTCCGCCCGTGCTGCTACAGACGCGGAGATCCCGCATCCCCTGGACCACACTCGTGCTGTCGGCGGTCACCGCGCTGGTCGCCGCCGTCGTATCGCTGCTGCCACCGCTCGGCGCCCCGGCCGCCCACGCCGCCTCCGCCGCGCAGAGCAGATCGGACGGCAAAGCAAAAAACCCATCAGAAAGCAGACCTTTCTACTCCTACGAGAACGCCATCCGCGAATCCGTATGGGTGGACACCACGATCGACGGCGACGCGGACGGACGGACCGACCGGGTCGCCGTCGACATCGTGCGGCCGCGCGAACCCGCCGCTCAGGGCCGCCGCGTCCCCGTCATCATGGACGCCAGTCCGTACTACTCCTGCTGCGGGCGCGGCAACGAGAGCCAGACCAAGACCTATGACGCGGCCGGGAATCCGGTCCGGTTCCCGCTCTTCTACGACAACTACTTCGTACCGCGCGGTTACGCCACCGTCCTGGTCGACCTCGCCGGAACCAACCGCTCCGACGGCTGTGTGGACATCGGCGGCCGCTCCGACATCCTCTCCGCCAAGGCCGTGGTCGACTGGCTGAACGGCCGCGGGACCGCGTACCGCACCCGCACCGGCGGGGAGCGGACCACGGCGAGCTGGACCAACGGCGCCACCGGCATGATCGGCAAGAGCTACGACGGCACCATCGCCAACGGGGTCGCCGCCACCGGCGTCAAGGGGCTCAAGACCATCGTGCCCATCGGCGCCATCTCCTCCTGGTACGACTACTACTTCGCCAAGGGCGCCGCGCTCTTCGACTCCGGCCCCGACGGGCTCTCGGACGCCGTCGAGAGCGATGACGCCCACGCCCGCTGCGCCGCCGTACAGAAACGTCTCGTCGAGGGCGCCCCGCGCAACGGCGACTGGACCGGGCTGTGGACCGACCGCGATTACGTACCGGACGCGGACAAGGTGCGGGCCAGCGTCTTCGCCGTCCACGGGGCGCAGGACCTCAACGTCCGCACCAAGCACCTCGGCCAGTGGTGGAACGCCCTCGCCGACGCGGGCGTCGAGCGCAAGATCTGGCTCTCGCAGACCGGACATGTCGACCCGTTCGACTTCCGGCGCGGGGAGTGGGTGCGCACCCTGCACCGCTGGTTCGACCACTACCTCCTCGGTATCGACAACGGCATCGAGCGCGAGCCGATGGCCGATGTCGAGCGCGCCCCCGACCAGTGGTCCACCGACCGGGTCTGGCCCCCCTCAGGCACCCGGCAGACCACCCTGCGCCCGCGCGGCGGCGCCACGGCGGGAGTGGGCGTGCTCGGCACGGAGCAGGCCGGGCCCGGCGCCACGGAGACCTTCACCGACGACCCCGCGCTGAGCGAGGCCGACTGGTCCGCGGCGATCGACACCTCGACGCCCGGCAAGGCGGGCTTCACCACCGGTCCGCTCGAGAAGGACCTGCGGCTGTCCGGCTCCGGCACGGTCACCGTCACGGCCACGCCCTCCACCACCAGCGCCCATCTCTCCGCGGTTCTGGTCGACCTCGGCCCGGCCACCATCCGCGACTACACGGCGGCGGGCGAGGGGATCACCACCCTGGACCGGCGCACCTGCTGGGGGAGCAGCACGCAGGGCGACAGCGCCTGCTTCAAGGAGACCGCCGCCGACAAGGAGGACGTGGACTACACGGTCTTCAGCCGGGGCTGGGCCGACCTCGGTCACTTCGCGGACGACGGCAAGGGCCGCCCGCTGACCCCGGGCAAGGCGTACACCATCACCCTCGACCTCGCGGCGACCGACCATGTGGTCCCGGCGGGTCACCGCCTCGGCCTGATCGTCGCCGGTACGGACGCGGGCCTCGTCGAACCGCCGTCCACCACCCCGCGGCTGACCGTGGACCTGCCCCGCACCTCGGCCCGTCTGCCGCTGGTCGGCGGTGCCCCGAAGGCCGCGGCAGCCCCCTCGCGCACGGCTGCCGCACCGCCGCTGAAGGGCGTACGGGCCCCGCACCACCGGACCCCGCTCCCGTCCATGTCCACCCACGGCTGAACCCGTGCCGGTGGGTCCCCGCCGCCGCGCGGGGGCCCACCGGCGGCGGGCCCGGCAGGACGCCGTCACCGATATCGCCCCCGTATCCCCTCACCCCAGGAGGTCCTTCGTGTTCTCGCGGTCACCCCTCATCCGCAGCGCCGCTTGCGGTGCGATCGGTGCGCTGCTGACCGGGTCGTTCCTCAGCGCGCCCGCGCGGGCCGAACAGCGCCCGCCGCGTACGGGGTTCGAGATCAGCCATGGCGCACGGTGGACCAGCCAGGCCGAGGAGACGGACTTCCTGACGGCCGTCGACAAGGCCGCCCCGCGCGTCGCCGTCGACCGGATCGGCGCCACCGCGCAGGGGCGCCCGCTCCGGCTGGTGCGGATCGGCGCACCGGCCGCGCCCGCCGATCCGGCCCGGGCGGCGCGCGGCAACATCCTGCTGCTGATCTGCTCCCAGCACGGCGACGAGCCCTCCGGCCGCGAGGCGTGTCTGTCCACCATCCGCGACCTCGCCTACGCCAAGGACAACCGGACGCGGCGCTTCCTGGAGCGCACCCAGGTGCTCGTGGTCCCGACCGCCAACCCCGACGGCCGTGCCGCCGACACCCGCGGCAACTCCGACGGTGTGGACATCAACCGCGACCACATCGCGCTCTCCACCGCCGAGTCCCGCGCGATGGCGGGCGTCATCCGCGACTGGCGCCCGGACACCGTCTACGACCTGCACGAGTACGGGGCGACCGCCCCGTACTACGTGAAGGACCTGCTGGCGCTGTGGCCGCGCAACCTCAACACCGAAGGCCCGGTGCACCGCGAGGCACGGACCCTGTCGGACGCCTATGTGCGCCCGAGCGTCGAGGCCGCGGGCCACACCACGGGCGTCTACGGCATCTGGACCGACCCCGAGACCGGCGAGCCGGTCAAGCAGGTGGCGGGCGACGGCCAGGAGCGGATCCTGCGCAACACCGCGGGCGTCAAGCACTCCATCGGGCTGCTGGCCGAGACCCGGGTCGACCCGCTCACCGACGCCGAGAAGGCCGACCCCGCCCTCAACAACCGCCGCCGGGTGGGCTCCCATCTGGCGGCCCTGAACGGCACCTTCGACTTCATCGCCCAGCGGCGCGCCAGGATCGAGGCGGCCACGACGGCGGCGCGGCTGGCCGGCTACGCGGACCGGGGCCCGGTCTACCTCGGCGGCGCCGACAACGAACCGCCGGAGAAGGACAGGGTCCTCGAGGATCCGCCGTGCGGCTACCGGCTGGACGCCGAGAGCTACGGCGCGGTGCGGGACGAGCTGGCCCTGCACGGGGTGACGGCGCGGCCCGTCAAGCGCGATGGAAGCGCCTTCGTACCGCTGCGCCAGTCGGCCCGCGCGCTGGTGCCGCTGCTGCTGGACGGCCGCGCCGCGTACCACCTCACCGAGGGGCAGCCGGTGGACGCGTGCTGACCCGACGTGCGGGGGCGCCGACCTGACGCCCTGACGCCCTGACGGCGCCGACCTGACGCCCTGACGGCGCACGAAAACACCGGCCCCGCGGCCGGTGGCATGCATCCTGGAGTCCTGGGTAGCCGGAAATCCGTCAGACAAACCCTCAGTGAAAGGTCTCTTGCGTGCCGCAGACAGGTACAACCACGGGGGACGTCAGCGGCGATCCTCCGGTGACCGTGGATCTCCCCGGCTCCGACCACGCCGGGCCCCATCGGCCTCCCCGGACGGACCGCGTGGTCTTCGGCGTCTCCGCCGCGCTCACGCTGGCCTTCGTCGTCTGGGGGTCCGTGGCCACCGACACCCTGGAGAGCGTCTCGAACAGCATGCTCTCCGGGCTGATCCACAACGGTGGATGGGCCTTCGTCCTGGCCGCGTCGGGATTCGTGATATTCGCCCTCTGGCTGGCCATGAGCCGCTACGGCAAGATCACCCTCGGAGAGGAGGGCGAGGAACCCGAATTCCGCACCGTCTCATGGGTCGCGATGATGTTCAGCGCGGGCATGGGCATCGGTTTGATGTTCTACGGCGTGAGCGAGCCGCTGTCGCACTTCATGACCCCACCGCCCGGGACCGACCCCGGCACCGCGGCCGAGAAGATGCAGACCGCGATGTCCACCACGCTCTTCCACTGGACGCTGCACCCCTGGGCCATCTACGCGGTCGTCGGCCTGGCCATCGCGTACAGCACCTTCCGCCGCGGCCGCCGGCAGACCATCAGCGCGGTCTTCACGCCCCTGATCGGCTCCAAGAACGCCAACGGCTGGGGCGGCCGGGTCATCGACATCCTGGCCATCTTCGCCACCCTCTTCGGCTCCGCCGCCTCGCTCGGCCTCGGCGCGTTGCAGATCGGCAGCGGTATCGAGGTGCTGGGCTGGAAGAGTGACGTGGGCACCGGGCTGCTGGTCGCCGTCATCGCGATCCTCACCGTGGCCTTCATCGCGTCCGCCGTCTCGGGTGTCGCCAAGGGCATCCAGTGGCTGTCCAACATCAATATGGTGCTGGCGCTCTTCCTCGCGGTCTTCGTCTTCGTGGCGGGCCCGACCATCATCATCCTCGATCTGCTGCCGACCTCGATCGGCTCGTACATCGGCGATCTGCCGCAGCTGGTGGGCCGCACCGAGGCCACCGGTGGCAAGTCGGTCGCGGACTGGCTGAGCAGCTGGACGGTCTTCTACTGGGCCTGGTGGATCTCCTGGACGCCGTTCGTGGGCATGTTCATCGCCCGGATCAGCCGCGGCCGCACCATCCGGCAGTTCGTGGGTGGTGTGATCCTGGTCCCGAGCACCGTGAGCCTGATCTGGTTCGCCATCTTCGGCGGTTCGTCGATGAAGCTTCAGGCCGCGGGGCGGCTGGGGAAGGAATCCACCCCCGAGGGGCAGCTGTTCGGGGTGCTGGAGCAGTACCCGATCGCCGGTGTGATGAGCGTGCTGGTGATGATCCTCGTCGGCATCTTCTTCGTCTCCGGCGCGGACGCCGCGTCCATCGTGATGGGCACGCTCTCGCAGAAGGGCGCCTTCGAGCCGACCCGCTTCGTGGTGGTCTTCTGGGGCGTGGTCACGGGCGCGGTGGCGGCCGTCATGCTGCTGATAGGCGGCGGTGGGGGAGACGCCCTCACCGGGTTGCAGAACCTGACGATCCTGGTGGCGGCCCCCTTCACCCTGGTGATGGTGGGGCTGTGCTGGGCCCTGCTGAAGGATCTGCGCCGCGATCCGCTGATCGTCCGGGGTGAGAAGGGCGAGGAGGCCGTCGAGATGGCGGTCATCGCCGGCCATGAGAAGTACGCGGGCGAGTTCGAGATCCGCATCGGCCCGGCGACCCCGTCCGACACCGACTCCCCGTCGGATGCCGCTTCCCCGGCCGATTCCCCGGCGGAGAACCAGGACGGCGCGGCCGGGCCGGACGATCAGACCGCCGCGGCCAAGACCCGCTAAGCGCTCCGCGGGAAGTGCCGCGACATGCCGTCGTGCGTCTGCGGCCGCATCGTGGCTGGTCGCGCCCACGCGGCGGAGCCGCACATCGACACAGCCACGCGCCCCTTCGGGGCGCGGCCATGACCCGCCGCCCGGACCCACCGGTCCGGGCGGCGCACCGCCGGTTACCCCCTGATACCACCCCGAAGCGGGAATACTTGGGGCATGACCTCCGAGTACGTGACCTTCGGGCTGGCCCCGGCGATGCGCGCGGGCGGTGTGCTGGCCGACGGCGCGTACCAAACCCACCGCGACTTCCTGGACTTCGTGGTGGACGGCAGGCCCCTGCTGGCGCGCCTCGCCGACCTCGACGCGGTCTCACCGCTCGCCGCCGACATCGGGCCCTCCGCCCTCGCCGAACAGGTGCGGAGGCTGCTGCTGGAGACGGAGCCGGCGCCGGAGGGGAGCCGGTTCGTCCTCTACGGCTGTCCGGAGTGCGAGGGTCCGGAATGCGGGGCCGTCACCGCCGTCATCGAGCGGGACGGCCCCGACGTCGTCTGGCGTGACTTCGTCCGGCAGACCGGCGGGACCCCCGACATCGAGCGCGACGGCTACCACGGCCTCGGCCCTTACCGCTTCCACGGCGAGCAGTACCGCACCGCGCTGAAGGGGCTGCTGACCGCCGACGGCGCGCTCGCGCCCGGGATCCCGGACGGCCCCAGGGCGCTGCTGATCGGGCCGCGCGCCGCCGTCCTCGCCAAGCTGGCCGCCGCGCTGCGCCGCATCGGCATCGGCGCCGAGATCACCCTGGACGCGGCGGGCGCCCACGCGGATGAGCTGCGCAAGTACGGTGCGGTGGTCTTCGGCCGGACGGTGGGTCAGGACGAGCGTGACGCGGTCCGGGACGCCTTCGCGGCGGCGCGCTCCGACGCGGTGTGTGTCACCGCGCTCGCCCCGATCGTCCCCCTGCTCGTCGCCCAGGTCGTACAGGCCCTGGACCGCACCCCCCACGACCGCCGCCGCCTCCTCGGGCTGACGGCGGTGGCGGGCGGGGCCGAGGCGGTGGTCGAGGTCGCGGCCACGTGCCGGGTGGCGCTCGCGGCCCACCGCCTGGACCGGCTGTCCCGGCCCCGTGCGCGCGAACTCTTCGACGCCGTCCTGGACCCGGGCACCCACCACATTCCCCTGGACCCCCGCGCGCTGCGCGGTCGCTCCTATCTGGTGGCCCGCACCAACGAGGCCGTCCGGGTCACATCCGTGGAACGGTAACGGCGGCCGCCGGCCCGCCCCCCGCGCGGCCTCGCCGTCATGGCGGGGCGGAACGGGGGCGGACCGTTCTCAGCGGGCTGGGGGGTGTCCGACGGATCTTGAGGCCCGCGGCGGGCTGTTCCCCTCCCCGCCCCTTCCCACAACTGGGGCTCCGCCCCAGACCCCGCTCCTCAAGCTTCCCCAGCTACCGCTGGGAGGTGCCCCCTGGAGGGGCTGGAAGGCGGGGCTCCGCCCCAGACCCGCCGGGGTCCAGGGGCGGAGCCCCTGCCACGCGGCGGAGCCGCATATCCCCCTACCGCTTCTTCGGGTCCAGCAGGCCCGCCCTCCGCAGGGCGTCGGCCATCGCGCCGTTCACCGGGGCCGCGTCGCGACCGCCGCCGCCACGCTGGCCGCCACGGCTGCCGCCCTGGCGCTGCTGGGGCGCTCCGCGACGGCCCCCGCCGCGCTGGCCGCGGCCCTCGTCCGAGCGGCTGCGGTCACGGTCACGGCCACCGCCGGACGGGGCGCCCGCCTCGTCGTCGAGCCGCAGCGTCAGCGAGATCCGCTTGCGCGGGATGTCGACGTCCAGGACCTTCACCCGGACGATGTCACCGGGCTTGACCACGTCCCGCGGGTCCTTGACGAACGTCTTGGACATCGCGGAGACATGCACCAGACCGTCCTGGTGCACACCGACGTCCACGAACGCGCCGAACGCCGCCACATTCGTGACCACGCCCTCCAGGATCATCCCGGCCGACAGGTCGCCGATCTTCTCGACGCCCTCCTTGAAGGTCGCCGTCTTGAAGGCGGGACGCGGGTCGCGGCCCGGCTTCTCCAGCTCCTTGAGGATGTCGGTGACGGTCGGCAGACCGAAGGCGTCGTCCACGAACTCGTCCGGCCGCAGACCGCGCAGCACCGAGGTGTTGCCGATGAGGGTGGTCACGTCGCCGCCCGCCGTGGCGGCCATCCGCCGCACCACCGGATACGCCTCGGGGTGCACGCTCGACCCGTCCAGCGGGTCGTCGCCGCCGCGGATGCGCAGGAAGCCCGCACACTGCTCATACGCCTTGGGGCCGAGCCGGGCCACGTCCTTGAGCGCCTTACGGTTGCGGAACGGGCCGTTGGTGTCGCGGTGGGAGACGATGTTCTCCGCGAGGCCGGTGCCGATGCCCGAGACCCGGCTGAGCAGCGGGGCGGAGGCCGTGTTGACGTCCACCCCGACACCGTTCACACAGTCCTCGACGACCGCGTCGAGCGAGCGGGAGAGCTTCACCTCGGACAGGTCGTGCTGGTACTGGCCGACGCCGATCGACTTGGGATCGATCTTGACCAGCTCGGCCAGCGGGTCCTGGAGCCGCCGCGCGATGGAGACGGCGCCGCGCAGCGAGACATCGAGCTCCGGAAGCTCCTGCGAGGCGAAGGCGGAGGCCGAGTACACGGAGGCGCCGGCCTCCGAGACCATCACCTTGGTGAGCTTCAGCTCGGGGTGCTTGCCGCACAGGTCGCCCGCCAGCTTGTCGGTCTCGCGGGACGCCGTGCCGTTGCCGATCGCGATGAGCTCCACCTTGTGCTCACGCGCCAGCGCGGCCAGCTTGGCGAGGGCCTCGTCCCACTGGTTGCGGGGGACGTGCGGGTAGATCGTGTCGGTGGCCGCCACCTTGCCGGTCGCGTCGACCACGGCCACCTTCACGCCCGTGCGGAAGCCGGGGTCGAGGCCCATCGTGGCGCGCGTCCCGGCCGGGGCGGCGAGCAGCAGATCGCGGAGGTTGGCGGCGAAGACCCGGACGGCCTCGTCCTCGGCGGCCTGGCGCAGCCGCAGCCGCAGATCGATGCCGAGGTGGACCAGGACGCGGGTGCGCCAGGCCCAGCGCACCGTGTCGGCCAGCCACTTGTCGGCGGGGCGGCCGCGGTCCGCGATGCCGAAGCGGTGGGCGATGGAGCGCTCGTAGGAGGTGGGGCCGGTCTCCTCGGAGGGCTCCTCCGGCTCCAGGGTGAGGTCGAGGACCTCCTCCTTCTCACCGCGGAACATCGCCAGCACCCGGTGCGAGGGGAGCTCGGTGAACGGCTCGGCGAAGTCGAAGTAGTCGGCGAACTTGGCGCCCGCCTCCTCCTTGCCCTCGCGCACCTTGGTGGCCACCCGGCCGCGCTCCCACATGCGCTCACGCAGCTCGCCGATGAGGTCCGCGTCCTCGCTGAACCGCTCGGTGAGGATGGCCCGCGCGCCCTCCAGCGCGGCGGCGGCGTCCGCCACGCCCTTCTCGGCGTCCACGAAGGCCGCCGCGGCGGCCGTGGGCTCCACCGTCGGGTCGCCCAGCAGCCCTTCGGCGAGCGGCTCGAGCCCGGCCTCGCGGGCGATCTGCGCCTTCGTGCGCCGCTTGGGCTTGTAGGGGAGGTAGATGTCCTCCAGCCGGGCCTTGGAGTCCGCGGCGAGGATCTGCGCCTCCAGGGCCTCGTCCAGCTTGCCCTGGGAGCGGATCGAGTCGAGGATCGCGGTGCGCCGCTCCTCCAGCTCCCGCAAATAGCGCAGCCGCTCCTCCAGGGAGCGCAGCTGCGCGTCGTCGAGCATCTCCGTCGCTTCCTTGCGGTAGCGCGCGATGAACGGCACGGTAGAGCCGCCGTCGAGCAGCTCGACGGCGGCTTTGACCTGCCGTTCCCGTACGCCGAGTTCCTCGGCGATCCTGCCTTCGATGGACGTCGTCACGATCACGCTCCGCTTTCGGTCTGCACTGCTCCTGCATTGTGGCAGGTGGCACTGACAGAGCGGTCGCGGCCGACGCTTTCGGCGGGCCGGGGAGGCCCGGGTACGGGTCCGGCGGACACCGGTATCAGCCGGAAACGGTCATCACACCCGCCTGCGACGCGGTCCGCTCGCCGCGTCGGAGACACCGCCGAAAAGGCGGGCCACAGCGCGGAAGGGAAGCGTCACCACGGTCGCGATGGCGCCGCCGATGGCACGGAGCACGTCGGCGATGGCACGGAACACGGGATACCTCCTGTCGGTCGGTGGCGGCTCGGCGGCGGCCGCCGGGCACCGTTCGCTACGCGGCGCACGGGCTGTTGCCGGCGTACGCGGCGCGCGGTGTGGGCGCCCGGTTGTCAGACGGCCGATCGCGCACGACAAGCGGGTATCCCGATGTGCCCCTGCCAAACGCGACCCCCGGCGGGGCCGCTGACCGGGGCCCTGCACCGGCCCGACGGGGCCCTCGCCGGGCCCCGTCGGGCCCTTGCGCCGGGCCCCCGCCGATGCCGGGCCGCCGCCCTGTGGGTGCGCCGGGACCGCGGTGGCCGCTCAGCCGGGGGCGCCGCTGGGCCGGAGCCGCCGCGGGGCGCGCCATACCCGTGGGGCCAACCGGAGGTGAAGGTGCGTCGCACCCGCGGCCCGGCCGTCCCACGGCGGGCATCGGCGGCGGCCCCGGGACGCGTGGACCTACGAGGTGCCCGGCGGACCACGCGGCGGAGCCGCATATCGATGCTTTCCCCTGCCCGCCCCTTCCCGCCGTATCGATCTGCGGCTCCGCCGCGTGGCAGGGGCTTCGCCCCTGGACCCCGGGGTCTGGGGCGGAGCCCCAGTTTCGGGAAGGGGCGGGGAGGGGAGCAGCCCGCCGCAGGCGGCAAGCTCCGTCGGACACTCTCCGGGGCCGCGGCCCCGGGGCGGGCGATCCAGGGGCGCGGTCCCGACAGGCGGGCCCGGGGCCGTGGGTCAGTTCTTGCCGCGGAGGTCGGCCGGGAAGGCGCCGTTTTCGCGGGCGGTTGTGGAGAAGGCGGTGGCGAGCTCGGTGAGCCGGGCCACGCCCTCGGCGCCGAGGTGCTCGTACGGTGCCGCGTCCAGGCGGTCGGTCTCGGCCTCCAGGTCCCGGCGCAGCCGCTCACCGGCCTCCGTCAGCTCGTTGTCGGCGGTGAGCAGGCCGCGGTCGCGCAGCCGTTGGCGGCCCGCCTCCCACTCCTCGGCGCTGTAGCCGCGCGTGCGCAGGATCCACTTGGTGGACATGCCCTGACCGGTCGCGGTGTGGGAGGCCAGCGCCTCGACCGCGTCCAGCCCGGCGCCGACCAGGGTCATCAGATGGGCGTCACCGCGGTGTTCGCGCAGCAGCGTGGCGGCGTGCCACAGCGCCAGGTGCGGGGCGTCCGGGACGGGCAGATCGGCGTGGGCGGCGTACAGCGGGCGCGCCAGGCGCGAGCACGCCTCCGTGGCGCGCAGGGCCAGCTCCGCGGCCTCGGCCAGCTCCTTGGAGGCGATGACCTCCTCGCCCAGCACCCGGCGCAGCACCGAGTCGGCGGCCCGCAGCCGGGCCTCCAGCGCGACCTCGGGGGAGACCACGTCCCACGCGGCCGGGATGTGGCGGGCGACCAGGTCGTGGCTGAAGTTGAAGAAGGTCGCGGTGACGGTGCCCGCGCCCACCCGTCCCAGGGGCGCCGCGCGGCCGACGAAGTAAGCGGCCGCGCCGTCCTTCAGCCCCAGCTCGGCGAGTTCCTCGCCGAAGTCGGGGGAGAAGTAGATGGCGGAGTGGAGGGGGTTGATGACGCTGTAACAGCGCCGGGCGGCAAGCTCGGGAAGTGTGGTCATGGGCGCACGCTACCGACTGGTAGTCACCCCCGGTAGCCCGGGTCTCACCAGTCCCCGTCGGCCCCGCCGGATCCGGCCACTCCCCGGGCCGCCGTGACGTCCTTACGGACCCCATCGACCCCTCCGGTCCGGCCACACCCCGGCCGCCGTGACGCCCTTACGGATCCCATGAAACCGCCCGGCCCGGCCGCGTCCCGCCGCGGTCATTCGGTCGGCGGGGTCCAGCGGAACCGCGGTGGGCGGCGCTCGAAGAAGGCCGCGATGCCCTCGGCGGCCTCCTTGCTGTTCCCCGCCTGCTCCTGCCAGTACGCGACCCTGTCCGGCGCGACGGGCCCGGCCGCGAACTCCTTGGCCGCGGCCTGGGTGAGCTGCGACCGGGAGACCAGCACCCGCGTGAACTCCGCCACCCGTTTGTCGAGCCCGCCCGCCGGCAGCACCTCGTCCACCAGACCGGTGCGCAGCGCCCGCTCGGTGTCGATCAGCTCGCCCGAGAAGAGCAGGAACTTGGCGGTGGCCGGTCCCACCAGCCCGACCAGCCGACGGGTCGAGCCGGGGGCGTAGACGATCCCCAGCTTGGCCGGGGTGATCCCGAACTGGGCGCCCTCCTCGGCGAACCGCAGATCGCAGGCGGCCGCGAGCTGACAGCCGCCGCCCACGCAGTAGCCGCGCACCGCGGCCAGGGTCGGCTTGGGGAAGGCGGCCAGCGCCTCCTCGGCGGGCAGCGCGAGCCCGGTGGTCTCCTCGTACGTGGCGCTCAGCGAGCCGATGTCGGCGCCCGCGCAGAAGGTGTCGCCATCGCCGGTGAGCACCAGCGCCCGTACGGCGGGGTCGGCGGCGAGCCGGGCCAGCAGCGGGGGCAGCGCCCGCCACATTCCGGGGGTCATGGCGTTGCGCTTGGCGGGGTGGCGGATGACGACGGTCGCTATGCCGTCGGCGACCTCGTGCTCCAGGGAGGGCTCCATGTGGCGGATCGTATCCGGACCGCTCGTGCCCGGGCCCGGCCGTTCGAGCCGGTCACGGCTGAGTCAAGGCTCGGAATCCACGGAGTCAATGCATGGAATCCACGCGAGCAGGAACAGTCGAGCGCGTGACCCTGGCATACGCCAACGATCAAAAACGCTCGATAAGCGTCAAGTTGTGCGTAGTCCATCGGTCAGTACCAGAGCTTCCCAACACTCGATACGAGAGGTCGGGCCGCGGCGAGGGGTGGGTATCGGACATGGAGATCGTCGGGAGAGTCCCCTCCGAAGCGGGACACGCCCCGCCCGCGCCGCCGTCCCCGGTCGGCTACGAGGGGACCTGGCGGTTCACCGCACCGGCCCTGGACTCCTCCGTGCCACAGGCCCGGCACGCGGTGCGCGAGCTGCTGGCCCATCAGCGGGTGCCGGTGAACGACGAACTGGTGGAGAGTCTGCTGCTCATCGCCTCCGAGCTGGTCACCAACGCGGTACGGCACGCCGCGCTGCTCTCCCCCGAGATCGCCGTCGAGGTCTCCCTGAGCCGGGACTGGGTCCGGATCGCCGTCGAGGACAACCATCCCTACCGGCCCGTGGCGCTGATGGCGGACCAGGGCGGGACCGGTGGGCGGGGACTGCTGCTGGTGACGGCGATCACGGAGGAGGCGGGCGGGGTCTACGACGTGGACCACACGGCGAGCGGCGGCAAGGTGGTCTGGGCCGCCCTTCCGCTGCCCGGCGCGGCTACCAGCCTGCCGCCGTCCCGGTGAGCTCACGGACCGTCGGGCGGGCCGCGTCCAGCACGGTCATGAACCACGCCGAGAACGGCCCCTCGTCGCGCAGCTTCGCCAGCTCGTCGGGGGTGACGAAGGCGATCTCGCCGATCTCCTCGGGGTCCGGGCGCGGGGTCGTCCGTACCAGCCCCGCGAAGAGGTGGTTGTACTCCTGCTCCACCAGGCCGGAGGCGGGGTCCGGGTGGTTGTAGCGGACCGTGCCCGCCTCCCGCAGCAGCGCGGGCGCCGTGCCCAGCTCCTCGGCGGTGCGCCGGGCGGCGGCCACGAACGGCGGCTCACCGGGGTACGGGTGGCCGCAGCAGGTGTTGGACCAGACCCCGGGGGAGTGGTACTTGCCCAGCGCGCGGCGCTGGAGCAGCAGCCGCCCCTCGTCGTCGAAGAGGAAGACGGAGAACGCCCGGTGCAGCTTGCCGGGCGCGAGATGTGCGGAGAGCTTCTCCGCGGTGCCGATCGTCGTACCGTCCTCGTCGACCAGTTCGAGCATGATCGGCTCTGCGGAACCGCTCGACGCGGCGGTCTCGGCGGTCTCGGCGGAGCCGCCGTTGGCAGGTGTGATCGGCATGACCATCCTCAAAGTTCCGACTCGTGAACGTCCAAGTCTGCCGCACATGTGCCCCACGTCCGTGTCAGTGGCACAGCTTGGCTTCGTGATCAGCATGCCCACCCGGTTCCAGCTGGAACGTGCGGTGTCCGACGTCGACGTGCTCCCCCAGACGTCCCTGGATGGCGTGTGCGCCGGGGCGGGGCCAGGTCAGCCGCGCCGGGCCTCGGGGTGGTGCAGGCACCAGCCCTCCCAGGCCGACTCCACCATCGCGCGCACATCGTGCCGGGCACTCCAGCCCAGCTCCTTGGCGATCAGTTCGGTGGATCCGACGACCCGGGCCGGATCGCCCGCCCGGCGGGGCTCCACCACGGGGGTGAGGTCCGGGCGGCCGGTGATCTCGCCGATCAGATCGGACATCTCCCGCACCGAGACGCCCCGGCCGGTGCCGATGTTCACGGTGAGGTCGCCCGGCTCCGGCTGCGCCGCCAGCCGGCGGGCCACGGCCAGATGGGCGGAGGCCAGATCCTCGACATGGATGTAGTCGCGGATGCACGTGCCGTCGGGGGTGTCGTAGTCATCACCGAAGATCCGCGGCGGCTCTCCCTCGGTGATCCGCTCGAACATCATCGGGATGATGTTGAACACTCCGGTGTCGGCCAGCTCGGGGCGCGTGGCACCCGCCACATTGAAGTAGCGCAGACAGGCCGTGGAGAGGGAGTGGGCCGCGCCCGCCGCCCTGACCAGCCATTCTCCGGCCAGCTTGGTCTCTCCGTACGGATTGATCGGCAGGCGCGGGGTGTCCTCGGTGACGAGTTCCACATCGGGCATGCCGTAGACGGCGGCGGAGGAGGAGAAGAGGAAGCGGCTGACACCGGCCGCGACTGCCGCCTCCAGCAGCACCGTGAGCCCGTGCACATTCTCCCGGTAGTAGCGGAGCGGCTGCTCCACGGACTCCCCGACCTGCTTCTTCGCCGCGAGATGCACCACACCGGTGACCTCCAGCTCGGCGAAGGTGCGGTCCAGCAGCTCACGGTCCAGGGTGGAGCCGCGCACCAGCGGTACGTCCTCGGGCAGCCGCGCCCGGACGCCGCTGGTCAGGTCGTCGAGCACGGCCACGGGCTCGCCCGCCTCGGCCATGGCCCGCACGACATGCGACCCGATATATCCGGCACCACCTGTGATCAGCCATGTCATGCCCCGCACCCTATCCATGGCGGGGCGATCGCCGTTTGTGGAGGACAGCCGCCATCCACCATGATGATCGGCGGCGCGCGGAAGTGGTCGTTCCCCCGATCGTGTGGTGAATGTGCGGTGAACGGCGGCTTCCATCGATCCGATAGCCTCTGCCGGACGTGCCGCCGACCCCACGGGGCCAGGGCGTGCGATGCCCACGGCCCGGAGGGCTCCCGGGCCAGTGCCATCAGCGGCGCGGCCACCATGTCAGCTGCCAAGGAGTGAGTTCGTCTGTCGACCGCGATTCTCACCGGTGCGCCGGTCGCCGGCTCGTCCCTCGAGGACGACCTGCGGTCGCTGGGCTTCGCCGTGCGTACGGCGGCCGACGCCGCCGGGGTCACGGCGGAGCTCGCCGCCGTCCCGGCGCATGAGCGGGTGGCCCTCGTGGACCCCCGCTTCGTCGGCCATGTCCATACCCTGCGGCTGGCCCTCACCGACCCCCGCTTCCCCGCCGCCGCGGTGCGCGGTGCGCTCACCGTCCAGGCCGAGGCCCGTACGGCCCTGGTCCGCGCCGTGACGGCTGCCGCCACCACGGCGCGGCCCGCCGGGACCGAAGACGGGGCGCCCACCGCCACCCCGGCCCAGGCGCTCGGGCCCGCCGAGAGCCTGGAGCGCGTGGCAGCGGTGCCCGCCACCGTGCCCGACCGGGCGGGGGAGGCGCAGCCGCCCGTCGGCTCGGCCCCGGGCCCCGGCGCGGACGCCCCGCTGCGCGCGCCCGACGCGGCACACGCGTCGGACGAGTACGCCGGAAGCCGGAGCCGGACGCGGCCGTCCGGACCCGCCACGGCCCTCGGCGCCGCCGACTCGCCCACCACCGCCGGTGCTGCCGGGCGGGCGACCTGCACCGATGCCGCCGGGACGGCCGCGCCGGACCGCGCCGCCGACACAGGCGTGCGTGCGGGCGGCGCGGCACACACCGCCGACAGCTCCGCCACGCGGTCCCCCTCCGTGGCCCCCGCCGAGGTGGCGGCCATGGGCGGCGCCGCCGAGGCCCGCTCCCGGGTGGACGACCTCGCCGACGCCCTCGACGCCGAAGGCGTCCCCCTGCACCGGCCCGAGCTGGGGGTGCTCGTGGCCGCCGTGCCCGTGGACGCCGCCGCGCGGGCCGCGGCGCGGGATGCCGTGGACGCGGTGGACGACGAGCGGGTGCGGCTGCGGTCGGCCGTGAAGTCGCGGGACGGGTTCTTCACGACCTTCTGCATCAGCCCGTACTCCCGCTACATCGCCCGCTGGTGCGCCCGGCGCGGGCTGACCCCCAATCAGGTCACCACCGCCTCCCTCCTCACCGCGCTCATCGCCGCCGCCTGCGCCGCCACCGGCACCCGGCCCGGGTTCGTTTCGGCCGGTGTGCTGCTGATCGCCTCGTTCGTGCTCGACTGCACCGACGGGCAGTTGGCCCGCTACTCGCTCCAGTACTCCACGCTCGGCGCCTGGCTGGACGCCACGTTCGACCGCGCCAAGGAGTACGCCTACTACGCGGGCCTCGCGCTCGGCGCCGCCCGCGCCGACGGCGGCGGTGACGACGTATGGGCGCTCGCGCTCGGCGCGATGGTGCTCCAGACCTGCCGCCATGTCGTGGACTTCGCCTTCAACGAGGCCAATCACGACGCCACCGGCAACACCAGCCCCACCGCCGCCCTCTCCGGCCGCCTCGACAGCGTCGGCTGGACGGTCTGGCTGCGCCGCATGATCGTGCTGCCGATCGGCGAGCGCTGGGCGATGATCGCCGTGCTGACGGCCCTCACCACGCCGCGTATCACCTTCTACGCACTGCTCATCGGCTGTGCGCTGGCCGCCTGCTACACCACCGCCGGCCGGGTGCTGCGCTCGCTGACCCGCCGGGCCGAGCGCACGGACCGGGCCGCCCGCGCCCTCGCCGAGCTGACCGACTCCGGCTCGCCGGCCGAGCTGGTCGCCAAGGCCGTCCGCCGGGGGAGGAGTTCGTACCTCGCCCCGCTCGCGGCCGCCCTCGGCACGGCGGCCGTCCTGGCCGGCACCGCGGCCGCCGGTTTCGGCTCCTGGGTGCCCGTCGGCTGCGCCGTGCTCTACGCGGTCCTCGCGGGCGTCGCCGTCGCCGCGCCCCTCCAGGGCCCCCTCGACTGGCTGGTGCCGCCGCTCTTCCGCGCGGCCGAATACGGCACCATCCTGATCCTGGCGGCTTGCTCGGAGGTGAACGGCGCGTTGCCCGCGGCTTTCGGGCTCGTTGCGGCGGTCGCCTACCATCACTACGACACGGTGTACCGCATCCGTGGCGGCACGGGAGCGCCCCCGCACCGGCTGGTGCGGGCGATCGGCGGGCACGAGGGGCGGACGGTGGTGGTCACGGCCGCCGCTGCCCTGCTGCACCAGAACCAAGGTTTCACCATCGCGTTGACCGCTTTGGCGGCGGTCCTCGCGCTGACGGTGCTCATCGAGAGCATCCGCTTCTGGGTGTCCTCAGGAGCACCCGCTGTACACGACGAATCAGGAGAACCCGCATGATCGGCCTCGTGCTCGCGGCCGGCGCCGGACGGCGTCTGCGTCCCTACACCGACACGCTTCCCAAGGCCCTGGTGCCCGTAGGACCCGAGGGGAAGGAAGGTGAGACCACCGTCCTCGACCTGACCCTCGGCAACTTCGCGGAGGTCGGTCTGACCGAGGTCGCCATCGTCGTCGGCTACCGCAAGGAGGCCGTGTACGAGCGCAAGGAGGCCCTGGAGCGGCGTTACGGCGTCAAGCTCACGCTGATCGACAACGACAAGGCCGAGGAGTGGAACAACGCCTACTCCCTCTGGTGCGCCCGTGACGCGATCCAGCACTCCGTGATCCTCGCCAACGGCGACACCGTGCACCCGGTCTCGGTCGAGAAGACCCTGCTGGCCGCGCGCGGCAACGGCCAGAAGATCATCCTCGCCCTGGACACGGTCAAGCAGCTCGCCGACGAGGAGATGAAGGTCGTCGCCGACCCCGACAAGGGCGTCCAGAAGATCACCAAGCTGATGGACCCGGCCGAGGCGACCGGTGAGTACATCGGCGTCACCCTCATCGAGGGCGAGGCCGCCGCGGAGCTCGCGGACGCGCTGAAGACCACCTTCGAGCGCGACCCCGACCTCTACTACGAGGACGGCTACCAGGAGCTGGTCAACCGCGGCTTCAAGGTCGACGTGGCCCCCATCGGCGACATCAAGTGGGTCGAGATCGACAACCACGACGATCTGGCGAAGGGCCGTGAAATCGCGTGCCAGTACTGACGAGGCTCATCCCCTCGCCGCTCGTCGTCGACATCCGCGCGGGCGCCCTGGACGATCTCGCGGGGGTCCTCGCCGACCAGCGGATCTCCTCCTCCGGCAAGCTGGCCATCGCCATCAGCGGCGGCTCCGGCGCCCTGCTGCGCGAGCGGCTGGCGCCGGCGCTGCCGGGCGCGAGCTGGTACGAGGTCGACGGCGGCACCCTGGACGACGCGATCAAGCTCGCCGACCGGATGAAGTCGGGGCACTACGACGCGGTCGTGGGGCTGGGCGGCGGAAAGATCATCGACTGTGCGAAGTTCGCCGCGGCGCGCATCGGCCTTCCGCTGGTCGCCGTCGCCACCAACCTCTCGCACGACGGTCTGTGCTCCCCGGTCGCGACCCTCGACAACGACGCGGGCCGCGGCTCGTACGGGGTGCCCAACCCGATCGCCGTGGTCATCGACCTCGATGTGATCCGGGAGGCGCCGGTCCGCTTCGTCCGCTCCGGTATCGGCGACGCCCTGTCCAACATCTCCGCGGTCGCGGACTGGGAGCTGTCCAACCGGGAGACCGGCGAGCAGATCGACGGCCTCGCGGCCGCGATGGCGCGCCAGGCCGGTGAGGCCGTGCTGCGCCACCCCGGCGGGGTCGGCGACGACGGCTTCCTCCAGGTGCTGGCCGAGGGACTGGTGCTCACCGGCATCTCGATGTCGGTCGCGGGGGACTCCCGCCCGGCCTCCGGTGCCTGCCACGAGATCAACCACGCCTTCGACCTCCTCTTCCCCAAGCGCGCCGCCAGCCACGGCGAGCAGTGCGGCCTGGCCGCCGCCTTCGCGATGCGTCTGCGCGGGGCGCACGAGGAGTCGGAGCACATGGCCGAGGTGCTGCACCGGCACGGGCTGCCCGTGCTGCCCGAGGAGATCGGCTTCACCGTGGACGAGTTCGTCCAGGTCGTGGAGTTCGCTCCGAAGACGCGCCCCGGCCGCTACACGATCCTCGAGCACCTCGACCTCTCATCCGACGCGATCAGGGACGCATACGCCGACTATGCCAAAGCAGTCAGTCAAGCCATCAGTGGCTGAACTCCGCCCGGTCGTCCACCCCGCCGGGGTGAAGGACCGGCGGAGCGGTGAGCACTGGGCCGGGCGCCTCTACATGCGCGAGATCTCGCTGCGCATCGACCGGCACCTGGTGAACACGCGGGTCACGCCCAACCAGCTGACGTATCTGATGACCGTCTTCGGCGCCCTCGCGGCCCCGGCCCTGCTGGTGCCGGGGATCGCGGGCGCCGTGCTCGGGGTGCTGATGGTGCAGCTCTACCTGCTGCTGGACTGCGTCGACGGCGAGATAGCCCGCTGGAAGAAGCAGTTCTCGCTGGGCGGCGTCTATCTGGACCGGGTCGGCGCCTATCTGTGCGACGCCGCGGTGCTCGTCGGCTTCGGTCTGCGCGCCGCCGACCTGTGGGGCTCCGGGCGGATCGACTGGCTGTGGGCGTTCCTCGGCACCCTCGCCGCGCTCGGTGCCATCCTGATCAAGGCCGAGACCGACCTGGTCGGGGTCGCCCGGCACCAGGGCGGTCTGCCGCCGGTCAAGGAGGCGGCCGCCGAGCCGCGCTCGTCCGGTGTGGCGCTGGCCCGCAGGGCGGCCGCGGCGCTGAAGTTCCACCGGCTGGTCCTCGGGGTCGAGGCGTCGCTGCTCATCCTCGTGGTGGCGGTCGTGGACCAGGTGCGCGGCGATCTGTTCTTCACCCGGCTGGGCGTTGCCGTACTGGCCGGTATCGCCCTGCTGCAAACCCTGCTCCACCTCGTGTCCATCCTCGCGTCGAGCAGGCTCAAGTGAGCACGAGCGACACGATGAGGCTCGGAGCGGTCGTCCTGACGATGGGCAATCGCCCCGAGGAGCTGCGCGCGCTCCTCGACTCGGTCGCCAAGCAGGACGGCGACCCGGTCGAGGTGGTCGTCGTGGGCAACGGCTCGCCGCTGCCCCCGCTCCCCGAGGGCGTACGGACCATCGAGCTGCCCGAGAACGTGGGCATTCCGGCGGGCCGCAACGTGGGCATCGAGGCGTTCGGACCCGGTGGGTCGGACGTCGATGTGCTGCTGTTCCTCGACGACGACGGGCTGCTGCCGGGCACCGACACCGCCGAGCTGTGCCGCCAGGCGTTCGCCGCCGACCCGGAGCTGGGCATCATCTCGTTCCGCATCGCCGACCCCGAGACCGGCGTCACCCAGCGTCGCCATGTGCCCCGGCTGCGCGCCTCCGACCCCCTGCGGTCCTCCCGGGTGACCACCTTCCTGGGCGGTGCCAACGCGGTCCGTACCACGGTGTTCCAGCAGGTCGGAGGGTTGCCGGACGACTTCTTCTACGCGCATGAGGAGACCGATCTGGCCTGGCGGGCGCTGGACGCCGGATGGATGATCGATTACCGGTCGGACATGGTGCTGCACCATCCGACCACCGCCCCGAGCAGGCACGCGGTCTACCACCGCATGGTGGCGCGTAACCGGGTCTGGCTGGCCCGGCGTAACCTTCCTGCGCCGCTCGTCCCCGTCTATCTGGGCGTCTGGCTGCTGCTCACGCTGGCCAGGCGTCCTTCGAAAACCGCACTTCGGGCCTGGTTCGGGGGGTTCCGGGAAGGCTGGAAGACACCATGTGGTCCACGCCACCCCATGAAGTGGCGTACGGTATGGCGCCTGACCCGACTGGGCCGACCTCCTGTCATCTGACAAGCTCGTATCGAAGAGCATCGGGCGCGACCCGGGGCGCGGCCCCGCTCAGCGCACCCTGAAGACGAAAGTGTCAACTGTGAGCGAGACTACGCACGACGGTGCGGTAGCCGTGAGTGGCCCGCCATCAGCCGACGAGGGACTGTCCCCGGCCGAGCTGGCGCGGAAGTACGAGCTGTCGGTGAGCGGCGCCCGGGTGGGCCTCGGCGAGTACATCCGCCAGATGTGGGGCCGGCGCCACTTCATCGTCGCCTTCTCGTCGGCCAAGCTCACCGCCCAGTACAGCCAGGCCAAGTTGGGTCAGGTGTGGCAGGTGGCGACCCCGCTGCTCAACGCGGCGGTGTACTTCTTCATCTTCGGCATGCTGCTGAAGAGCAGCCGCGGTATGGCGAACGACATGTACATTCCGTTCCTGGTGACGGGTGTGTTCGTCTTCACCTTCACCCAGGCGTCCGCCATGGCGGGCGTTCGGGCGATCTCCGGGAACCTCGGGCTGGTGCGGGCCCTGCACTTCCCGCGCGCCTCGCTCCCCATCTCGTTCGCGCTCCAGCAGCTCCAGCAGTTGCTCTTCTCGATGATCGTGCTGGTCGTCGTGCTCCTGGGCTTCGGTCACTTCCCGTCCTTCGCCTGGCTGCTGATCGTTCCCACGCTGGCGCTCCAGTTCGTCTTCAACACCGGGCTTTCGCTGATCATGGCCCGGCTGGGGGCCAAGACTCCGGACCTGGCTCAGCTGCTGCCCTTCATCCTCCGTACCTGGATGTACGCGTCCGGCGTGATGTTCCCGCTGGCCCGTACGCTCGAACACGCGGGGGCGAGTAAGTGGATCTCGGACGCCATGCTCGGGAATCCGGCGGCGGTGTACATGGACCTGATGCGGTACGCCCTGATCGACGACTACACCGGGGCCAACCTGCCGCCGCATGTGTGGGCGCTGGCCGTGGGCTGGGCGGTGCTCTTCGGTGTCGGGGGATTCGTGTACTTCTGGAAGGCAGAGGAGCAGTACGGCCGTGGCTGAGCAGACCCTCGACAAAGGTGCCCAGGCGGAGCGGGCCGAGCAGGCCGCTCGGGCGGCTTCCGCGCCGGCGCGGGTGCCCACCGTCATCGCCGACGACGTCCATATCGTCTACCGGGTCAACGGCGGCCCGAAGGGGAAGGGCAGTGCCACCGCCGCCCTCAGTCGTCTGCTGGGGCGGAAGAGCGCGCCGGGTATGCGTGAGGTGCACGCGGTGCGCGGGGTCACCTTCGTGGCGTACAAGGGTGAGTCGATCGGTCTGATCGGGTCCAATGGGTCGGGGAAGTCGACGCTGCTGAAGGCGGTGGCGGGGCTGCTGCCCACCGAGCGCGGCAAGGTCTACACCCATGGCCAGCCGTCGCTGCTGGGGGTGAACGCGGCTCTGATGAACGACCTGACCGGTGAGCGGAACGTGATCCTGGGCGGTCTGGCGATGGGGATGTCGCGTGAGCAGGTCCGGGAGCGCTACCAGGGCATCGTGGACTTCTCCGGCATCAATGAGAAGGGTGACTTCATCACCCTGCCGATGCGGACGTACTCCTCGGGCATGGCGGCCCGGCTGCGGTTCTCCATCGCCGCGGCCAAGGACCACGATGTGCTGATGATCGACGAGGCGCTGGCCACCGGTGACAGGAAGTTCCAAAAGCGTTCCGAGGCCCGGATCCGGGAGCTCCGTCAGGAAGCCGGCACGGTCTTCCTCGTCAGCCACAACAACAAGTCCATCCGGGACACCTGTGACCGGGTGCTGTGGCTGGAGAAGGGCGAG
>NZ_JBQTCE010000028.1:59878-90604 GCF_052665095.1 Streptomyces sp. NEAU-174 | reverse complement strand
GCATCCGCGAGCTTCGCGTGGTCCAGGGCCCAGCAGGACACCTCGACCACCTCGGTCTCGCGCTGGTAAACCGCAGCGGGGTCCACGTCCGTATCGGCGATAACCGTGGGCCGAGGAGTGGACGACAATCGCCGGCACCTACTCCGATCTGTGCGTTCTCACTTCGGACAATCCCCGGAACGAAGACCCCCGGATGATCATGGATCAGATCGTCCCGGGCCTGCTCGCGAGCGGCACCACTTTCGAACGGTTCGCCGACCGCCGCCGCGCCATCTCCTTCGCCCTGTCCGCCGCAGGGCACGGCGACGTCATCCTGATCGCGGGCAAAGGCAGCGAGCCCTACCAGATCGTCAACGAGGAACTGCTGCCGTTCAGCGACATGGCGACGGTACGCGAACTCGCCACGCGGTAGGCGTACCGGCCTTTACACGTTGACCTGCGCCGGATACAAGGCCGCCATCACGCCCACCGGCTCCCTCCCCCGAGATGGACGACCTGGCCAACGGCTCCTGGGATGATGAAGCAGACGCTGGCGGTGAGAGCGACTCCGTCGCGGAACGGCCCCAGTCCGGACCCGTCAGACGCAGAGGGACGAAGGGACGAGGGATGGCCGCGCAGCCAGTCCATCCGCACCAGCCGGAGCCGCGGGTCCCGCGCACCATCGGTGGTATTTCCGAGGCTCTGCGTGGTGCCCGGCGGGCGCAGTTCTTAGCGGAGGTCCTCGTGGCCGAGCAGGGTGCCGATCTCGATGCGACGCTGACCGAGTGGTGGGGCCGGGCCATGCTGGACAGCGACCCGCAGCGCGACCGCATCCACGCAGCCGCCGAGGCGGGCACTCTGCCGACCATGAGCTGGGACGAGATCGCGCGCCGCCGCCGTGCGAACGACGGAGCGATGCCCGGTGAGTGACGAACCCCGCGGCTTATGGCCGGTCGCGCCTTCCGAAGCGGTGGGGGAAACCCTGGCCGACCCAGGGCTGTCCGCCGGCCTGTTCTCTGCGGTGGTCGCCCTGACAGTGTCGATTGCCGAGGATCCGTGGCTGAAGGGCAGCGCGCCTCTTGAGGGCGATGATGGCTGGCGAGAAGTCCTGATCCCCAGCGGGCGCTGCATCGCGGAGTACCGCATCACCCAGGACGCCCACGAGGTGATCATCAACCGGATCGTGTCATTCTTGCCGATTACGGGCGGACCGCTCTGGGCCAGAAGTGGTCGGTCTTCGTTCGCCTTCGCTCGGATTCAGGCTGGGGGCGAAGCAATGCGCTCGCCTTCCGGCTGATCACAAAGCGTACGTTGTTGACGTGCCACTCTCACTCACGATGTTCCCGCTCGCTCGCAGCGGCCCGAGGCGGGGCTCGGCGGTGCTGATGCCGAGTTCGATGATGGGGTGTCAGCTGTCCGGGGATCGTCTCGCCAGCTCTCAGTATCGATCGGGTCCGGCTGCGGGGCGCAGGTCTCGGTGGCGCGTCCGGAGGTTCATCCCGTATCCCGTGGGCAGGGCCGTCCGGCTATGTCCGGCGCCGTCCGGAAGGCCTTCTCGGGTACGCCGGTGGGCGGCATTCTCTCCTGTAATCCAGCAACTGCCGGACCATGAACGAGGGGGAACGACCATGTCGAAGAAGCCAATGTGGGGCGCTGCGCTTGCGGGGGCGCTCATCGCCGGCGGCGTGTACACCGCACCGTCTGCCAGTGCCGTGAGCGGCCCGGAGCACTGCGCCGTCGTCATTAAGAAGGTCGAGCCGGGGCAAGCGGAGTCGAAGGTCGTCTCGAAGCAGTGTGCCGACAGCGCGGAGGCCCTCAACGTGAAGGTGTCCGGCGCCGCGCTCGCCCCTGCAGCGTTGTTCACCCTGTACGACGACAGCGACTACCGCGGCAGCTCGTACACCATCTACGGCTACGAGGGTGACTGCGACGGCGCCGGCTACCGGTACCCCACGCTGGGCTGGTCGTACAACGACTTCGCGCGGTCGATCCGGCTGCACGGGGCCTGCGACACGGCCAACCTCCACGAACACGCGAACTGGGGCGGCCTGGTGACACGGGTCGACGGCTACCGGTCCGACCTCGGCGACCTCAACGATCGCGTCAGCTCGATCGCGGTCTGGAACACCTACTAGCCGGCAGGCCCGGGAAGGCCGCTCAGGAGGGAGCGGATCTCCCGGGTGTGGAAATGATCGGGGCCGAGGGCGGTCTCCCGGGCGAGGAGCGCGGCATCGAGGTGGCGCCGGCCCTCGTCCGGCCGCTCCGCCGCCGCCAGCGCGGCGCCGAGCCATTGCCGCGCGAACAGCGTGTGCGGACGCTCGGGGCCCAGCGACTTCACGAGGCCGGCAAAGGCCGTTTCAAGGTGGTCCAAGGCCGGTTCGGTCCTGCCGCAGCGGAGCAGGATGCTCCCGCATTTGGCGCGGCTGTTGAGCAGTACGGCGTGGCCCTCACCGAGGTTCCGTTCGACGGCGGCCAGCGCCTCGGTGGCGAGCGTCTCGGCCTCGTCCGTCTCTCCCGCGAGTGCGAGCAACTGCCCGAGCGCGAGCTGGGACTGAAGAGTGTCGATGTGCTCGAGCCCGTCCGTACGGCGGCGGGTCTCCAGCACCTCCCGCTCCAGCCGGCAGGCTTCCTCCAGCGACCCCGACCACCGATGGGCACTGGCCAGGTTGTGCTTGGTGATCAGCGTGCTCGGATGCTCGGGCTCACGCACCCGCTCCATCACCGCGAGAACCTCACCGAGCAGCCGCGCCGACTCCTCGGGACGGCCGCAGTCGAGCGCCATCAGACCCTGATCGCTCAGGGCCACCAGCGTGTCGGGGTGTTCGGGGCCCAGCACGCGCCGCCGCGCGGCGGCGAGCTCGGCGAACAGCCGCTCGGCCTCGCGCACCCGGCCACCGCGCCACAGCAGATACCCGCGGTTCGCGCGGGCCGACAGCAGTTCCGGGTGGTCCTCGCCCAGCGTCGACCGCTGAGCGAGAACGGCATCGATGAGGTCCTCGGCCGTGTCCGCGGTGTTGGCGACCGAGAGCTCGTCGACCATACGGTTCGCGAGGGCGCAGATCTCGGTGATGGCGTACGACGAGGTGCGCAGCAGTTGCCGAAGGTGCGGGGTGATCGCCAGCCAGGTCGGCCAGGCGTGCCAGTCCCGCTCGGGGTACGCGGCGGTCACCGCCTCGAGGAGTGCCGCCGCCGCGCGTTGGGCGCGCCGTTTGTCCTGCGTGTCGGCCCGTGCCGCCTCCGCCACGAGCGGGTGCAGCAGGATGGCCGAGTCGCCGCCGGCGTCCGCGCCGTCGATCATGATCAGGCCGAACGCCGCGAGGCCGTCGAGCCCTGCGAACAGGGCGGTCTCCGGGGGCCCCGTGATCAGCTTGTGCTCCGCCAGCACCCGAGGGTTCAGCCAGGCGGTACGGATGGGGTTGTTCGGGGCGTATTGGGCCAGCACCTCGAGGATTCCCCTGGCCTGCGGCACGCCCTGGTCCGCGAGCGTATGCAGAGACAGGCCCCAGGTCCGGGTGATGTCGGACCGTACGCTCCCACCGTGGCGTGTGGCGCCGAGACTGAGCACGTTGAGACCGCCGTCCGCGGAGACGCGCCGCGCGAGGCCGGGAAGGTCGAACGTCGCAAGGCCGGAGCCGAGGTAGCTGCCGGCGAGGTGCAGGGCGAGCGGAAGCCCGCCGAGCTCACGGGAGAGGTCCTCTGCCGGAGCCCGCTCGGCGCCGCCGCCCGGTAGGCCCATGCGGTCCAGCAGCAACGTGGCACCGGCTGCGGCGGGAAGCGGGTCGAGTATCCGCAGGTGTGCGTGGTTCCCCCACCTGGCCCAGTCGATGATCCGGCTGGTCACCACGGTGACGCCCGCGCCGCTCGGGCGGACCCAGCCGGTGCCGCCGGTGAGGTCGCCAGCCGGCGCCAGGACCGCGGGATCGTCCGCGTTGTCGAGGATGAGCAGCCACTTCCTGGGGGCGGCGTGCAGCTGGCCCCAGACGAGCTCCAGGGCGGCTGCCGCCGAAGCCGCGGCGCCGCGCTGTTCCCGTTCGCTCGCGCCGAGTTCGGCGGCCACCGAGATCATCCCGCTGTGGAGGGCGGACTGGGTCGCGGCGTCCACCCACCACACCCGGAGGCCGTGTTCGGTGGCTCGGCGGGACAGCTCCAGCGCGACCGTGCTCTTCCCGACGCCTCCCATACCGGCGAGTACCACCACCGCCTCGCCCGGCCCCGCGAACGCGAGCTCGCCGAGCCCGTCCAGGAGTTCATCGCGTCCATGGACCACGGGCAGGCGGCCGACGGGGGGTGCGACCACCGAGCGTGGTACGGCGGGTTCGTCGCCGGGCGTGCGAGGTGCCGGGCATCCCTCGCCCTTCGCCCGGCCGTACGCTGCCCGGCAGTGAGCGCGGACCTCGTCGGCGTCGGCGAACGCGTTGCCGTACTGCTCGGCGAGGCGGATCACGGCCTCGACGACCGGGGCCGCCCCGTCGTGCCAGTTGCGCGGCAGGCTCCTCCCGGTCAGCCAGTCGTTGATCGTGGACCGGCCGAGTCCGGAGACCGCCTCGAGCTGGCGGACCGACAGTCCTCTCTCGGGAGCGGCGGCCCGCGCCGCGATCCGGCGCAGGGCCACGGAGAACGGATTGTCCTGAGGTGAGTGGGGGGTGGGCAAGAAGATCCTCGGGTCGAGAGCGGGACTCGGCCGTGAAGAGCTTAGACGGCGGATCCCGAACTGCTGAAGGGGAACTTCGCCGAACTCACCGAGGTTGCCTGGGAGCGTTCCGCACGGGCGGCTGCCGTTCCCGAAGTCGCCGCCCGGGCGCCGACGGCCCCTGGCCAGGCCCAGCAGCCCTACCAGTGATCCGCGGTACGGGCCTCTCGAGGCGCGGCCGTGACGGCCGGCCTGGCCGGTTTCGGCTTGAAGAACCACTGCTCTTAGGACAGTTGACTCGAACTTCCCGCGTGGAGGGTCCCGTCCTGGGGCAGCATACGCAACGAACTCGACTGACTACCCGTTGCGACGAAATGGGGGATGATGGCCCGCCAGCCGAACCCGGACCTCACCAACACTTTGACGATGCTCCACACCGCCGTCACGCACACGGACAAGAACATCCGGGACGCGCTCGACAAGAGCGTCGAGAAGCTAGAGTCGGCCGGCCGGGCCGCCCATGACGATACGACCAAGGAGGTCGTCGACGAGCTGGGCCGGATGCGCGCGAACTTCCGCGACGTCTACAACAAGCTGAACTCCAACGGAGAAGCGCTCAACACTGCCGTCCACGACGTCGTCGCCCAACTGCGCGCCGAGTTGCGGGAGCTGCGCGTCGTGCTCGCGGACCTCACCCCTGCTGCACCGCCCCCGCTCACCACCCCGTCCTCCCCCGCCTCGGTCCTCCAGGAGGCATCCGGTACCGAGGACGACAGCACCAGTCTCGCGCCTGCATCAGTCACCACCGTCACCGAGCCCGACCAGCACGCGGAAGAGGCCGCCCTCCACACCGCGGTCCCGGCGCAGCGGACCGCCGATCAGGGCTCCTCGCCCAGCCCAGCGCTGTCGGTCGACGCGGTCCGCCAAGCCGTCCGCGAGGAGCTCGCCCCCGTGCTCACCACGCTCACCACCCCGGACAGCAACGGCGACGGCCCGGCCAGTGACCGGCAGGACGTACCGGACCGGCTGCGCGAAGCAGCCGGGGAGATCAAGGAGGAACTGGGCACTGCCCTGGAGGAAGCCCGGTCCCAACTCGCCTCCCTGCAGCGGGATATCGCTGACATGCGCGCCGCAGTGGAGGAGCTGCGGCCCCAGCCCGACGCCACCGACGAGACCGCGGCCACCGAGGTGAGCGCGGAGCACAGTGCCCTGCTCAAGACAACGGCCCGCGTCTCCTCCGCCAGCCTGCTGTGCCACCGCGATATCTGGGAGTTCATCACCGCCCACGCCGGGCGGCACCCGCACTTCCGAGTGCCGCCGCAAGTCGCCGATGAGGAAGGCGAGCGGATCCGCGCCGCACTGTCCGGCCGCTCCCTGATCGCCCTGCTGATCAGCTTGCACTCCACCAAGCACACCGCCAGCGACGGCGACGGCGACCGTGAGCTCGCCACCACCCTGTACGAGCGGATCGAGGAGAGCCTGACCGGCCTCACCCCCAGCGGCAAGCCGGTCACCATCACCCTCGACGACCGCACCGCCCCCGTCCCCGCCCCGAACACCCTGGCAGCCGAGAGCGGCACCGAGGCCGAGGGTGAACCGGAGAACACCGGCACCCCACCGGCCTCCACGGAGCAGGACGCGAACCCCGGCGAGGAGGCCGGCCCGGCCGCCGCGTGAATGGGCCCCAAACGAGCCATCGGCGCCTGCAGTGGTGGCACCGGATCTACCGGCCGGCCTCCGGCTCGCGCTCGGCATGCGAGCGGTGAACGCCACCACTCGACGTGCCAGGGGCTGACGTCGTCACGCGCGGGTGGCGAGCATGCCCTCCAGCGACGAGCGCTCCGCCGGGGCCACGGCCGGTCCGTACACGTGCTTCACCGAGATCCAGGCGCGGCCGTAGACGCCCCGCGCCGACCACGCCCGCCGCAACGCCCTCGCCGACGCCGACGCCGCCGACCCCCGCCGCTGGCGACACGTCGGCACCCGCACCGCCCAGCATGCCGCGGCCTGGCTCCTCGCCCGCGTCGAGGGCATGCCCGGACCGTTCGAGCGGCTCACCGACGAGCAGCTGCTGCATCGCGACCGTGGCTGGCCGAGCCGCGCGCCGCGTCGAGACCGCGCTCGACATGACCGACCACAAGGCCGCGCTCGCCCACCCCTGCCCGGACTGCTCAGGCGAACTGGTCATCGAGGCCCGGGGGCGGGGCGCGGCCGATGGTGTGGTGCGGGCGCTGCGGCCGCACCTGGCACGAGCCGGAACCCACCGCAGCCTGACGGCAGTCTGCGGCCCGCTCCGGAGCGGTGTACGGAGCGGGCCCACCTGCACGTCTGCCCTGTCACCGTTCAGCCACAACATCCCCACGCCGCCCGCTGCATCCTGCATGATGCACCCCTACGTCCTTGGGGGAATCATGCACGTCCGCACCACCACCGCCGCCGCAGCCGTCATCACCGCCGCTCTCCTACTCACCGGCTGCTCTAGCAGCGACGACAGCAAGGACGAGCCCAGCAAGCCGACGCCCACAGTCGCGCCCACCACGGCCCCCGCGAAGCTCAACAAGGCCGAGGCCACCAGCCGCTGCGCGGACGCCCTCTTCGACAAGGCCGCCGACGACCCGTCCGGCACAGTCGGCGCCACCCTGCCTAAGGCGTGCGAGCCGCTGTCCGACGCCGAGTACGCCGACGCCATCCGGGAGGCCACCCGGCAGGTCAACGAGGCCAAGCAGAAGAAGCTCCAGGACCAGATCGACAACCCCAGCGGCACCGGCTGACCGGGAGCCGGAGTCACCACACGTCGGGGCCGCCGCCGCGCCAGGTGATCAGCTCGGTGTCCTCCAGGTCGATGCCCTCCACGTCAAGCCCGGCGCGACGGAGGAACTCCAGCAGGTCCATGAGCCCGTACGCCACCCCGAGGATGTTGCCGTCCACGCGCACCCGCCGGCCGCCTGTGGGTGATGGCGGCTGAACGACGATGCGCGGCGGCCGGCGGTGCATGCGTCCAGCGTCCGCCGGGGCGGGGCCGGGCGCATGCGGGGCTACTCCTCGGCGGGTAGCCGCTGGGCCAGGCGCGCGGCCAGCTCGTCGGCGGCGGGCGAGCCTTCGCGGCGCAGCAGCGCGACGACGGCCCGCGCCTCGCCGAGCGTGAGCAGCGGCTGCCGCTCGCCATGGTCCTCGATCTGTTGCCACAGCAGCGCCTGGTCCATGCGCTGACCAACCGCCCCCGAGCCGTCGGAGTCACGGCCATACTGGCGGGGCGCGTGCCTGTGCGGGGTAGCTCAGCCAGCTCAGAGCAGCCGGTCCGCCGGTGGTCGCGGGTTCGAATCTCCGCCCCCTGAGGGCGCGCGCACGAAGGAGCCCCACCTCACTCGCGTCGAGGTGGGGCTTCATGCTGTGCGGCTGCGGCCGCCACTCGTTGCGGAATCCGGGCCGCTGGTCGTACACCTCGGCGTGCAGGCGCACGGTACGCCGCAGCGAGTTGACGGCCCCGGTCATCAGGTCGTGGGGAGGCGTGCCGAGCCCGGCCTTGCTGAGTGTGAACCCCGCCTGCTCCAAGTCGCGAAGGATCTTCCGCTTGGCGTCGATCTCGCGCAGCACCCGAGCCGGATCATGCTCGACCGCATGCCGTTCTGGTAGCCGGGCGACGCGGTTTCCCGCGCACGGACCGGCGCCTCGGGCACCAGCGGGGGCGACGCGGGGCTCGAGCCGCTGGCGGGCGGGGCGGGGCGGGTGCACCGGCGGCCAGGACGCGGATCGAGTGGACCGCGTCGCGGCCAGGCGAACCGCGTCGGCGGCGGCCATAGCCTGGTGTTCGCGCTCCGTCCACCAGCCGCCTCCGGGGCCGGAGCGGTGGATGCGGCCGATGACCGGAGCGGTAACGCTCTGGCCGTCAGCGAGCTCATACCATTCCGGCGGCCTGGCAGCGCCCGGGTCCGGACTGTCAGGGCTGAAGGGGGCCATCGCCGCTATGCGGCGGGCGCGTCGACGGCTGGTGTGTCGGCGGTCGTGAGGACGGTACGGTGGCTGGGCCGCCGTCTAGAACCTCGATTCGCTGTCCGGGCCGGGCCTGGGCGGCGATGCGCCGCCGCTCCCTCTCGGAGGCAACGAACACCACGAGCGCCGCGAGACGCTCCCGGGCGGCAGCGACCCGACTGGCCACGGGGCAGATGACGCCGTACGGGGTCATCCCGACGTACACAGGCACGCCCATGGCGAATTCGGCGGCGCCAGCGTCCTCTACGAACGGGTGGATGCCAGTCTCTCGGCGCACGAACTCGAAGGCCGGTTTCTCCAGAGCAGTCTGCCGTTCGAGTAGAGCGTGAATGGCCGCCTCGTGATCACCGCGCGCCCTGGCCCGCTCCCGGTCCTCCTCCCGCCGACGGTCTTGGAACTGCTCCTGCCGGACCCGCTCCTCCTCCTGGAGGCGGCGCTTCTCCTCCTGCTCCAGACGTTTCCGGCGTTCCTCCGCATCCAGATGCGCGGCCTCCTGCTGGGCGTACTGCGGGGTCGTCCAGATCGAACACCGAGCCTGAAGCGGGCTGCGTACGGGAGCCCGCCGCCGGTGCGATACCACCCGGCCGGCGAACACCCACCGCAAGAACTCCGCGAGCAGCACCTGCGGGCCCGCCTCCCACTGGCCACCGGAGAACTTCGCCAGGCCCTCCACCACGACCAGGCCGCCGCCGTCGACGGCCTTCACCCGTACCGAGGGCACCCGCCCGAACCACAGCGGTCGGTACCGGTCGCTGAACCACACCGAGGGCACACCGTCCGCCTGCATCCGCTCCGTGCGGGCGGCGATGTCATCCGGCGTGATGGGCGAGAGCTGGGCCTCCAGGGCCATCCGCCAGGCTCCGGCCGGATCGCTCGCCAGCACATCGGCCCGCCATGCGCCCTCCGGGCCGCGGACCTCCAGCTCGGCGTGGGCGCCGGCGTCCCGGGCGGCGGCTGCCAACTCCAGCTTCAGCAGGTGATGCGCCAGCGTCTCCTTTGCGAGCGCGCATTCCGGGGCCCCCGGGGCGTGGGCAAAGAACTGCAGGCCGCTGGGGGACCGCTTGGCGTGCATCGGGTGTCGGCACTCGTCGCAGGTCAGCGGCGCGGGTGGCTTCACCTTCCACACCTGGTCCCACGAGCGCCCTCAGCCGAGATCGGGTAAGTGCGCGAAGACGGTCCCCCACTGCGTGTGCACGGCACGGAACGCCATCGGCCCCCCTGCTTCATCGGCGAGAAGGCCAGTGTGGCGCGACCTACTGACAACGCATCAGGCCGTGATCCGGCCGTACGAGGTCACCAGCGGGGGCCGGAGCGCTCGGCAGGGGCCACGAGACTCACACAGCTGTAGGTTCTCGCCACTCGTGTCGGAGCGCATCTTCGTGACCTGTGGCTTCTCCAGCCGTCTCACGACGTGTCGGACGCTGGCGTCTCATCTTCGTGTCGTCTGCTCGGCGGTCCGCCGTGGTCTGCGCGAACCGCCGAGGCTGTGACCTGGGCTGTCTCACAGCAGGTGTCGTATCGGACGGCGATCCGACACCAACCCTGAGAATCCGACACGAAATCTGAGAACCTACAACTGTAGGTTCTCGCGGCCCGTGTCATCTGCCGGGCCTCTGACCTGGGTGTTCCTCGGGCTTCTCACGCCATGTCATCCGCTGGATTCTCAGCTCCGTGTCATTTCCCTGCCGCTTCGGGCGGATCCGCCCGAAGCGGCAAGTCTCTGACCTGCGCTGTCTCACGGAGATGTCATAAATGCCATCCGGATGACACGGCGGCTGAGAAAATGACACGGGATTTGAGAACCTACAACAACAACGCATCATGTCTGCGCCATGTCGACGAAACGTCCGTAATGACCTTGGAAGGCGACCGTGATCGTTGCTGTCGGCCCGTGTCGGTGCTTGGCCACGATCAGGTCTGCCTCGCCAGCGCGGGGTGAATCCTTCTCGTAGGCGTCCTCGCGGTGGATGAGGATCACGACGTCAGCGTTGTCTTCAAGAGCTCCTGAGTCTCGGAGGTCGCTGATCTGGGGTTTCTTGTCGGTGCGCTGTTCTGGGCCGCGGTTGAGCACGGAGACGGCGACGACGGGGACCTCGAGTTCCATGGCCAGGAGCTTGAGGCATCGGGAGATCTCGGAGATCTCTTCGTAGCGGGAGGCGAAGGGCCGGGTGCCGTAGGTGAGCAGGTGCAGGGCGTCCACGACGATGAGCCGGAGGTCTCGCTGGCTACACAGACGTCGGCACTGGGCGCGGAGGTCGGTGAAGGTGGCGTACGCGCTGTCCTGAATGTAGAAGGGGGCGGCGCTGACGTCCGGCATGCGCCGGGCAAGGCGGGTCCAGTCGTCGTCGTTCATCGCCCCGGAGCGCATGTGGTGCAGTGCCACGCGTGCTTCGGCAGCCAGCAGTCGCATGGAGACCTCGCTCCGTCCGGATTCGCGTGTGAAGAGCGCGCCGGGGAGGTTGTTCTTGATGCTGGCGGAGCGCAGGAAGTCCAGGGCGAGCGTGGATTTGCCCATCGCGGGGCGTGCGGCGATGACGACCAGCTGGCCGGGGTGCAGCCCTCCGGTCAGAGAATCCAGGTCGGTGAAGCCGGTGGGAACGCCGGTGAGATGGCCATTACCGCTGCTGGCTGCCTCGAGTTCGTCGAGGGTTCCTTCCAGGACTTCGCCGAGGGAGAAGGCGGGCGGGATGCCGTGGCGGCGGCGGGCGGTGGCCGCGAAGATCTCGGCCTGGGCGGCGTCTGCGATGCGGTCCGCGCTCTCGGCAGTGCCCTCGGCGGCCAGGTTTTCGATATGGGCCGCGGCCTCTTTGGTACGGCGTAGTACGGCCATGGCCTGGACCCGTTCTGCATCCTTCAGCCAGCTCGTGGCACGCGCCGGACCGTTGGCCATGGCGTGGAGGTAGTCGCTGCCGCCAGCCTTTTCCAGCTGTTCATGCTTGCTCAGCTGTGCGGCGACCGTGATGGGATCGGCTTCTTCACCGCGGGCGTAGAGGTCGAGGATGGTGTTGTAGATCAGCTCGTGTGCGGGGCGGTAGAAGTCGTGGCCGTGCAGCAGTTCCACGATGTCCGCGATCGCTTCGGAGGACCGCAGCATCGCACGCAGGACGCCTTTCTCCGCGCGCACATCGCTGGGTGGACCTACCGGTTCATTCTCGTCTTCTGCCACCTGGGCTCCCCCTCTTTCCTTCGTCGGCGGAAGCGACCCCGCCTGCGGCGATCGGGTAAGCGTAGTCAGGTCGTGACGCTCTGCTGTACCGGGTTGGATGCTTTCACGTCGATGTCTGGCGCTGGGTGCATGCCCGGGCCAGAGCACGGGTGTGAATCGCGGCCGCCGCTGATGGCGGTGTGAAGCGGGCGTTGGTGAAGGAGCCCTCGGGCTCGCGCAACGCCTGCCGGGCCTGGCGCTCGACCGCGGCCTGCACGTCCGGGTCGACCGGGTGAAACCTCGTCTGATGCGCGTTCCGCGGAGGAGCCAGCCTCGGCGCCGCTGCCGCCACAGAAGACGCCATCGTCGACGCCCCCTCGCCGGTCGGCGACAGGATGCGGATGCTCCGGACGATCTCGCCGCCCATGTGCGAGTTCAGGCGTTGGATGAGCAGCGGGGAGAGCAAGCGCGTCTGGGTCAGCCACGCACGCGAGGCGGGACGCACCACGAGGACACCGGTCTCCGGGGTGAAGTCCACGGGGGTAAGACCTCGAGCCAGCTCACCGACAATGGAAGGCCATTCGACGACCAAGGTGGTGGCAGTGCCGGGGAGCCACCCGGTTTTCTGGGTGAGCAGCTCGTTGAGGGCGGTGCCCAGCGTGACGGGTGCGGAGCCGGTCCGTCGCTTGCCGGTTGCGGCTCGGGGGCGGGCGCGGATGTGGGGCTGGAAACGTCCACGCCGGGCGTCTTCGCGGGCGCGATGGAGAGCGATGCGCGCGAGGTCCGCTGGGAGGCCGGGGGTCTGGGGCTCGGTGCTGTCAGGATGCTGATTCACTCGTGATCTCCTACAAGCCACCAGGTAGCGGCCCAGGTCGTAGGGGGCGCCGCAAGCGCAGCGGGGCTAGCCCAGACTGGTGGGGCATTGGGCGTATGGGTCGGCGACGGGGCGGCTGCAGGTGCCCCCGCGGCCCCCACCTCCGCGGCATGTTCGTCGCAGATGGTCTGCAGGACGGCACCCGGCACGGCTTCATCCCGCTGGCAGGCGCTACTGACAGCAATCGGTCTGGGATATGTCTCGCTTTGTTGTCCCTATCTGTGCCGGTGGGAAGAGCGGACTATTGATCGCCCTGGTGGTAGGCGCGGGCAAGCAACCCAGCGAAGGCAGCAGCTTGCTCTACGCTGTATCGGCCGTTCCGAAGCTGCTGAAGCAGAGCGCGGCCTACCTGTTCGGGAGGGAAGCCATTCTTTGCCAGCTCTCGAACGATCTCTTCGACAGTAGGTGGGCCCGGTCTGTGGGTACGCCCGCTCGCGCTCTCCGACGCGGTTCCACCTCCAGCCCTGCCTTGGTCTGCGCGTATGGCTGGAGGCGTCGTAGTTTCGAAGAGGAGTTGTTGTTCTCTCAGAGCGGCATCCGCCGCCCGCCGGGTATGTTGCCGTCGGTCCCGCGGCAGCAGATGCTCATCCAGCGGCCTGAGATCGGACCTCGCACGGACGAGGACGCTCTGACCGAACGGCAAGGTGCCCCACACGTATGTCGCTTGGTTACCCGGCGTCGGACTTCCTGTAGGGGTAAGGGCCCCCAGGCCAGCCAGAGCGGGCCCCACTGGCGTGTGGCCTACGAGATCGAGCGTGGCTTTGGGAGGGCTCCAGCGCAGAAGATCCGGATAGACGAAGGTGGCGGCGGCACGCCCATGGGAAATGTCCCACATGCGGCGTGCTTCGGAATCGATCACCTGGGCGTCTTGCACGGCGCCGGGTGGAGGGCTTGCTGTGACAGCGCCTAGGAGCGCGCCGGCCATCGTGGCGATGGTGTCAGTGTCAGAGCCGAGGGTGTTGGCGGCGAGGAGCAGCGCCGCTCCGGGCGAATCGGCGTAGGCGTGTGCCAGCGCCGCGGCGACCACGGTAGTGACCGTGCCCGATCCACGGGTCGCGTCGTCGAACCCACCGAGTCGCTGTACGAAGGCGGCATATGTTTCGGCGTTGAGGGGTGTTGCGGGCTCCAAGGCTTCAAACGCTGTGCGGCATTCATCAGCGACGGCGTGTGCGGCTGTCCGGAAGTCCGTTCCGGCAGCGTCGGTCCATGCAGGCAGCCAGAGGTAACCGAGTTCGTCGTCTTTCGCTATGACGTCTGGTACCTGCTCCAGCCAGTCGATAGCGGGGCGCCATTGCTTGGGTCCAGGGATTTCGTTCGTGTCCAGGGCGTGGGCCAGCAGGACGGCGTGCAGGACAGCGCCGAGGATGCCTCGTGGGTGGCCGTGGGTGCTGACGGCGTTGCGGACAACGTCGCGGGTGATGTCGTCCCAGTTAGTGAGGTCGCGTGCGGACCAGACGTGGGGTTGGATGCGCATGGCGGCGCCGTTGCCGCCGATGTCGACGTACCGGGCGGCCTTGGTGGCGAAGATGTTCTGCGACCACTTGGCATCGACCCGCATCAGGCCGGTGGCGGCGGCCTTTGTCCCGCGGCCGGCGCCAAGGGCGTATGCCTGCCAGGCGACGACTTCGATTTTGGCGAAGGCGTCGGCGTCGAACTCCCCGTCTCCACGAATCGCACGTGCCGTAGCCAGGCGTAGCTGAGTGTCGTCGGAGTACGCGCCTGCGGGTAGGGGCATGTCTCGTCCGTAGCGTCCTCCGACGCGTCTGGTCCATGGGACGGTGGTGGTGACCTCATCGCTGCCGATGCGGCGTCGTAGACCGGCGTTGTCGGTCAGTTCGGTGATGAAGCCGAGTGCGTCTCCGTACGCGGCCCACTGGGCTGAGGCACGTACTGCCTCCCATTGCATGGCGCTCACCGTAGTCCTTACCTGCCGAACGTAACCGGATCGACGGAGATGTCGATCTCATCATGCCCGCTGACGCTGACGATGGCCTCAGCCTTCGCTGCGTCCTCGTCAGTGAGGACGTAGATGTGCTGCAGGTGCCGTGTGGAGACGGCTTGCGGGTAGAGCACTTCGGCCTGAGGATTCGTGGGAAGGTGAGGCGCTCGGTCGCGGCGCGGCATCGTCTTATTGAAGCCCTTGGGAACGCGGTCGGCGAAGAGGGCTTCGACACCAGGCAGCCCTTCCACGGGGGTGATGCCGTCGTATCCCATGTTGCCTGGTGCGAATAGGACGCCGGGTTGCGTCATGATCACTGGATCGAAGCTGAGGACCGCCCAGAACAGGTCCTCGTTCGCCCACCAGTCTTCGCTGCTGATGCGAAGGAAGCGATGGTTGGGTTCACTGATGCTGAGGTTCACGTAGGACCAAAACTGCGGAGCTTCTCTGCGGATCCTGGTGTTTTCGTGGTAGATGCTCTCCAGGTACTCGTCCTCGGAGAGGAGTGCACGTGCCTTGCACTTCCGCTGCAGGAGTATGCCGAGGAGACCCCGGTTGGTGGTGAAGTGCACCACCTCGGTGATCTTGCGTTCCCGGATGAGCGTATGAATGCCCTCCGCGTGTCTGTCATCATCCGGTATGGCCGGGATCGGCTCTGTCGCCGTCATACGGCCTTCACCTCGTAGGTGTCCGGGGCCATGCAGGCGATGAGGTCGCTTGCCTCTGCAGGCTTGTAGGTAATGGTCAGCGTCTTGCGGGCACGTCCGGCGGACATGGCCAGCAGCCGTAGGTGCGCGTCGCGCTCACTGTCACCGGGTTCGGCGGCGTGCGGCATGACCTCGCTGTTGAGCCCAACGATGATCACATGATCGAATTCCAGCCCCTTGGCGGAGTGCATCGTCGACAGCGCAATGTTCACCGGTCCCGTCGGCCACTCGGCGTTGCGGGTCAGTTCGACATAGGCCAGTCCGGCCGCGTCCAGACGATTCCTGACCTCGCCGAACCAGCCCTTGGCGTGGAGGATGGCGACGGACTCGTCGTTATCAGGGCTGAGGCTGTTGAGGAACTGCACCACATGGTCCATCTGCTGGGTGAAGGTGCCCTGGACCAACAAGGGCTTGTCGCCGTCTACCTTGCAGGAGGAAAGGTCAGGGATCGCGGCGTCGTCCGTAGTCTCCACGTCCTTGAGCAGCGGAGCGGCGAAGGCAGCGATCTGCCGGGTGTTACGGAAGTTCTTCGACAGCAGCTTGCTGTTGTGCGAGCCCACGCTCAGACCGACCTCGGCCCAGGTGAAGCGCTGAGGGTAGATACGCTGAGCGGCGTCGAGGACGAACGTGAGCGTGTGCTCGTCGGTGACGTGGTTGAGGACGGCCCGCACCTGGTTGGCGGAGAAGTCCTGAGCCTCGTCAACAACGACCACATGGTATGGATCGTCGGCTCGCTTGGCGGCCATAGCGTTCGCCAAGTCCGACCAGTCCCATGTCTGCTGCTGCCTCTTCCACTCCTGGAACGGAAGGATGACCTCCTCCAGCAGCCGACGACGCAACGCGGTCGGCATACGCGGGGAGCGGCCACGGCCCTGCCGTTCGCATTCGATGTACTCGTTCAATCGGTCCGGCAGGAAACGGCCCAGCATATAGTCGACTTCGGAGCGTACGAACTCGTCGGACAGCGGCAGGGAGGTGGCCAGCGCCTCCAGTTTCCGGTTGCGTTCACGGTCCTGAAGGATCCGCTCGTAGGCCACACGGTCGGTGGCCCACTTCGCGAAGGTAGAGACCGTCAAGTCGACGTTAGTGTCCTTGACCTGCTCCTGGGTGAGTTCCTCGATGTAACCGCGCAGCGTGCGGTTGTAGGTAAGGACCAGGACGCGGACGGGGCCGCTGATGAAGCCGTCTCGGCGGCGACGCTGCCAGAAACCGACAGTGAACTTCAGCCGGTACAGGGCCGTGGTGGTCTTGCCGCTACCGGCGGCGCCCCGTACGACGAACACTTCCGGCTTGTAATTGTTGATCACCGTGAGCTGCTCGCTTGTCGGCTGTGTCGGCCTGAGAACCTTCATCCGCGCGGTCCCTCCCCAAGACTCGCTCCCCCGAACCTGAGGACATGTTAGAAGCGTCGCCACCCATGTCCATTGAAGATAAGACAAGCAGTCTGCCGCGCACGTCCGGGCAGCGACACGCCAGTCACCCGTTCGGGTGATGCGGGGTGATCGCGGCTCGCCCGTATCAAGCATGCACACTGGCCGTGGGGACGCGGATACCGTCAGCGAGCGGCCCGGCGCCCGCAGCCATGGTCTGCCATGGCCGTTGGCACGGCCGAGCTCATGCGGTCCGGTCAAAGGTGTGAGTGGCCCCGGACAGGTATTCGCTCTTCACCTTTCTCGGCTTATTCATTCGGGGCCTCATACGGCAAACGGAGAGCGAATTCAGCGCCCTTGTCAGGGAGGTTCGCTGCCCGGATGTTCCCTCCCATCAGGTGGGCGTTCTCCTGAGCCAGCGAAAGTCCCAGACCGCTGCCCTCAGTTCGAGAGCGAGGTCCGGGTCCTTTGAAGAAGCGATCAAACATCACAGGCAGAACATCCTTCGGAATTCCATTACCGCTATCGGCCACCGTGATCTCGAAATCGGCTGGGCGGGCGGAGAGCAGGTCTCTGGCACCCACGCCGATTGCAGTGTCAGGGCGGACCGTGACTGTGACGGGCGTACCGCCATGCCGTATGGCGTTTTCGATCAGTTCACCGGCAATAATCTCAAACCGACTCAGATCGAGGCATGCTCGCACAGGATATGGAGATTCCAGAGTGATTCCTTCGGCCCCTCCATGGGCGCTGATACAGTCTCGCAGCGCCTGAGTAACCTCGATTTCTTCCTCGTCTAGGCGGGCAGTGCCCGCTTCGATTCTTGCGATTTCCATCAGCTTCTCGACGAGGTCGTTCAGCCGTCGGGACTCGGCGGTTACCAGGCGGATGGCAGGTTCTATCGGCGGGCCCAGCCTTTCTGTCTCCTCCTCCAGGACCTCGCATACAGCAGTGATCGCCGTCAATGGTGTGCGGAGTTCGTGTGCCATGTCCGCCACGAAACGTCTCATCGTCGGGTCAGTCGGCGCGGCAGGTGACCGGTGCGGCCGATACGCCTGGTTCGGAGCGAAGGGAAGCATCCCCAGGGTGTTGCGGTCGCGGCACTGCGGCGCTGGCCTTTCGGCTGCACGGAGTGAGGAGAGCGTGGCCTCGTAGATATTGTTCAGTGTCAGGGTCTGGTCTGCCTCCGGCAAGCCGCGATGAAGTACCGACACCAGTTCCCCTGTAAAAGCCGTGTACATCTCTCCTGGCGGCGCCAAGGCCAAGGCATTCTCCGCAGCGGCAGCGAGCAGATAGGTGCCGTCGATCTCGGCAAGATCGAGCCCCTCTGACATGGCGCCAAGAGCGCGGCCGCTGTAGCAGCAATCCAATATCACGATCCGGCGCACCGCCGGACTGGCTGTCAACGCGCGCCTGATCCACTGGTACGGCACCGCCGTGTCATAGACCTCGTCCGGCTGGCTGTCGCGTAATGCCAAGTGGAGCTCGCCGGTACCGGAGTCGATCAAACCATGTCCGGCGTAGTAGAAGAGCAGCGTGTCAGAAGCCTCGCGGGCGGCCTGCTTCACCGCCCGGGAAATGGCCCGGGCCTCTCGCGGGTCACGCAGGACAAGGCAGTGCGCGGCGGGCAGGCCCCACACTTCCTCCGAGGTGAACATCTCGCAGAGCGAGGCCACGTTGGCGGCCACGGCCGGGAGCTCAGCCATAGCGCTGAAGCGGCCACCTCCGACCAGAACAACACGAGACCGCTCCGGGTCCGGCAAGTGACTCACGGCTCGTCCTGCCCCGGCTCATCTCGCTCCAGAAGGCGCAGCAGCCGTTCGGTCTCTTCCAACGACGCATCACCGATAGTCACCCTGGAACCGTCCGCCCGTTCCACCATCACCGACGGCCCGCGACTGCCGCGTGTGGTGCGCCACTGAACGATGGACACAGCGAGGGACGCCGCACTGAAACCAGAGCTCAGCACAAGCGAAACCGCATCGAGCGCTCCCCCCATCGCTCCGGCCGGCGCCCGGGCCGATTCCCACTCCACCTGAGCCCACCGCCGCGCCCCGGTATCACCGAGCAGCCAACTGTGCAGCGACCGCAGTTCGTTCCCTGCCGAGTCGCCCACCATACGCACACGAACATGCACTCGGTCTTCCTTTCGTTCGGCTTTCGCCCCGGCGCAGAACTCACCGGGCCCGGCTGCCTGGCAGCGTGCGATGTCCGCCGCGATGCTCATGGTGGCCAGGGTGCTGTTCAGCGCGGTCTTGGTGAACCAGTCGCCGGACGGGTCGGTGTCCAGCATCGCCTTGCACCACCAGCAGCGCAGGCCCCCTCGGCAATCTTTTGGCGCGGCAGGAACTCGCGGTGGAACGCCTTCCGCCGCTCGCCCTCGCGAGGATGTCGGCGTTACGCGGTGCCCGGCCCAGATATGGCTGTGCGCTCATGTTGCCCTTCCACCTGTCCAGAGTCAGCTGCATCCCGGACCGCCCCATCCCCTGCCGGTCACCGCTCCTGTGCTCACCGGCAGGTCGCGCATGCGTCGCCTGTGGTGGGGTCGTAGAAGGTCCCGCAGGCGCAGCGAGGCCATCCCAGGCAGGTGGGGCATTGGGTGTATGGGTCGGCGATGGGGCGACCGCAGGTGCCGCCGCGGCCCTCGCATTCGCGGTGTGGGGGCCGGTAGACGACCGCTTGGGCCGCAGTACGGGCCGCGGCCGTGGACTGGACCGGCCTCTGGTCGTCCTCGGCCTGGTCGCTGTCGGGGTTGTGAGGGCTGGGCCCGCGGCCGGGCAGGAGCCATCCGCCGCGGCAGACGGCGCACGGCTGATCATCCTCAGCCGGCCGCTCAGGCGGAGCGGGGTGCCATCCGTCCTCACACCGGCCGGCACACGGCGTGGGGGCCAGCAGCCACACCGCGACGTCATCGGGACGGTATCCGTCCTCTCCGTCGTCAGCTTCGCGCTCGAGCGGCCGGTTGGCCCAGGTGGTCCACCACCGGCGCTCGATCCGCGCGACGAGCCGGGCGGCGGGCTGACGGAGCAGTTCGTCACGGACGATCTGCAGGACTGCGGGCGGCACGCCGCCCCCGCACGCACGCAGCAGCTTGTCCGGAAGCCCGGCCAGGACAGCACGAACCGGATCAGCAGCGGAGGCCGTGCGCCGACAAGCATCGCACTGATCCCAGGCGCGCGGGTAGTAGGTGCGCGCCCAACGGCGGTGTTTGTCCTTGCGCTGTCCGGCCTCGACGCGCGTGATGGTCTCGGCGGAAGCCGGGCGGGGAGGGAGCGGAGCGGAGCAGGTGCGGCAGCGGCCCTGGCAGGCGCGGCAGGGGCCGCCCTCCTCCTGGTCGGTGGCCGACTGGCACACAGGGCACTCGCGTCGGCAGACCTCGCACAGATGGTCCTCCGGGTGCGGCTGGGAAAGCCAGCGGTGATCGCCCTGGCAGCGCACACATTTACGGGTGTCGGTGTCCTCGCGGTGCGTGGCGAGGATGGGCCGGCCAGGGCACTGATCACACCGGACGATGGGCTGGTTGCTGTTGCGGTGCACGATCACGCGGCGCTCCCGGCGTGGTGGGCGGAGGCGAGTTCGTCAGCGTAGCGGTTGGTGATGGAGCACCAGGTCGCGGTCGCGGCGGACACCCGACGGCGGTGCGCCTGGACGGACTCGGTCTCCTGGGCGGGCCGGTAAGCGGCGTGGGCGGCGGCGCGTGCGGCCGGTACGACCTGCGGAGCGATACCCGCCAGGGCGAGCAGCTGCTCGTGTACCGGACGCGGCAGGACCACGTTCCCTTCGGTGTCGGCCGCCGCATCCGCGGCCTCTGCTCGGGGATGAGGCACTGCCGACGGAAGAGGCGCTTCAGCGGCGGCAACCGGCGGGCCAGCAGGCAGTGGCAGCGGGGCCGCCAGGGCCGACTCCAGCGCCCGGCGCGCCTGCCGCGTCTGCCACACCTCGAGTTCGCACTCATCGCAGCGGACACGATCCGTCGGTTTACCGCGGGCCAGGTTCGAACAGCCGCGCCGGGCACACGGGACCAGCGTCATGCCGCCGGGCGTGTAAGGCAGGCCCTTGCTCAACACCCACGACAGGGCATCGCGGCGGAACGCGTACGGCCGGTCCGGGTCTCCCGTGGCCAGCCGCTGCAGACGCTCCCGCAACCGTCCCGCGATCATCGCATCCGTCTCACCGTCAGCCAGCAGCCCCCGCACCAGCCCAGCCAGACTCCGCCGCTGGTAGGGGTTCGGCGAAGGAACGATGGCTGACAAGACAGCCGTGAGCTGCGGAACCTGCCGCGACAGTGCCCCCAGACAGGAGAGAGCAGACAAATTCGAGGGGGTGGTCTGTTCCGCGCGCAGCGCGCCTCCTGGACCACCGCGCAGAGGCACAGGCACAACCTGACGGAACACCTGGTGCCGGCGGTCCTCACGCGCGCCCGCGCGCTCCGGCCGACCATCGAACCCACCACGGCCTTCGCCGGAAAACCCATCAGAGAGCTCAACTGGAGAAACAGGAGTAACCACAGAAGCGTGAGAAGCGTGAAGGTGTGCAGCAACAGCGAGGTCTGCCGCACCAGCGTCCTGCTGCTGCCCGGAGCCCTCCGCCCCAGCAATCACAGGGACCACAGCCCCACCAGGCGCCTCATGATCTCCGGATGCAGTACCGGCGAGGTCTGAAAACACCGAGGTAGCCGCCTCACGGGCCTCCCGGACGCGCAGGCCGTGAGCCTGAGCGACCGGCAGCAGCCGAACCCGGCTACGCGCGTTCAACCCCGACGCCGTCCCACGACGCTCCACCGCCACCACACCCCGCTCCTGAAGCCGCCCCAGCACCTTCGCCCCAGCCGCCGGCGAGCAGCCCAGCAGCCGCCCCGCCGTCGCCGCCGGACGCCCCCGAGAGCTGTCCACACTGCCCGGACACAACTGCAACCAGCCCTTGGAGTTCGAAGACAGCACCATCAACAGCAGCCCAAGACGGTCCGTGGCCGCCCCGCGACCCGTACGGTCCGCGAGCAACCCCGCCGGGGTCACCGACCCATCCCTGTGCGACCACCCCGGCCCGAACAACACCTCGATCAGCCGCAACAGCACCGCCAGCTCCACCCGCGACAACGCCAGCGCATGCCGCCGGTCCCCCGCCTGCTGCGCCCGGTACATCGGGATCACCCAGCACTTCAGGCCCGTCGCCCACCCGGCCGCGTTCGTCTTCGCGACCGATCCGAGCACACCGCGCTCCCGCAGCCGTGGCAGCACCGCATGCGCGACCCGAGACGCCCTCAGCCCCAGCCACCGGCCCAACTCCCCCGCGCGGATCACCGTGCTGTAGTCGTCGGCGACCCGGGCCTTCGCCGTCAGCACCACCGACGCCAACCGCGCGGGGTCACCAGCACCCTCCAGCGCCGGATCCGACACCAGAGCGAGCACCGCCGCGAGCAGCCGGGCACGCATCGTCTTCGACAGCTGTAGCGGGTTCCCGAGCTCCAGCTGCTCCACCGGGCCGGCCTGATCCGGCACAGCCCGCAACCGCCGCGAGCGCTGCCCCGGTACCCATGTCCTCCTGGCGGCCTCAGCCGCCACGGCACTCACTGGGCCGCCCGCACGGCGCGGACAGGCAACAACGAACGCGTGAAAGATCATGCGGCGACCCTCGAACGGATCGCCTGTGGACAGAGAACGAGCCGAACCGCCGTGACGGCTGGCACGGGGCGCATCGGAGGAGAGGGGCAGGGTGGTGAACGAAAGAGGAGTCGACACACCTGCTACAGGTGTGTCGATGCGCCGCGGTGCGACAGCGAGGGGGCGTTGATCTTCCTGCCGAGCAGGACATGCCGGGTGAATCGGGCCGTGATATCCCGCCAGACGGAAAGCCCTCAACCGGCAAACATGGGTGAAAAGGGCATAACTGGACTGGCGAAAGGCAAAATGGTCGTGCACAATGACGACGTCCTCCTTTGAGAGAGGGAGTACGCGAAGAAGCCCCCTTGAGGTGCTTCTGGTTCTGGGAGAACCGAGATCGAACTGTTCGAAGCCGGGTGGCACCGGGTCGAACAATCCCTCCGGGGAGGCCGTGGCAGGCCGAACCGGAGATCAGATGAGGCGCTGAGCCGTGGTGAGTGGCATCACCACGGGCCTCGGCCCCGGGCGGCTAGAAGCCCTGCAGAGCAGGCGCCGCCCCCAGACCTACGTCATCTCGACCCCCTCGGCAGAGGGCTGGTCGAGGCGTGTGGAGACGCAGAAAAACCCCGCTGACGTGCTACGCGAGTGATCGCGCTGACGGCGGGGATCTTGTGTGCGGGCGAAGGCCCGCGGGTACAGTGGTGCCATGAACACCGAGGACCTCCTATTCAGGTTCTCTACTCCCCCGGGCTTCCCAAGGCGCGGGGGATTTTCCATATTCAGATAGATCTTGATCGCAGCTACCATACCCCCTCGGTCACGCTTCGTGCAGAGGGTGGCGCGGGCGAGTTGAGGCGTGTGTGAAGGGGGCATTTCCCTGTGCTGGACCAGGGCCTGACACCAGCTCAGGGCATGATGAGCACCATGCCTGACGCCTCCGCCCCGGACGCTCCCCTGACCACGTACGCGACGGCCGCACAGCAGCGCGCCTACATCGCGGCCATGAAGAAGATCCGGCAGTCGCGGAAGCCCGGCGAGCCCATCCGCATCTATGTCAGCGTCTCGCCGCACATCGCGCGACGCCGTCAGTGGGACGAACGCCTGGCAAAGATCCGCCACCGCCTCCCCGGAGCAGAGCTGCTGCAGTTCGGCGACATCTTCACCCCGGAGAACTACGCGGAGAAGTGGCCGCAGCTGTCGCCGACCTTCGACGGCATGGTTGTCGTCGGCACCACCAAGCGCGGCCCTCAAGGGCACGTTTACCGACTGGGCGAAGTCGCCCGGCTCGAGGTCATCGACATCGTCAAAACAGGCAGACCAGTCCTCCTGCACGCCCGCAGATACGGCCTCATCCCTTTCGTCGACTGCAAGATCCACCGTGTCGGCGAAGAAAGACTCCGTACGAAGGTCACCGTCCCGGACGGCTGGGACCCCAAGGACTACGAACCGACCCTCCAAGCCGCGCTCCGCGCACTGCGACCGCGCAGCACGGACATCAGGACCGACCAACGCATCGACATGCCGAGCCACCTGGCCCATCCGTTTGCTGCACCTCCTCGATAGGGCTCTGACACCGTTCAGCCGCGATCTGAACAGATCCTCAGGGCGAAAACCAAGGGGCGCGGATGAACACCTCCGCACTTCCCGCCAGACGGGCAACTCGCCGCCCATGCCTCCCGCCAGGCGGGAAGCACCGACGGAGAGCTTTTGCGTAGTCACGTCATTCCTCCAGTCGGGGCTCTGCGTCATGTCGATCACCGGTCGCCCCTTGCGCGACCGGACGCCGAGCAGGGCGGGATAACCGATGACGATCGCTCCTCGCGTGCACGGGCCGGACCATTGGCGACGACAAAGTCACCAGGTGGTTGTCGGTCGCTCCTCGCGTGCACGGGCCGGACAGCCGTTTGCGCAGACGCTGCTCTGCACGGATCGGTCGCTCCTTGCGTGCACGGGCCGGACCAGCAGCTGGTCGTGCTCGCCAGCAAGGGCTACGGTCGCTCCTTGCGTGCACGGGCCGGACCCTTTCTGACATGCGCGCTTACGGTCGCTTTGCCAGTTCGTGATCCGGTGTGACGAGGAGCGTCAGCGGATCGCTCCGCTGAGGTGGCACCGGCCTGGGTGGACCGGTGCCTTCCCGATTCATCGCCTCCTGCCTCCGGGCCCGAGGGCCGGGTGGTCTTACGGATGCTCCACGGGCGTTTTGTGTCTCCCCTCTACCAGGGGCGACAGGGTGATGAGCAGCGGCAACAGCATGTTGAGCGATGTTCCGGGCGGCGTTGAGATCCCGGTCGATTCCCAGCCCGCAGTTGCCGCAGTGGAACGTCCTGTCCGCGAGCGTGAGGCGTGGGTTTTGCCACCCGCAAGCGGAGCAGGTCTTGCTAGAAGGCCACCAACGGTCCAGGACCGCGAGGGTAGAGCCGTACCAGGAAGTCTTGTAGGTGAGCTGGCGGCGCAGCTCACCGGGCGAGACATCGAGGATGGACCGGTTGAGGCCGGCCTTCTGCTTCACACGGCGGCCGGGCGAATCCAGAGTGCCGCGGGCGGTCCGCGTCATGCCCGCGACGTTGAGATCCTCCACGGCGACCTCGGCGAAGCGCGTGGCGAGCTGCTTGGTCACCGCGTGCAGCACGGTGCCGCGGCGTACAGCGACCTCGTGCTGCAGCCGCGCCACTCGGCGCCGGGCCTTGACCCGCCGCGCGGAGTCCTTCTGAGTGCGGGACAGGGCGCGCTGGGCTTTGGCCAGCCGATGGTCAGCCTGCCGCAGATGACGGGGGTTGGCGACGAACGCTGAGGCCGGCTCATCGGGGTCGAGGGGCTGGGAGAGGACAGCGAGGTGTTTGACGCCCAGGTCGACACCGATGCGGCCGCGTTCGCGCTGTCGTCGGGTGGGCCGCTCAGGCAGCTCGGCGGTGACCTTGCACAGCACCGAGGCGTACCACCGGTGCCCGGCGCGGGCCACGGTGACCGACTGCACCACTGCCTCGCCCCGGTCGACCAGGCGGGCCAGGCGCTTGGCCGACTCGTGCAGCCGCACCTCCCCCACCGTCGGTAACCTCAGCCGCCGGTAGCCCGCCAGCCGGATCACAGGCCGCTTCACATCGTGGTGCAGCCGGAACGACTCCCGCGCCCGGCCCTTCTTCTTGAACCGCGGATACCCCACCCGACGCCCCGCCCGAGCACCGCGTAGCGACTCCAGCCAGTTCTGCCACGCCCGGTCCGCATCGATGAACGCCGACTGGAACGCGTAGGTGTTCACCTCATGCCACCACGGACACGGTCGCGCAGGGCCGTAGGCGCCCTCAGCCAGATCGTCCTGGCGGGAGTCGCCTTTGATCTGGTTCAGATGCTTTTGGATCACTGGCTTCGTTGGCACAAGCACTCGCACCTTCTTGCGAGCCTCGGCCTCCAGGACGCCCTGGTCCACGAGCGCCTGGACCTCACGCCGCCACTGCTGGTGCGCGGCCACCTTCATTCCCAACGCATGGTTGAACGCCCACCGGGCCGCGCCGACGTGCCGCGCGAACGCTTCCACCTGGGCGGGAACGGGGTCGAGCGCGAATTTGAACGCCCGAAGGATCTCGTGCCGCACTCAGCCCACCCCCTTAACCCAGTCCAGCAGCGACGGCGCTGAGAACTGTAGAGGCGACCACCGACAAACCATGCTGACCTGGACGCTTATCGCGTACGCCGGTCCTCCAGGACCTGCGGCGCTCAGTGCTTCAGCGGCGAGGCCAGCCATCAGCGACCCCACTCATGGGAGAGGACGGAGTACAACACGCTGTCGCGCCAGGCGCCGTTCGTGTAAACGTGATCGCGCAGGACTCCCTCCCGGGTGAATCCGAGTTGCTCCACCATGGCGATCGAAGCCGCGTTCTCGGGTCCGATCGCCGCGCTGATTCGGTGCAGGCCCAGCTCCGTAAATGCGTACGTGATGAGGGTGCGGGCCGCGTCTGTGGCGTAGCCGCGGCCCCATTCTTCTGCTGCGATCGCGTAGCCGAGCTTGCCGGCCTTGACGCCGGCGTATCCGATCCGTGCGAAACCGATTACGTGGTCGGCGCTGTGCTTGGTCACCGCCAGGTAGTACTCGGTCCGCGGCTTCTGCTGGGCGCGTTCGAGTGTCCCTTCGATCATGGCGATGGCCTGGTCCCGGTTACGGCTGTCGAAAGACAGCCACCTGGTGACCTTGTCGTCGCCGATGATCGCCAGGACATCCTCGACATCCCGTATGGAGAACTCGCGCAGGGCCACTTTGCTGCCGGTGATTCGGATCGGATACGTCAACGGAGAGCTCCTAGCGGGGCAAAGCCTTCAGCGGGGTGCGGGTGAAGATTTCGATCTGCTCCTGCAGGTCGGCACCTGCCTCCGCGAGGGGAGAGTCGCGCAGTGCGCGGTGCACTCGCTGTGTGCAGGTGATGATGCCGTTGATCCGCTGCTCGGGGGCAAGGTCGAGTACCGGTGCGACGGCCTCAGCGGCTCCTTCCAGCTCTCCCGCCTGGATCCGTGCGATAGCCAGGGCGCTGCGGGAGCCGGCCTGGTCGCCGAACGCCCACTCGGGAGACGAGCTGTCCTCGTAGGCGTCTACCGCTCGCGTCGCGTAGTCGTCTGCTGCCGTCACCTCGGATGGCAACCATGACAGAGCCTCTGCCGCGTAGTAGACCTGGCGGGCCCGCCCGAAAGTGCACAGGCCGCCGAGCTCGTCGACCTCGTCTTCCTGCACGCTGTCCCAGGCGGCCTCGGCGCGTTCAATCGCTGCCCGTGCCGCGTTTGCGTTTCCGAGCGAGGCCCAGGCACGGGCTTCGTTCATGGGCAGCCACACGCTGGCGGTGTTGCTGGCGGCGAATTCGGCGCCGGACTGGGCGTAGCGGACGGATTCACGTGTCCGGCCAGCCCAGTACGAGACCAGGGACTGAAGACCGCGGATCCATGCGCGCAGACCGTTGTGATCCGCGTTGTCCGCGCACACATAGGCTGTCCGCGCCTGAGTCAGGGCCGCATGGGGATCGGCCATGTCGTGCGAGGCTTTCGCGAGCAGGCCGCCCGTGACACCGGCGAGAAAATACAGCTGCCGGGCTTGCGCGGGGCGACGCTGTTGCTCCAACAGAGTGAAGACCGTGTCCTGGGTACCGATCAGATCCGGCAGCAGCTCGGACAGCGGTCGCTGCGGGTAGTCCAGCGCCAGGCGCTGAACATCCGCGTGCACCTGCTCCATGACATCGGACGTGAGGTCGGTTTGGCCTGCCGCAAGGGCGAAGCTCTTGGCTCGTCGTGCTGCCATTTCAATTAACTCCCGGTCCGCAGCGGGCTGTCCTGTGGCAAGGAGCAGCCCAGTGGGCTCGGCCGCCGCGGGGAGAACTTCACCGCTCCATGGGGCGAGAAGCTCGTTGAGCGGTTTGCCGAACATGGACTGCAGAACACGGCGCATGACCGGGGTGGTGTTCGTCCGCTCGCCACTGGCCAGGCGACGCAGGTGCCGAGTACTGAGCGTGACATTTTCACCCAGCTCCTTGGCGAGACGATCGAACTCCCGAACGATCTCGTCATACGTGCGCGGCTGCTGGCGCAGCAGGAACTCCAACGCGGTTCGCGGATCTCCCTGTCGAGCGTTGCCGGCCACTGGTCCTCCCCGAGTCACAAACCGTGCTCTGCGCGACCAGTGTCATGCGGCGACGACGGCAAATCAGCAGAGCGAAGGCCTTGGTCCGATAGTGGTCCGCTTCATGTCCTGGACTGGTCCGGGACCGGGCAGCTGTGGGACCTCGTCTGGTCATGCTCCCGCAATCCACGGTTGTGAACAGCGAATTCACGAGAGTCCGTTGAGCTGAGGAGGGGCGCCATGTCCGAGAAGCGGCACTTGGTGACCGATGCACACGGCCGATCCCTCGACCTCATGTCTGTTGGCCAGGTACCCCCGGTGCCTGCTGACGCTGGAACGCGTCGGCACGGAAAGTTTCCTGTCCTCGGTATCACCGCGGTGCTGGTCGGCGGTGTGGTCGGGATTGTGCTGATCAACGCGATCCACGACATCGCCATGACTGCGGCCGGGACGGGGGTCGCTGGCGTGCTCCTCAAGGCCTTGCTGGCCCCTTTTCACCGGCGGGAGCGGTGAGTGCTGGATGTCAGGCATCGAACTCGTAATCCAGCACGTACGCGGCAGAGTCCATCGTCATCTCGTTGATCTCCACCGCTCGCCCTTCAGCGTCGAATGCCGTACGGGCCAGTTTGATAACGGCCCTGTCGGCGGGGATGGCCAGTCGAGCTGCTTCTTCGCCGGAGGGCAAACGCACCCGGATCTCTTCTCGGAACCGAGCTGGAGCGTGGCCAAGGTCGGCAAGTCGGGCGTAGATGCCGCCGGGACCGGTGTCGGCCTGAGTGATGGGCGAGCCCGCCACCAACGTCTGGGGGAGATAGGAGTCTGCGACCATGACTGGTCGTCCTTGCATGACGTACCGGCGGCTACGCAGGCAGACACTTTCTCCCACCTCGAGTTCAAGTACGTCCCGGACGTGCTGAGGCGCAGGTGCCTCTTCGGTCACGGTGATCTGGTCGACGTCCGGTGCTCGATCGTCGTCGGCGGACCAGATCGCCTTCCCGCTTCCCCACTGACCACGGGCCAGCCGCGGAATGCCGCGGCGCCTGATAGGGCGGAACGAAAGGACGCGGGCGCCAGCTCCCCTCTTGCTCTCGACGAGGCCTTCGGTGCGCAAGATCTTGAGGGCCCTGCGAGCAGTGAGAGTGGCGACGCCATACTGCGTGGCCAGTGCGTTCTCCCCCGGCAGCCGATCACCGGGGCCGTACTCCCCGCGCTCGATTGCCGCTTTCAGGTCATCAGCGATCTGCTGGACCTTCGTTCGCTGCGCGCCTGTCTCATCTGTCATCTGTCTCCCTACCTCGGTAGCGATCGTAGGCCGCTGGCTACCGAGGCACCTCACGGGGCGCGGATCGCGTCGGGAATCGCCCGCACAGAATACGTCATCGGTAACGTATTGCTTGACATCGGTACCGAGGATCGCTCTACTGGGAAAGCAACCTCGGTACCGAGGTTCTGGTCTCAACTCCGAGAGGAGCACCACCTCATGAACGTCATCTCCACCCCCGCCGCCGCAGCCGATCTAGCCACGTGGTACGGCCGGTACTCGGCCCGTCTCGCCGCGCACGCCGCTGAGCGCCTGGCCGCTGCGGGCGCCGACCCGGCCGACGATGCTGACGACGTGACGCAGGAGGTGTGGTTGTGGGCCGGGCAGCAGCGGCGTCTGCCCGGGTGGGAAGGCTTGCAGGTGATGACGGACTGGGTGGTCGAGGCGGCTACCTCCGAGCGGCAGGCCCGGCTCGAGGTGCCGGTGGGTGTGCGGCTGTCCGGTACGCCGGTCGTTCCCCTTCCCGACCTCGAGAGCGTGCGGCCGGCGCGCATCGAGACGGCCGAGGCGTCCTCTCTCTTCTTGTCGCCTGCGGCCTGACCTCGCCGGGTCCTCACGGGCCCGGCTCCCCCACCCGGAACCGCCTCTCGGGCGGCGCCGGCTGAGGGAGCCGGAACATTCGGTCCCCTACCAGCACCACCGCAAGACCGCAGGAAGTCGTCCGCCTCGCAAGAGGGGGCCGGGGTTGATGGCAACACCAAATCCCCTGGGTTTCTCGACTCCCTGCTGCACGTCGCAGCGCAGATGCGCTGTCCGTCCTCCAGGACGCCGGTTCGCCGTGCGGCCTGGGGGGCGGAGAGAGCACCGCGACGCACCCCTCCCCCTTCGCACGCGAGGAGATCCCCAATGACCGTCACGTCCGCGATGCCCACCGCCAGTGAGCGGCCTCACCGGACCCGTACGAAGCGAGTCAGCAACCGCCCCGCCCTCAAGCTCTCCCAGCTCCTGCCGTCGCACATCGACCTGCGGGAGCCGTTGAACGCGGTCCTCGTCTGCGAGGACTGCAGGACCTGGTGTCCGATCACCGGCATGCAGAGCCGCGTTCAGAAGCTGGTTCCCCACCACACTGGCAAGGTCGGCGAAGCCGCCGCGATTCACTGTCGGGGCAGCAACCGCCGCATTGAGTTCGATATGACGATCCCCGAGTGGCGCCAGGCCCTGGCCGACGCCGACAAGGAGACGTCGTCCCGGCGCCCGACCAATGTGCTGCGCAAGCCGAAGGTCGCGCCCGCTCCGGCCGTCAGTCAGATCGCGGCTCAGAAGCAGCGGTCGACGACGGAGGGTGAGGTGGGTGACGGCCGGCCGCTGTGGCTGCTGCGGGAACTCAAGTGGGCATCGACGGCTGCGGCGGTACGCGACGCCGACGCCAAGCGCGCGCAGCGGCCCGCGGGTGCCGCACCGGTGGAGGGACCCGCCGTCCCGCTCGTGACGCTCCATCCCAAGCGCGCGGCGCGCTGAACCTTCCGGCACGGACGATCACGGTCCCGGCCATCCCGAGTGATCGGGATGGCCGGGGCCGTGGCTGCTCGTACGGCAGTCAGCAAACCGCGGATGGACGTCCCCAGGGGGTGATCTCCC
>NZ_JBQTCE010000028.1:0-59868 GCF_052665095.1 Streptomyces sp. NEAU-174 | reverse complement strand
GGACCTTCGGGGAAGGGATATTGGTTTCCCCGCCCGTCAGGGTGGGGTGGCCCCCCCGGGGCCGTGGCTGCTCGTACGGCAGTCAGCAGCCCGCGGATGGCCGTCCCCGGGGGCTGATCTCATGCAACTGGATTTGGTTGGGTTGGCGGGTGCGGGGATTTTGCGCATGTGCTCAGTGATTGCTGTGGGGCGGGCGTGTTTCTTGTCTGTTTTGCCCAGCGGGAAGGGCTGTTCGGCGGGGCTGAAATTCTGGCCAAGGCTTTACTGGGATTTACTTTCTTGTTTGCCGTGGAGGGTGGCGTTGATGTTTGAGCGTAAAGTTGCCGCCGTCGGTGAGAGTTCGACGGCGGCAACATCTCCCGTGTTTTACGGGTAGCAGTTCGAACTGGTGCTGATCCGTACCCCGTTGGGGTACACGCTGGCGCCGTACATCCTGAGGTCCCAGATCGTGTTGGGCTGCCCTTCGCCCAGGCAGCTGGTCTGGCCGTTGCTGTAGCGGATGTACGCGACGTCGTCGTTGCGGGTGTTGACCGCGTAGTAGATGTCAGTCCGGGAGAACGACTGCCACCCGGAGGTGACGTCCTGGAACTGCCCGACTTTCGTCTTGGACGCTGTGTAGAAACAGACCTTCGGGTAGTCGCAGCCGAGAGCGGCAGCTTGTGCTGGTCCGCCGGTTGCCAGCACAGCAGCGGCACTCAGGAGCCCAGCACACCCGAACACTCCTAATGATCTCTTGAAGCCCTTGAACATAAATCCCCCCATCTCTTCAGCGTTGGGAAAATTCAATTTAGCGAATGCCGCTTCAATGCTGAGAGGGGGAATTCTGGCCAAGCTTGGGATCCAACCGCCGTGACCGACCTGCGGGCAGCGGTCACGGCGGCCTGACAACTGCTCCTACCAGCAACCACGGCCCCGGCCACTCCGTACTCGGGTTGGCCGGGGCCGTGGCTGCTCGTACGACGGCTGCTCGTACGACAGCCCGCAAAACGATGACGGCCCCGGGGCGCAATCCCGGGGCCGTCGTCGGTCGCCAACTCGATGGAGAGAGGAATCGACCTTGCGAACCATCATGACAGCTCCCCCGCCTCCGCGCGTACACGCGGGAGATAGCGACCCGAGCATCCCGGAGGCGCTGCACCGTGTCCGGCACGCTCACCAGGAGCGGCCGCAACTCCCCACCGTGCCCGGCCTGCACGTCCGGCATCGTGTCCGTGGCTTCGTTGCCCAGATGACTGCCTCGCCCGTCACGCTCAGTGTCGTGAGGCAGCTGGTCGGCACGGTGCCCGTGGTATACGGAGCGGACAGCGAGGCAGCCGGGACCGCGCAGCTGGTGGTCTCCGAGCTCATCAGTAACGCCGTACGGGCCTGCGGTGACGGCTCGCTGCTGGTGGTGGAGGTCCACGCCACCTCCGGCGGCGGCATCGCCCTCGCCGTTCACGACCCCGCCGGGCACCAGTTGCCGACCCGTTGTACGGCGGTGATGGACAGCGACGTCACCGAGTCCGGTCGGGGCCTGCTCCTGCTGGACGTGCTCGCCCCGGGCTGGAGGGTCGAGCGCTCGCCGCTTGGCAAGCAGCTCCGGTGCCACATTCGTGGTGCGAGTGCTGATCAGGGTTGCATCTGCGGAAAGCCCGCGGACGACTGCACGTGCAAGGACCACCCGTGGCCGGGCAAACGGACGGCGGCGCCGCCGACGGCGTGTGACTGGTGCGGTCAGCGTGACCACGACCCCATCAAGCCCCAGGACGACGACTTCGTGCCCACAACCGGGGCGGACATGACCGCCCCCGGCCTGGGCCAGGGGCAGCCCGTGGGGGTGTCGGCATGATCCTCATGTTCTTTGGCTGTGTCGGCATGACCGACGAAGAGCGCCAGCGGATGGAAGAGGAGCTCCGGCAGCGCAACGAGCAGAGTCGCCGAGACCAGCAGGCCCGTGGCTGATCTCCTCCGGATGGCCCGTGCCGCGCAGGACCGCGCGGCACGGGCCATCGCCGCTCGCGGCCCTGTGCACCCGATGGCCCGCGCTCTGGTCGAGGACGCCGCTGTGGCAACGAACAGAGCGCTGGACCGAGGTCATCCCGTCCACGCCATCCACCCGCCTCGAGGGATTCCGCGTGTGCGCACACAGCCCCGCGACGACGCCGAAACCGCGTGATCCCCGCTCACCGAGAGGACCTTTGACGTTGAAGAGCATCCCCTTGCCGTCTGCTGACGACGAGATCGGCCCGCGCCGCCCCGGCGCCATCTACCAGAACGTCGACGGGCGCTTCGAGGTCCTGGCCCTGATCAGAGACCCGCTTAGGGCAGCGGCGCTCCTGGGCCGTGCTGGCGCGCGGTGGACGGTGATCGTGCGCGACACGCTGCGCCCTGACGGGCAGCCGTTCCCGGTCGGATCGGCCTGGACCGACTCCGACTATCTGATCCGGCCTGGCAAAGCCGACTCCAGCTCGATCGCGGGCGCTTTCGCCCGCGCTGCTTGACGAGGCACCGGGACATCCGTCCCGCTGCGGCCAGTCGGTCACGGCGTCACCGACATCCACCCGCCCACCGGCACCAGCCCGACAGCGGGACCCGTTGACACACGCATCCAGGGAGGATCCGTGAAGCACATCGTGCGCACCACCGTCGCCCAGAGCCTCGCCTCGGACGATCGCGACCGTGATTTCCGTGCTGGCGCGGCCTGCCGAGATGAGGAGCCGGACCTGTTCTTCCCGGTCGGCAACACCGGCCCTGCCCTGCTGCAGATCGAGGAGGCCAAGGCCGTGTGCCGCCGCTGCCCGGTCATGGAGACCTGCCTTCAGCGGGCGCTGGACACCAACCAGCACTACGGCGTCTGGGGCGGAATGAGCGAGGACGAGCGGCGCGCATTGAAGCGCCGGGCCGCCCGCAAACGCACCGGCAACACCAGCGTCTGATCGCAGCCCTGCGCTGCCCGGGCGCCACCGGACCGGCTTCTGCCCGGACCGGTGGCGGCGGAGAACGCAGGGACCGCATCCAGCAGGCGACCACACGGTCCCGCTGACTTCCGGTCCACACCTGCACCGGCAACCAAGGGAGATCACTCATGGCAACAACCCCCGCTTGCCCGCACACGCCGCCGTGCCCGCTGGCCGGCAGCTCCGACCGGGAGGCCGCCCATCTGGTGGCGCACCACCCGGAGCAGGGCTGGAGCCTGCTGTGTAACGGCGTTCTCCTCTTCGAGGACACCGGCGAGCTGCTGCCCGATGGGCGGGCCATCGCCCCGCACCGGCCGCTCACCGGCCAGCACATCAGCGTCGCCGCTTGAGCCTTTCTGTTGGTTGTCTTCTCCGCTTCGCTCCCGCCCGGCGGGAGCGCCAGACAACTTTCTGCCCGCACCGCAGCACTACCTCGAGTCGGCCGCCCGTACCCCGGGTGGCCGCGTTGTTCCGCCTGCTGCTCCTGGCGACAGTCCAGGAGCGATACGTCGAAGGAGTCCTCGATGGCCGGGATATTCGCCCGTCTGACCAGCCCGTTGCGCCACATTGACGCCGACCCGGACCAGCTGGTCCTGGAGGCGTACAAGTTGCTCCGGGATGCGGAGAAGAACCACGGTGTCTGGCCGGAGATGACGGCATACACCGGGATGGCCACCGTGAAGATTCAGATTGCCCAGTACCTCAAGGAGCACCGCGGCTGACGGCCGCCTGGAGTCACCTGCCGCGGCCCCGGCCGGAGTTGTTCTCCGTCCTGGGGCCGGCGGTTCTCCCGCTTTGCCACGACGGCTTGGGTCGTGGCGGGGGCGGAGAGCCGGAATTGGCTCGGCAAAGAGAAAGAGGCCCCACGCCCGGGGCCTCTCCTTTGTTCTCGCGATCCGCTGACAAGGGAGCGATTCGCATGGCCAACGCTACCAGCGGGGGTGCCCGGTGAGTACCACCGCCACTCCCTCGGACCTCGACAAGACCTCGGCAGACACCTATGTGGCGCGCAGCCCGTTGTCGGCTCTGCTGGCCACGCTCACCGCGCTGGTCGCTACCGTCCTGGCCTTGTTCGACCTGTTCGTGAACGGCCTGTGGCCGACCTGTCTGCACCTGGCCGTCGGCCTCGCCGTGTTCGGCGCGGTCCGGCTGTGTGTCGGCCTGGCCCTGGATCCGTTCTTCCCGACCGACGACTCGGAGAGCAGCACATGACCGCCGTCGACATCCGCAAGCCCGACGTGATCCGTCCGGACGGCGACGACGACTCCCGCTCCTGGGGCGTCCCCGGCCCGGCCGACCACCCCGACCACGGCGAGGACCAGGAGCCGGAACGGCACGATGTTCCGGAACAGGCGTCGAAGCCGGACAACCCGCGCACCATGCGGCTACTCGCCGTCATCGCCGGCGTCGGCGGCTTGGTGCTCGCCGGGATCGGCTTCACCGGCTCCTACAACACCCTGCGGCACCTCGCGGAGGGCAAGGGCTTCGGCACCTTCTCCTACGCGTTCCCCATCGGCATCGACGCCGGCATCCTCGTCCTCCTGGCGCTCGACCTCTATATGACGCGCAAACGGATGCCGCTGCCGGTGCTGCGCTGGGCCGCGCACGGCCTGACCGCCGCCACGGTCGCCTTCAACGCCGCCGCCCCGACGGGGCCGGTGTCGGCCGACCCGCTCGCGGCATCCATGCACGGCGTAATCCCGGTGCTGTTCATCATGGCCGTGGAGGCTGCCCGCCACTACATCGGCCGGATGGCCGACCTGCTGGCCGGCGCCACTCCGCTCGGGTCGGTCCCGCTGACCCGATGGATCCTCGCCCCGCTGTCCACACCCCGCCTGGCCCGCCGGATGCGGCTGTACAACCTCTCCTATAAGGAGGTTGCCGCTCAGCATCAGCAGCTGCGGATCTACCGCGAAGGGCTGCGTCAGAAGTACGAGAGCGCCCCGGAGAGCTGGCGCAAGGCGGCGACGCCGGACGAACTGCTGCCGTTCAAGCTCGCCCCGTTCGGCTTCGATGTGGAGAGCGCTCTGGAGGTGCCGCTCCAGGAGGAGACCAAGCTCATCGAGCGGAAGGCGCGGGCGGCTGTTCAGCGGGCCGAGGCCGAGATTCAGCGAGTGAGGACTGATGTTCAACTCGGAGAGGCTCGCATTCAGGCGGAGGTCGACAAGATCCGGGGCGAGGGGCGGTTGAAGATCGCCAAGGCCGAAGCGGAACGCGAGGCTCAGGCGGAGATTCAACAGGTCGAAGCCGATGCTCAACTGCGCGAGGCGAAGCGTCAGCACGCGCTCAAGCTCGCTGAGGACCAGGCTGCAGCTGAAGCGCAGGAGCTCGCCGACGAGACCGAGAAGCGCCGCACCCTCGCCCGGATTGAGCGGGAGAAAGTGCAGGCCAGGTGGGGTCTGGAGCAGCAGCAGATGGCCACGGAGGCCACCGAGCACGAGCGCCGCATCCAGGCCGATGCCGCTGCCCGCGCCCAGCGCGATGAGGCCGCCCGGCAGGCCGGCATCGCGGAGCAGGATCAGCGCCGCGCGCGGGCCCTGGCCGAACAGAAGCGGGCCCTGGAAGAGGCTGCTGAACACGAGCGGAAGGAGGCTGAACACCGCGCCGCGACGGTGAACGCGGCCCGTCAGGAGCAGATCGCAGCAGAGGAGATCGCCACCTCGAAGGCCCGGGAGGAGGCCGCGATCGAGGAAGCCGCTGAGCACCGGGCGCGTGCCGCTGAACACGAGGCCCGTGCGGTTGAAGCCGCTGCGATGGCCCGCATGTCTCAGGTCGACTGGGACGTGCACCGGGTCGTCGCGATGATCCAGGCCCGAGGGGAGAGCGCGGTCACCGTCCGCGTCATCGCCGAGGAACTGGGCATCTCCACCGGCTCTGCGCAGGACCGCAAGACCCGCGCTGTTGACCTCCTCAAGGGCGGCGGCAACGAAGTTCCGGAGCAGGCAGCAGCCTGAAAACGGAATCTGATCTGAGAGTTTTCCTGGCCCCCACGGTCGTCCCTCGCACCTCCCCTCCGACGCGCCGCCGGACAGGGTGGGTGCGGGGGCCGGCCGCGGCCGCCAGGCCGACCGCCTTACCCGCTTCATCCCGCACGAACCGGACCGACCAGCGGCCCGGAAAGCACCTTTTGCACCCTACCCCTGTCGTTCACGGAAAGTAGCGGCGAGGCGAAGCGAAGCGAGGCGAGGCGAGGGAAACACCCCCTCCCAGCTCCCTGCTGAGCCCCCTAGCCGGGGGTGAAGGGGGCTTCGCACTCGCGTCGCGCCGCCTCGCCTCGCCTCTCCGCTACGCAATGTGAGGAGATTCGTCGTGGCAGACACCGCGACCGCGCCCCCCGACACCACCATCGACAGCGCCAACAGCGAGGGCCCCGACACCGCCGAATACCCCGTCGACACCGAGCCCTCGAGTGGCGCCGGCCTGGCCCCGGAGCCGAAGAAGACCAGCCACGGACGCCCCCGGGCGCTGCCGCTCCTGATCCATGGCGGCAACACAACCGGAATCGCAGCAGGCGTCGCGTACGGCGCCGCCGGAGTGCCCGGACTCATCGCCGCTGGCGCGGCCGGAGCAGCGGTCGGTGCTGCCGCGCTGGCCAGCCGTAAGAAGCGTTCGAAGGTCGCCACCGTCCGCAAGGTCACCACCGGCAATCGCTCCGGCGGCGGCTTCGGCCGGTCTGGGGGAGGCGTGGGCAAGGGCGGCCTGTTCGGACGCGGCGGTGGTCGCGGCCGGGGCGGCGGTGCTGCCGGTGGCGGCGGCCGCGGCCGCACGAACGGCACCGGCTCCACCGGGACCGGTGCCGGACGCCGACCCGGCGGCCGCCACGCTGCAGGCGGCGGCTCCGGCCGCGGCCCCGGCGGCCGCGGAAGCGGGAATGGGAAGAACGGGCGCGGCCCGGGCGGCCTGCCCGGCGAAGGTGGCCGCCGTAAGAACAAGGGCGGTATGGGCGGTGCCAACAGCCCCGGTGCCAACACGCCCAAGGGCACCGGCGGCGGCAAGAACCAGGCCGGGAAGGCTGGTGCCCACCAGCAGTCCCGCTCCGGCAAGGCGTGGCAGACCCTCAAGGGCTGGGGCAACAGGATGCGCCGCAAGAACGGCGGCGCGGGCGCTGGGGCCTCCGGCTCCGGGAACTCCGGTTCCTCCGGCGGTTCCGGCACCGGCGGCAAGGGCACCGGCACCGGATCGTCTACGCCCGCAAAGACCCGTCTCGGACGCGCGCTGCGGAAGATGCGCGGCTGGGCGGGCAGGCTGCGCCGCTCGAAGAAGGGCAAGAACGGCAGCTCCAACGGCTCCGGTAGCAGCGGCCCGGCAGCGGGCCGCTGCTACCGGTTGCGCCGCGTCGCCGCCCGCAAGCTCGGGCACTGGGCGCGCTGCGTCGGCGCCGGGTTCCTCGCCGGACTCGGAGGGTTGCTCACGCTGCCCCTCGGACTCCTGTGGGGCGCCTGGCGCCTGCTCACCCGGCACCGCGACCCGCTGGGCGGGTTCGCGTTCCCCGTCCGCATCGCCGGACGGATCTGGCGGTTCTTCTTCCGCCGCTCCAAGGCCCGCCACGACAAGGAAGCCCAGGCGGACCAGCTCACCCTCAAGGTCAACAACCCGAGGAAGGACACCGACCCCGTGACCGGACCCTCCCTGACCGCAGGCACCACGGTGCTGGACGGCAACAACAGCAAGTTCGCCATGGCCATGCGCGCCGCGCACTCCGCCTACACCGGCTATAGCCCGCGCAGCATGATGGAGGTCGCCGCCGAATACGCTGGCCTGCCCAACGGCATCCGCGCCGCGGCGATGGCTGTACAGCAGATGGCCGTCAACTCCGACCAGAAGTACCCGTGCAGCAAGCGGGCCATCGCCAAACTGAGTGAGGCGTGCCAACGGCTGATCAACGCCGCGTCCCGCGCGGACAACATGGTCGCCCTCTTCCGCTACGCCCACGCGTTCGACATCGAGCGGATCGTCGCCCCGCGGACGAACGAGTGGATGTGGAACGTCACCCCGACCGGGGCCGACGCCCCCGAGGGCGCGATGTTCATGCCCGGCCGGATCGAGTCCGGATGCGTCCTGATGGCCGTGCTCTACCGCACCTTCGAACCGGTCCACATGATGCAGGTCGGCAGCGAGTTCCAGGGCACCGCCTACGGGATCACTGCCCTGGCCGACTGCATCCACGCCCTGCACCAGCGCACCCGCGACCTGTACCCGGTCGACGACCGCGTTACCGACGAGCTCGGCATGCTCGAGTCAATGATCCGCGCGGCCGGCGACGACGCCGACATGGCCGCGAAGCTGTTCCTCGAGGACCACAGCCGGGAAATCAGCCACAACATCAACCCCCGCAAGGGCCCGGCTGCCGAGTCCATGTGGAACACCCCCCGCTGACCCACATCCCCCCCAGTACGACCCGCACCACCAGGAGCCGATGGCCGGACCCCGACCCCCGGGGCCGGCCACCGGCTCTCTTGCTGCCTATCGCCTTGCTGCCCTCGCCCCCGCCTTCCTGACCAGGATGGAGAACTCTTCCCCATGTCGATGCGTCACTGGGACTGGTCGCTGCCCAGCGGCCACACCACCTTCCTCGGATACGCCAGCGAGACCGCCGCCTCGATGGTGATGCTCGCCCCGATCACCGGACTGCCCTGGCAGGCCGCCGCCGTCACCCTCACCGGCGCGGCCGCCGCCGGGACGGTCCACGACCTGCGCGAGGGCACCACCGTCGGCACCCTCACCACCCGCGCCCTGTCCTGGCTCACCGCCGCCGGATGGGCGTCCTGGGCGCTGGCGACCGCGCCCCTGACCTCCACCGGCTGGGCAACCGGCCTGGGCCTGGCCGCCGTCGGCCTCGCCGCGAACGCGTCGGCGACCCGTACGGAGCCCACCCGCTCCCAGCGCAAGCGGTTGCTGAAGCTGCGCCGCGAGTCGGTCGGCATCCTGCGCGACTGGGAAGACCGCATGGCGCGCGTCGCCCGGATCGAGAAGTGCCAGGGCAAGGACGTGCAGCACTGGCCCGGGAAGGTCGGCTACACCGTGGAGATGGACCTGCCCGACGGCGGGACCACCATTGACGACCTCAACGGCTACGGCCCGAAGTTCGCCAGCGACCTGCGCCTGGCCGACGGCTGTGGTGTGGAGATCTTCCCCGGCGCCAACCGCGGCACGATCCTGATCGAGGTCACCCTCAAGGACGTCATCAGCGAGGACATCCCCTACCCGGAGGACTACTCCGAGATCAGCCTCACCGAGCGGTTCCCCTTCGGTATGCACCGCAACGGCGAGCCGGCCCTCGGCAGCCTCTGCAACGACTGCGGCATCCTGATCGGCGAGACGGACGCGGGCAAGACGAACTCGCTGCGCGTGGTCACCGCCCAGCTCGCCCGGATGCCCGACGCGCTGATCTGGGCCATCGACATCACCGGCGGTGGCGTCGCCCTCCCGTGGATCACCCCGTGGGCCACCGAGGGCCTCGCCTCCGCGCCGATCGTCGACTGGATCGCACACACCGAGGACGAAGCCCGCCTCATGCTCAAGATGGCCGGGGAGATCATCGCCGCACGCAAGGCCGGATACCAGCAGCTGATGCGCGAGCAGAAGACCGACAACAAGCTCCCGATCAGCCACGAGATCCCCGGCATCGTCATCATCTGCGACGAGACCGCCTCCCTGCCCTTCGACATCAAGGAAATGGTCGACAAGGTCGAAGAGGAAGGCCGCGCGATGCGCGTACGGGCGCTGGTCGCGGCCCTGCGCGCCACGCAGGACGCCATCACCGCGATGATGAAGCTCATGTCGAAGTGGCGTGTCGGCATGACCGTGAGCGACCCGGAGGAGCTGGCCTACCTTTTCCCCGGCTACATCAAGATCGACCCGAAGGACGCGCCCGTCGCAGGGTCCGGCTGGACGATGCACACCCGGCTGGGGCCCAAGAAGCCCACCGCGATGAAGGTGTGGCGCCTGGTCGACGAGCTGATGGACAAGATCTGCGCGGCGACCGCCGGGCGGCGGCCCAAGCTCGATGAGCTGTCCGCGTCCGTCGACAGTGGCGCGCACTACCCGCAGCGGTGGGCGCGCACCCTGCCGGACCTCTACAAGGGCCAGAAGCTCACCGAGTCCGCGCAGTACGCCATCGACAATGCCGGGGAGATCATTCCCGCCTCCACTCTGCTCGCCTCCGACCCGGCCCCCGCCGCGTCGGCCGGCACTACCCAGGCGGCCCCGGCCGTCTCGGTGCCGCAGGGCTTCGAGGGCTTCGGAGGCGCGGCGGAGCTGTTCGCCGCCGTCACCGCCAGCCTGGACCCGACCGCCGCACCGGTCGCCGTCCCCGCAGACCCGCCCCCGGCGCCGGGCTCCGCCCCGCAGGCGGCACCGCTCCCCCGCCCAGCCCGCCCGGTCGACCCGCGCGAGAGGGGCTGGGAGCTTCTGGTCGCCGCCGGTGAAGACGGCTACTCGCCCAAGGCGCTGCACGAGATGCTCAAGCAGCTCCTGGGCGAGGACGTCGCACCGGCACAGCGCACGGTCGGCGGCTGGCTGCAGACCTGGGCCAAGGACGGCAAGGCCATCAAGGACGATACGCGGCAGTACACCCGCTACGTCGCCCGCGAAGCCGCTGCCCAGCAGCCCAGCACCGCCCCGACCGGACAGGACACGGCGGCCCTGCCTGAAGGCATCGACGGCACCTTGGTCCTCCAGGCCGTCGAACTGCTCGTGTCCACCCAGTTCGGGTCCACGTCGATGCTCCAGCGCAAGCTGCGCATCGGCTTCGCCCACACCGAGAAGCTGATGGACTTCCTCCACCAGCTGGGCATCGTCGGCCCGTCCGACGGCTCCACGGCACGCGAAATCCTGGTCTCGACGCAGGACCTGGAGGCGACCATGATGAGGCTGGCCGACGAACTCGGCTACACCGCCCGAGACTTGGGCGCGATGGGCCTTGCGGCCGCCGCCGCTTCGCACACCAAGGAGTGACCATGTCCTTCGAGACAGCGGATGAGGAGATCGAGCGCCTGGAGGCCGAACGACACTCCTACAGCGAGACCTTCAAGAACACTGCCGAGTCCGACACCGTCACCCGCGCGCACCTCCAGACGGAAATGGACCGGCGCACCGCCCGGATCCAGGAGCTCCAGCAGCACCAGCCGCTGGGGTTCTTCGCACGCTGGGGTCTGCGCGCCGCCTCCCTCGCCCTGCTCTGGGGCGCCTGGGAGGTCGGCCCGTGGTGGGCGAAGCTCGGCTGCGTTCTCCTCGCTGCGTTCCTCGCCTTCTACAGCCTCGGCTGAACCACCGCCCCGTCTCACGGCCCACCCCGGGCCCCAAGGACCCGCCCAGCCACCCCGGCCGGGCGGGTCCTTCGCGTTCCCTACCACCCTCTCCCCCGCCAAGGAGCACCCGTGGAACCCCGCGACCTCACCCTCACCGAACAAGTTCAGCGAACCGAGCACGCCCCGCCGGCGCCCGGCATGCCGACCGTCGGCCTGCCGTACGACGGCCTGGAGGAGATCTGGGCGCTGTTCCCCGAGGCCCGCCCTGGCACGCAGACCACCGGCCTGCCGATCCCGGCGGCTCCCGCCCACGCCGCCGCCGGTCTCTACACCGACGAGGCGTACATGGCCCGGGTCTACGACCTGGTCCGCAGGGAGGAAACCCTCACCCACATCCGCGCCCAGTACCAGCAAGCGGCCATACAGGCAGCCCTCGCCCCGGTCGCGGTCCACCCGCAGATCGTGACCCCGGCGTCGGCGCCCCCACCCCTGCCCGCCCCGACCCAGCCGCAGCGCGTGGTGCCGGCCTTCGTCTGGAAATACAGCGCGCTGACGTTGTCCACCGGGGGCGGCATCGCGCTCGCCGGGATCGGCGTCGGCGCCGCAGCACCCACCCTCGCGCAGATCCCCGCCATCCTCACCGCGACCGGCCAGGCCGTGATGAGCCTGGCGGGCCTGTTCGCGCTCGTCTTCCTCGCACTCGCCGCACGCGGCGCACGGAGCGGCAAGGGAGGCACCACGGTCAACATCCGCAAGGCGGTCTTCCGGCGCAACAAGTTTCACGGATGACCCGGGCCGCCTGCCTCGCCCCCGTCCCGCCCGTCCCCGGGCACCGGGGACGGGACAGGCCGCCCGGCCCGCACCACCCCCACCTCGACAAGGAGCAGCCACACCTTGGCACCCAACGACACCAACACGACCCCAGACAACGACCGCACGACGAACACGAAGAAGGAGTACCCGCGCCTCGCCTCCGCCCGCGCCTGGTGAAACAAGGCGTGGGGCGAGGGCGGCATCCTGCACGAGCTGTGGGAGGACGTCCGGCACGCACCCAACGCCGGATGGCACGGCATGGCTAACTGGATCAAGGCCGTCGCCGCCATCGCCGTCTTCTCGTTCGTCGTACTGCTCTTCAACGGCGCCGTCGAGATCATGCTGGATGCCACGCACCGCCTGCTGACCGCCGCGCCGAACGTCCAGGTCGGCGACAGCACCTCAACCGGCGTGTGGGCCACGATCGACAACCCCGTCCGCTCCTACATCGCCGCCCACTCCGTCGGCTTGCCGATCAGCGCCTCCACCGTCTACACCCTGTGGCAGGCCGTCGGCCTGTTCTCCCTGACCACCGGATTCATCACCCGAAGCAACGGCGTGCGGCTGACCTGGACGGCCTGGGGCGCGGCGAGCATCGCAATGGTCTGGACAATCACACCGGGCACCTCGCGCACCGTCGCCACCGCCATCGCCGTCCTCGCCTGGACGATCGCCTCCGCCTTCGCCCTGCGCGGGCTCAACCTGCGCCCACGGGTCTTCGCCTCCGTCCACACCGGCGCCCCTCAGGTCACCGTCCAGCCCCAGATCCACGTCCCCGCCCAGCCCGACGCAGGCACCCCGCACAACGTCCGCCAGCTCAACAGCTGATCCCGTCGCTCTGCCTGGTCCTCGCCCACCCGTCACCGGGTCGGCGAGGACCGGACAGGCCGGCTTGCTCAACCACCCCACCGAGCGGCCGCCACGCCGATACCAACTTCCGCCGCCCCCGCCGCCCGCCCATCCGCACCCGCGCCCCGCCGACAAACCCGATGTCGGCGGGGCACGGGTGCGTGCTGCCCACCGCCGTCTGGAGAACCCGCTCGTGCTCATCCCCCGACCACGCCGTCGGATCGGCCGGCCCCGCCCCTTTCGCCCCGGCCCCCGCTACCCACAGCGCCCCGCCCGGTTGCCCGCCGCCTGGGGGCACTGATGCCGCGCTCCAGGAAGGGGCGCCGCCGCGAGGTGAAACGAGTACCGCGCAGCAGCGCGACCATCGAGGAGTACGACCGCGGCGCTGTCCCCGAGGGCCTGCTCACGCGACGGCAGTTACGGGAACAGAAGCTGAGCCCCGGCGGGCAGGACCCGGTCGCGATCCTGCGCTGCAAGGCGTGCGCCTTCCAGCCTGAATGGTCATGTACCCATCCCACTCGCGCCTGGCTGTGGCGGCGTGACCTGGCCAAGCCCAGCCGCGTCCCAACCCTCGCTCAGGAATGGGCACTGGACCGCGCAATGGCCGCCAGGCAGACCTGTCCCAAGTGCAAGCGCCGCTACTACTTCTGTCTCCCGCTGCGCACCCAGGGCTGGTGCGACCCGTGCCACCACGGCTTCGAGCCCAGCCCCGACACCTACATGACCTCCCCGGCCACGCACCGTCTGGCCGCCTGATCCGAGAGGACACCAGCCCCATGACCACCGACACCACCGACGAGACGATCCGCACCGCTGACGTCGTCCTGCTTGCTGCTGGGCAGGTCCTGCTGATCAAGCGGGGGTGGGCCCCGTATAAGGGCTGCTGGGCCCTGCCCGGCGGTCACGTGGATACCGGGGAGACCAGTCTGGCCGCCGCGGCGCGTGAACTGGAGGAGGAGACCGGCATCGCTGTCTCCACAGCCGAACTCCGGAAGGTGGCCTCCTATGACGCCCCTGGCCGCGACCCCCGCGGCCGGTACGCCACCGTCGCCTACACGGCCACCCTGCCCTCACCCGTCCCGCCGAGGGCAGGGGACGACGCCAGCGCCGCCCGCTGGTGGCCCCTGGACGCGCTCCCCCACCTCGCGTTCGACCACGCCGAAATCCTCGCCGACGCCGCGCCCCGCTGACGTGAACGCCCGCCGCGTGCGTATCGCACTGCTCCTCGCCGCCACCGTCCCGCTCACCGCAGCGACGGCCGCCGCCGCACTCAAGGCCAGCCACCTCAAGCTCTACGCCGACCGGCACCGCCTCGAGATCACCGCCCGGCCCCGGCCCAACTGCCCGCACTGCCACGGCGAAGGCGGCTGGTGGACCGGCGGCGCCTTCCCCGAGATGGAGACGTGTGGGTGCTGGTCCGACCGGCGCGAGCTGCGTCTCCGAATCCTGCCCGTCCCGGCCTGGGACGAGCTGCCGTTCTGAACACCACCGCCCCGGCCGGAATCCGGCCGGGGACGGTGTCATCACGGGGCGCCCGCAGCATCGGCAAGAGGCCGGCCGCCCCGACACCCTGCACCCCGAATCCGAGATGAGGAGTACCTCCAGCATGACCGATCGCATCCGCGCCATCGAGGGCCTTGCCCTGGTCGCCGCCCTGACCGCCGTCTTCGACGGGGTCCATCCCCTGGGGGACCAGTTCGTGCAGCGGGCGCACGACGCGTCGACCAAGGCGATGCACGGCTCCCACCTTGTCTACAAGAGCGACGGCTCCCCGGTGGAGGAGAACCCGTGGCGGCACGGCAAGGAGGGCCGCACCTGCACCGCCAGCGCCTACGGCCGCCGCTCGGTGAGCCGACACGTCGCCAGCTACAGCGCCGTACAGCTCGCTTCCACCCTCGCCGTCACCCGCACCCTGGGCTACCGCGTCCCGGCGGCCGCGCTCCTCACCGGCGCCGCGATCAACGCGATCACCCACGGCATCATCGACCGCCGCGACCCGCTGCTCTGGCTCGCGGAGAAGACGGGCAAGACTGGCTACATCAAGCACGCCACCGTCGTCCGCAAGGCCGGCGGCGAGGGCACCGAGTACCCCGAGCCCGTCCAGGACATCTCCGGCCCCGGCACGGCGCTGATGGAGCTGGACCAGGCGGCCCACCGCGCGATAGGCGTCGCCGCCGCCCTGGTCACCACCTGGATCACCCTGCGCAAGGGCAGTCGCCGGTGACGCCGGCCGCCCGTACCCGGCTGGAGCGCGTCCGATCCTCCGCCGGGATCGCGATGCTCGCCCTCCAGCAGATCGAGGACGAACTCGCCGGCGACGACGTCACCGCCCAGGAGCTTGCGGAGATCGTGCGCGAGCTTCACCGCGAAACCGACCCGCAAGAGGGCCTCTTCGGCGCCCTGGCGCAGCTGCTCACCACCGCTGCCCGGGCTGCCGAACGGCTCGAGCCCGATCACGATGGCGATGCGTCGTGCCCGCTGCACGAAGCGGCCGCGCTCATCACCGGCAACACCGGGCTCCGGGCCTACTACGCCACCCGTGCTCTCGACCCGCAGGGAGAACGCGCCCCATAGTCCGGTCGGTCTCCGTCGGCCCCGCACCCCTTCGCTCTGGCGCGAGGGGTGCGGGGCCGGCGGTTTCCGCCCGGTCACCCCGGACTGGCGCCCTTCCCCGAAGGAGAAGCACGAGCATGACCACCATCACCCGGCGCGGCCTGTACGAACGTGCCATGAGCCTGTTCGGCCGCCGTATCGCCTACGAAAGCACCACAGCGGTCAACGAGCGGCTGGGACAGCAGACCGCGGCCGTCTACAGCCTGCACCAGCAGCGAGTCCGCCGCCCAGCGGTGGAACCAGCGCCTGGCAGGCGACACCGTCGACAAGGTTCTCGCCGCATCCGGCGCCAGCCCGCAGGCCGTCACCTACGCCCGCGGCCGCGCCGCTGACCTGGCCACCGCAGCCCAGCACCAGGCGCGCTTCGACGCGTACGTGCTCGACACTCTGCGCGGCGTCAACCTCGACAACCCCGTCCCGGCCGCCGCCTGACGGACGCTCCGTGCCGCCCCGGCCCCCGTCCGACGGAGACCGGGGCGTGCGTGGTGGTCCCTCACTCCCGAGTACCGGTGATCCTGGCGTCAGGCGCGCTGCTGGCGGGCCGCGAATCGTTGGATGGTTTCACCGGCGATCAGAACGATCGCGATGACGACCACTGCCCAGAGGGACTGCCGTTCAACGGTTCCGGTCGTGATGTAGACGGCGAGGCCACTTGCTGTCAGCGTGCCGGTCTTGTCGGCCAGCCCATGCCGGTGGAGAAGAGGCTGGATAGGCGGAATGGGGATGGACGCACGTGGCCAGCCCTGACGAGTACGTGGATCCGGCAGCGCTTGCTCGTGCTGTGCCGATGTTCTGTGTGGGTTGTGGCGCATGATCCTTCCCGCAGGAGTCGTGAGCTCAAGGTCAGACGCGGTCGCGATACTGGGTGAACTGCCGCAACGCGGTACGAACAACTTGGAATCGAGTGACTTCGGCATGCATCTGCATGACAGTGCGTGCGGCCGCACGGGCGGTGAAGGCTCCCGCAGCGGCTACTGAGCTGGTGGCTGCTACGAGCGTGATGGTGACGGCTGTGTCTGCCCCGAGTGAGCTCGACACTACGGAGATGAAAGCGGCGAGGGCCCCTGCAAGGGCGAACATCAGGCTTGTGGAGATCTGGATGGCGGTCCTACGGGTGAGAAGCGGACGAGTGCTGGTGGACTCGGCCAGCGGCCGTTCCTGACTTGCGGTTGCCTGCTGTTTGGCTGTTCGGCGCGCGACTTCCGCTTGGATCGCCTGGATCTCCGCGGTGGTGTCTCCTTTGGGCTCATAGTGCTGCTGAAGGGCTGCTTCCAGGGTGCGGAGTTGCTTGGCGGCATCTGCTCCGGAACGGCGTCCTCGCCCGCGGAGGGCTGCCAGGCGCCCCTCCACGATGGCGTGCCGTGAGGAGGGGGGCTGGCCGTTTCGGGGGCGGCGCTGGCGTGCGCGTCGGGCCTTCATGCGGTCTCTCCTTTCAGCATGCCGTGCGGACGGAGCGCGGCGAGGGCGTAGTGCCTGTTCAAGGCCCGCTTGGCCCTGAGTACATTGGTTGAGACGGTGGCTGATCGGATGCCGAGGATCCCGGCGGTGACGCGCGGAGTGAAACCGATGTACTCGCGGAGGAGGAGAGCGTTCCGCAGTTCCGGGCTGAGGACGGTCTTGATCGTGTCGAGCAGTTCTGCGAACTCGAGAGCCGTCTCAGGGCTCAGCGTCTCTGCCACCGAGAACCACATGCCGCCCTCGGGGACGACCTCGGTCGCAGAAGACCTCTTGACGGCGGCGGAGCGGTTGTGATCGATGGCCGTCTCGGTGGCAATCTTCCGGAGAAGGGCCTGCGGACTGTTGATCCTTTCTCCGCGGTTGAGGCGGGTGAGGAGGCGAATGAAGGTCTCCTGAGCTATGGCGTCGACATCAGCACCCTTGTCGGCGACGATGAAGATCACTGCCTTCACCATGCCGAGATGCGCGTTGTAGATCTTGGTGAACTCCGCATCCGTCGGGTCACCGTTCGGGGATTTGTCGTCGGAGAGCATGGTCACGGATGGGTCACCACACACTCGTCGTCGGCGTTCCATCGCCGCAGGGCGACGGTGTCCGCTCGCGAACATCGGTCATACCTACTAAGCCGATCCGCATCGCAAAACTTCGACTCCCCATTCTTCTCAGGTCTCCGCGCGGGCCCCAGAACGCCGACCGCGGTCGTGTAGGGCCCGGCCACGTTGTACGCGAATTCCACCGACTGATGCCACCGCCGACCAGGTGGCCAGATCTGGAGGCTGTTCTGGTCGCGCACGACGTCCTGCGTGCCCGTGACGAATACCTGGCGAGGTTCGAGCACTGGCGCCCCCGCGCCCTGCCCCCCGACGGTCGCCAGCGGGACGTCGAACAAGACGTACAGGGGGAACTGATGCCCTGTCAGCAGTTGGCGCGGGCCAAAATCGGGCGAGTCAGCGACGACAGGCGGTGCTCAGCTCGTGCCGAGGACATCGGCGACGACGCCGGTTCAGCCGCGCGGGCGGCGGGTCGGCATGGACAGGGCATGGTGCCTCGGGCCGCGGACACCAACCCGCTGGACCGGAAGGGGTAGCAACTGGCGCAGTAGGCGCACTGACTTGCCGCGCACGCCTCCCACTTCGCCGCCTGCCCCATTTGGGCTCAGCTCGTCGCCGACGACGCCACTGGGAGCTCGACTGGCAAAGGCCAAGGCCGCGCCCTGGGCGAACCACGGCCTGCTCGGCACCTACAGCCCGATTTGAATCCGCCCCGGGACAGGCGCACATCGGCGTCCAAACCAGTTCGCCTGCCCCGGGCCATCCCAACCCGTACGAGACGAGAGGGAGAGCCCCAGTATGAACTCCGTCCTGCGTGCACAGGCCCGAATCGGGCAGCGCGCACTCTTACTGACCACCGCCGCCATCCCGGTGACCGGCTGGACTGTCCACGCCATCGCCCTGCACCGGCGCCTGGCCGCCGCGAAGAAGGACCCGCTCACCGGGCTGCTGCGCCGCGACGCCTACACCGCCCGGGCCCGGCAGGTCCTGCGCCGCCACGGTGACGACGTGTGCCTGGTCCTGGTCGACCAAGACCACTTCAAGGACGTCAACGACTCGCTTGGCCACCCGGCCGGGGACACGGTGCTACGTGCGACCGCCGACCGGCTCACGGCCTGGGCCGGACCCCGCGCGTCTGTCGGCAGGCTGGGCGGTGACGAGTTCGCCGTCGTGCTGCCCCTCCCCCGCGGCCGCCGCGACGCACGCCTCGAGCAGCTGATGCGGATGCTGCACACCCCGGTCACCCTCGAGGACGGTCAGGTCATCGACGTCGCCGCCTCGGTCGGCGCCGCGACCCCGGACGCGATCGGCACACGCGACCTGTCCCTGTTGCAGCGGACCGCCGACGCGGCCCTCTACGAGGGCAAACACTCCGGCCGCGCGCACCTCGCCACCAAGAAGCACGCGACGGCGCCGTCCGTCAACGGCCGACGCTCGGGCCGCCCGGGCACGCACCTGTGGGGACGAGCCGCATGAGCGCCGCCAAGCCCGTGCTGCCGGAAGGCGACTGGATCCGCGGCATCACCATCAAGCAGCCGTGGGCCACCTGCATCCTCACCGGCGCCAAGACGATCGAGAACCGCTCCGGGCAGCGGAAGCCGGGCTGGAGGCCGGGCTGGGTGCTGCTGCACGCGGGCCAGCGGATCGACCGGCCCGCGCTGCGCATCCCGCTGGTCGCCCGTACGATTCACGGCCGCCAGATGCCGACCGGCGCCGTGATCGGAATCGCCCGCATCACCGACTGCCACTAGGACCCCGCCGGGGAGCAGCCCTGCACCGAGTGGGCGGAGCCCGGTGTGTGGCACCTGACGCTCTCTGACGTCCAGGGGCTTGCCCTGCCCGTCCCTGCCGGCGGACAGCTCGGTCCCTGGAAGCCGTCGCCGGACCTGGTGGCGCAGGTGCTCCAGCAGTTGCCCGCCTTCCGGCCGTGAGCACGCGACGCAAGAACAAGAAGCCGCTGTTCGAACCGGGCCTGATCCCGGCCCCCGGCGGCCTCCTCGAATGGCGCGACAGCCAGCACTTCGACCGCTGGCAGGACCGCCCCTGCGCGCTGTGCACCCAGCCCACGCCCATGCGCTCCCACTACGGCGAGCCCGTACACAAGGCGTGCGCTGAGGACTGGATCGCCGCGAACCCCGCCGAGGCCCGACGCCAGGGGCGGTTCGCCTCCGACCTTCAGCCCAAACGCCAGCGCGCCGACGACCACGTCTGAACCCTCCACCTGGAGGCCCCTCATGAGCAGGACCCCGCAGCACGACATCGACCCCGCCCGCGTCACGGGATTCCTCACCCAGCCCGACGCCGCCGCCGCACCCGTCCATCTCAGCGTCGATGCCCTGGAGGTTCTGGCCGCCGCGCCGATGGGAGCCCTGCACGGCATGGTCCTCGACCGGTACGGCCCCTACCGCTGCGTATTCGACGCCGACACCACGACCGTGCCTGTCTTCACCGAGCACGGTGCCTGGGTCGGCGAGGCACCGAACCCGGACGCCATCAGCGACCTCATCGACGCCTACGAAAACGGCAGTCCCCACTGACGCCGCCACATCGCAGAACAGCCCACCCCAGAGCAGAACGCGCGCGTCGTCAGCACCGGCACACCCCGAGCGCCGTGCCCGCCTCCTCCGCGGGCACGGCGCTCCGTCGTCACATCACCCGCAGACAAAGGAGCCCTCACGTGACGAATTGCGAGCGGTAGACACCATCCTCGGGTCCGGTGCCCGTCCCCGCGCCGCCTCCCCTGTCGGTCGGCTGGGCCGTACGCCGCTGGGACGCGCTCCCTCCGCCGCCGGGCCTTCGCCGGTACCGTCGCCCGCAGCTGCGCGAGTTGCCCCCTACCGCCGGGTGATGAACTGCGCGGTGCCCAGGGTGGCGAACCACTTCCGGATCTGGCTCTGGTCATCCGTCGCGGCGAGCGAGAGGAGGAGCAGCAGACGGGCCTTCTGCGCGGTCAGGTCCTCCGCTCCGATGACGCCGTCGGTGTGGTCGTCGTAGACGGAGCCGTTGCCGGTGCGGGTCGTGGAGGCGAACAGCACACCGTTCTTGACGGCGTCCTCGCGCGCTTTCGACATGGCCGGGGAGATGCCGCCCGCGCCGGTTCCGGCGGTGACCACGCCGTCCGCGCCGGAGTCGGCGAACGCCTTGACGGCGTCACCGCTCGCGTCCTGGTAGCTGTAAGCGATCTCGATCTTCGGCAGCGCTTTCTTGGCGATCCGGTCGAGGTCGAACGGCGTCTTCCAGGTCTTCTTCCCGCACTTCTGGACCCGGGCGGGGGCCCGGTTCAGCCGGATGTTGTCCTGGTCGATGACGCCGAGCTCACCGCTGTCCCCGCTGGTGAAGGTGTCCATCCGCAGGGCGTTGGTCTTACGGACCTCGCGGGCGGCCTGGATCTGGTCGTTGAGCATCAGCACGGTGCCGTAGCAGGTCGTCTTCCGGCTGGCGGCCAGGTGGATGGCGTTGTAGAGGTTCGCGGGGGCGTCCGTGCCGATCACCGTCCACGGGCGCATGGCGCCGGTGAGGATCACGGGCTTGTCGCTGCGGACCGTCAGATCCAGCCAGTACGCGAACTCCTCCATCGTGTCGGTGCCGGTGGTGACGACGACCGCGTCGTTCTTCTCCAACTGGGCGTCGACCGTGGCTGTCAGCCGACGGTAGTCGGCGATCGAGTAGCCGCTGGAGCCCTTGTTGCCGAACTGCTCCGTGGTGACGTCGGCGACGGAGTCCACCTCCGGCTTGAGGTCGCCGACGAGCTTCGCTATCGGCAGCTTGCCCGCCTCATAGTCCTGGAAGGACACCCGGCTCTTGCTGACACCGGCGATGGTGCCTCCCGTGCCGATGACGGCGACCTTCGGAAGGGCCTTCTTCTCCTGTTCCGCGCCGGCGACCGGCGCGGTCGTGCCGACGGCGGCGGTCAGGAGGGTGAGCAGCACGGTGGAACGGCGGGTGAGCGTGCGCATGGGCGGCGTTCTTCTCCTCGGCGGGATGTGCACTGCCACTACCTGGACGGATGCGGCGGAAAGAAACATTCCGCATGCATGTTTCTCGGGAATTCGGTGATCGTGAACAGATGATTGCGGCACGACTCGCACACCATGTCGAGTTCGAGCGTCTCCGGCTCCTGCGCGACCTACGGCATCGCGCTCGCCGAACTCCGCATGGACAACGCCTCCTGAGCTGACGGCCGCCCGCACCGCCCCAACCCGATCGCCACAGGTTGGGGCGGTGCGGAGGACCGGACAGACCCACCCCCACCCACGAGAGGAGGACCACGCCTCATGACCGTTGTACAGCTCGCCTCCGCCCGCCGGGACCAGGACGACCGCCCGCACCACGTCGATGACACCGGCCTGGAGCCGATCGCCGCCCTGCACCAGCGGGTAAAGGCCTTTGACCTGGCCCAGCGGGAGCGGGAGCGAGGTGAGGAGGCCGCCTTTCAGGCTGTGCTGACCGCCAACGCCGTGCTCACCGGCTCCTTCCCCGACACCCTCGACACCGTCGTGCAGTCCATGTCCTGGACCGGGCACCCGCCCTCCCCGGACATGCGGCTGATGGCCTCTGCGGTCACCTACCTCGGCTCCGCCGACGGGCAGCGCGGCTGGTGGCTCCACTACACCCGCCGCGAGGAGAGCATGGGCGAGGACGGCGACCTGGCCCACATCCTCACCCTCATTGCCCCCTGCTCCTGCGGCACCTACCTCACCGTGGAACTGGCGGACGAGGACCACCTGATCGTCCTGCTGGACGAACTCCACACCCCGCCCGGCGCCCCGGTCGACTGCGACTACCGCTTGCGGATCCGCGCCGGCAGCTACGCCGACCCCACCCACACCAGCACCGAGCCGCCCTTCTGAGCTCGCCCATACAGCTATGCACAGGCGCCAGCGAGGCACTCCGATCCGCGGCTGGAGATTCTCCACCTGGCCGATGAGGCCGGTTCACGCCACAGCTACGTGAGCAAAGATGCCGCCAGCGTGGGCCCCGGCCAAGACGACATCCCTGGCCTTCACCCGCACTTCGGTGCCAAGACCATCCCACCTGAATCCGCCCCGGGACGGCCGCCTACGGCCTGAGAAACCAGCCGGCCGCCCCCGGGCCACACCCATCCCGCCCGCAGGCGAGAGGAGCACCCACATCATGCCGTCCAAGCGCACCACGCCCCACTCCCCCACCCGCACAGCCCGCCAGGCCGCAGCCGCCGCGATGTGCGCCATCGGCCTCAACCGCCCCCGCCCCCTGCCCCACTGCGGCCCCAGCCTCCTGTGCTCGCGCTGCTCCACCTGCTGGACCGGTGCGGAAGCCGACTGCTTCTCCTGCGGGCTGCCCGCCACCCAGGAATACAGCCACCCCCACGCCGCCCTCCAGGCGCTGCTGATCACCGTCGGCCGCACTCCCGCCCTCAAGCCGGAGCAGGAGACACGGTGACCGCCACTCTCGCCGCCGCATACGACGCGGCCCTGTACGCCCGGGCTCGTCACGAAGCCGAGCCCACCGGCGCACTCTTCACCGCACCCCAGCGGCCACGGACGGCGCCACCCACGCCTGAGCAGCAGCGCCTCAACCTTGAGCTGTTGCAGCAGGGCATCAGCTCCCGCCACCATGCCGCCCCCGAGGACCCTGAGCCCACCGCGATCCGCGCGCTGACCATCCAGCCGCCCTGGTCGGACCTGATCGCCCTCCAGGACGGCCTCGCCAAACGCATCGAGAACCGCGTATGGACCAGGACCTGGCGCGGAACCCTGCTCATCCACGGCGACCTCACCGTCGACCAGATGGCGCTCGCGCTGCCCGCCGTACGGGCCGCGCTGCCTGACGACTACCAGCCGGTGAAGGGATTCGTCATCGCGATCGCCGACCTCACTGGCATCCACCCCGACGACGGCGACTGCACCCCCTGGTCGGAGCCAGGCTGCTTCCACTGGGAGCTCACCAACGTTCAGCGCCTCCACCCGGTCAAGGCCCGCGGGATGCAGGGCCTGTGGACCCCCAAGCGGCCACTGCTCGACCAGATCGCCACCGCCAACCCGGCCCTCGTAACTCGGCTCGCCGCCTGGGCCCCGCCACACTCCACACCCGCCCAGAGCGCACAAAGGCGCCAGCTCCCTTCCAGGCCTGACTCTCCCGACTGCTGACACCACAGACAGGAACCCGTTCGTGAGCTCATCGTGGAACACGCCGCCCTCGCCGCCGCTGCGTCCACGCCGACCTCGGATGTCTCGAAGTCCGTGACCTGGCCTGCACCTGCCCACTGCCTGGCGACGGTGAGCCCGACCACTGCCACGCAACCGTGCTCCTGGAACTGGACAACCCCCGAGAGGACCCGCAAGTGACCGGCCCCGTGCAGGTGCCGACACCGTAACGTCGTGGCGAGTCGAGTCGGAACGAACGACATTCTCTGATTCACATTCTGTGAATCGCTTTCGGCGGGCAGACTCGGAGCATGGCAGGACGAACCTCCCGACCGTCAGTCCCGGCGACGAAACCACTGGTCAAGCCGCGCGTTCGGATCGGCAACCTTGACGCCGCTGCTCTAGTCGGACAACTGCGCCAGCTGCATGAGGACGCCGAGGACGAAGCGGTGGACCGGATGCCGGCAGACGAGGAGCTGTACCAGGCCCTCCTCCATCTCGAAGCCCACGCTGGCGCCTTGAAACACGAGGGCGCGCGACGCGAGGCAGCTGTCGCGCGCGTGAAGTTGTGGGAGTACCTCCGCGAGCAGGCGGACATCCATCAATCGAAGGCAGTCGAGGACGCCAGGGAAGCGAACGTCGAATGGACCGGCCTTGTGTCGGCGCTCGCCGTGAAGACCGCTAGCGCGGCATACAACAAGGCGACCCGGCTCCGAGCCGCGGTGCTGACCGAGGGCTCACACGGCAGCGACAGCCCGGTGCGTCGCACACCAGAGGCAGTGCTCGACGCCGAAAGGCGCGCGAGTCTCCGGGCAGCCGAGGAACGTCGTGCTGAGCAAGAGGCTGCGCGCCGGCACGGGCTGCTCGCTCCGGTTGCGCAGCGGCTGATCGAGCACCGAACAGGCCTGGACGACGGCGGGGACGTCTCTGACTGGCTCGACGAGATCGCCATGGTCCTCCGAGACTGCCGCACACCAACCCAGATCGTCAGCCTACAGACCTACGTTGAAGCCGCAGTCCGAGCACTCAGGAAGATCGAACGGACGAACGCGCGCCCCGCGGCCTCGACCCTCGATGCCCGGCTTGCGTATGAGGCCGCGGCTGAACTCGTCGACGGATGACCGAGTACCTGGGCGCCTCGGGCAGCGTGCTGCTCGGCGTTCCCACATGATCAACCAGCGCTCCGTCTCATCCCTCCCACACGGCGGTGAACCAACCGCAGTATTCCGACGGAATACCCGAACGGGCTGCTGCGCCGCTGCGCGGCCCGCGACATCGATCCTCCGTCAAGCGGCGCAAGCCACGACAAGTCCGTGACACTTACTGCACGAAACGGGAAACCATGGCACCCATCAAACTCACCGCGGGCTCCGACATACGTCGCGCCGCTGTCTTCTCTGACTGCGGCCAGTACCGTTACCTGCTCGTCCGGCAGTGGCTGAGCGGTGGCCCACCGCGGTATTCGTCCTGCTCAACCCCAGCACCGCAGACGGGACAAGCGACGACCACACCAGCCGACTCTGCATCAGCTACGCCAGGAAATGGGGCTGTGGCGCCCTGCTCATCGTCGTCAACCTGTACGCCTGGTGCGCCGCCACCCGCGCCACCCAGGGGGAATGGCACCTGTACGACGACATCCGCACCGCCGCACCGGCCTGGAAGGAGGTTTGCGGCCGCTCCACGATGTCGGGCTGGATCAACTCCGGTTCGATGGCCGGGTTCCCCGGGAACTTCTCCGCCCCGGGCAAGTTCCACCTCCTGGACAAGGACGAGTACTGGGTGGCCTTCCCCGAGTTCGCGCACTGCGACGCCAGCAAGGCGACCGTGACATGCACTGTCCCCAAGCCGTAAGGCACCCCTGAAACACAAGCGGCCGGTGCGGCGAAGAGCCTCCCTTCGCCGCACCGGCCGCCGTGATCGCCTACAGGTCCGTAAGGCGCCGCATGCCGTCCTCGACGCCGGTACGGGCGTCGACCCAGTCCAGTCCGCCCCGGTTCAACACCGGCGTCTCATGGATGTTCTCGGTGCCATCCGGCATCCGCAGACAGCGGCGTTCCTCCAGGGCTGCGGCGGTGGCCTCCAGCCAGTCCGCAAGCGGCCAGCCGTCGGTGCCGCCTGGCAGGGGCTCGCTCTCCTGATCGACCGCCCAGGTGCCGAGGTTCCCATAAGTGGGCTCGCCTTCACGGGCGTCGAGATACAGGCCGTACCAGCCGTCGCCGGGGTTGCAGGCAATCGGGATCAGACCGGGCTCGCGCTCCCAATCCTGGACCTGGGTCAGGTACAGACGCTTGACCTCCTCAAGCCTTAGCCACGTCCGGTGCATCGGGAGCCAGCCGGCTACCGCCCACTCTTCAATGCTGTCCTGGGGCCAGGAACCGATCGCACCGTCGTGGAGCCGGTACCAGGCGCGCAGCACGGGCGGCAGGCGCAGCCCAATCTCCTCCTCCAGAGCAGCAATCTCCTCCTCGCCAGCGGGAGACCGCAGCAGGGCGGCCGAGGCCGGAGCATACTCACACAGCCACGCCTCGACGCGAGCCCACGCTTCCGCCATCCGCGTTATGCCGTCGGTCATGGGGCTCACCGTACCGAGGGCGCGGATTTGAAAGAGGGAAGACCACATCCGATGCGGCACCGCACAGGGCCTGGGTGCAGATCGAGGTCCCTGGCGGCCCTCCAAGCAGCCACAACCAGCCCAGCCCACCCGGAACCGAGCGGCTTCAGCCCCCACTCCCCCGCCACTCCGCCGTGCTCCAACTATCACGCCGTGATACTGAGCCCTTCTTGGCCAGCGCTGCACTCTGTCTCACAGCACCCGCATCCGTCCGCGTCATGGCAGAGTCATGCGCATGCTGCCCTTGATGCTGGGAGCACGCAGACACTTCGCTGCAACTGCTCTCTTCCTGGGTGCTGCCATGTCCCTGACCGACTGAGGTGAGCAGCCCGGCACGGACGTGGGAGTCGGCTCCTCGACGACGTCCCGGAGTTCCAGCCCCAGTTCCCCTGGCTCCTCTCCGTATGTAGAGCCCGGGATCGTCGACGGTGCCCCGCACCACGGCGACAACAATGCCTACCGCCGCTCCAGTGAGATGTCCCCCGTCAGTGCCAAGGACGCGCAAAGGGAAGCCGACCGCATCGAGCCCGTGCTCAAGCGGCTGTGGGGGCAGAAGAAGTGGGATCCCAAGAGCGTGCGTGCGGCGCTACTTGAGCTGTAGTACGAAGGGGAGCGGACCGGGCCGAAGGGAGAGCACCTCGGCGGGACACTCACCGATCCGCGCTACGAGGTCGACCACAACGTCACTCCCGAAGGCGCCTTGATCGGCCTTCGCGTTCATGACGACGCCTGCGTCACAGCGTTCACCCAGAAGATCAATTACGAGGTCAAGACCAACGGGCCATTCATGGAGACCGGCTGTTTCGAGCCGCCCTACGGCCACTGAGAGATGGTGCGGGGCACGTTCGGCGAGGCTCCCTGGACGGGCTCAAGCCGTCTGCATGAACGCGTCCGGCCTCTCGGCATCGATTATCACGGCGTGATAATCGGAAGGCGCTTGCACCGATACCTCGTACCGAAGGCGTGATTATCACGGCGTGATACCTCAGAGCCCGTTGCTACCTAGGTAACGTGTCTGTGCTTGATTTGATCACGCTCGTTAGTAAGGTGTCAGGCATGGCTTCTCCCGCTTCCGCCGGCGACCGCGAGAAGGTCGTCTCAAAACTCCCCGGGTGGCTCCGCCAGGACCTCAAAGTCCGTGCAGCCCAACTGGGTACCGAGATCCAGACCGCCGTCACGCAAGGCATCGCCTACTGGTGCGACCTCGCGTCAACCCCGCCCACTGTCGACACCTCCGGCGCCGACTCCTTCTCCACCTGGCTCCCCCCAGGCCAGTGGGAAACCTTCAAGGCCACGGCATCCGACCGCAAGGTCTCGATCACCCAGGCCCTCGCCCAGGCCGTGCAGCTTTGGCTGCAGAAGCAGCCTGCACCCACCGTGCAGCGACCAGAGATTCCCCGCCGCATCATCACCTGCAACCAGAAAGGCGGCGTCGGGAAGACCGCCGTCGCCGCAGGCACCGGCGAGGCCATGGCCGAAGACTCGAACGCTCTTTACCCGGTGCGCATCTCCAAGCACTTCGCTGCAGCGCTACTCAAGGAGAGTGCGGGTGAAACCAGCGACACCGACTCCAACCCGCTGACCATAGAGGACCGGCCCGGCCTCGGCCTGCGCGTCCTGCTCGTGGACTTTGACCCCCAGTGCCACCTCACCCAGCAACTCGGGCACACCCCGCTGCCCATGGACGGCGACAGCCTCACCAAGCACATGGCGGGAGAACCTGCCGGCAAACTCCGCGATCTGATCGTCCCCATCGAGGGCGACCAATTCGGCGACCGGTTGCACCTCCTGCCCAGCTGCAACGACGCCTTTCTCCTCGACGTCAAACTCGCCGGCGTCCGGGCACGTGAAGCCGCCCTCGAACGAGCCCTCGCACCGATCGAAGCCGACTTCGATGTCATCATCGTCGACTGCCCGCCCAGCCTGGGCCTGAGCATGGATGCTGCCGTCTACTACGGCCGCCGCCGCGACAACGAACCTCCCGGCTCCTCCGGAGCCCTCGTCGTCGTCCAGGCAGAAGACAGCTCAGCCGACGCCTACACCCTCCTGACCACCCAGATCGAAGACCTCCGAACCGACCTCGACCTGGACGTCGACTACCTCGGCATCGTCGTCAACCACTACGACGCCCGCCGCGGTTACATCGCCACCTCTTCCCTCGAAGCCTGGATGGACATAAGGGATCCCCGGGTCGTTGGCGTCATCGGCGATCTCAAGGAACAGAAAGAAGCGGTACGAGTGAAGCGCCCCCTGCTCGCCTACTCCCCCAAGTGCGATCAGGCAGTCGGCATGCGAGCCCTGGCACGGGAGATCTCATGAGCAGTAAAGCCTCGAAACTCGGAGCGAGCACCTCCTTTGGTCAGGCTCGCCCTGTCAGCGCTCGGAGGGCCGCGATCAGTGCCGCCACCGGAGCACGCACTGAAGGCGTACCCGACCCCACAGAGCTGCCCGTCGGACAGATCAGCCAGAATCCTGACAACCCCCGCGACCACCTGCGCGACCTCGAGGACATCACGCAGAGCATCAAGGAACTCGGCGTCATCAACGCGATCACCGTCGCGAGCATCGATGCCTACCTGCGGGAACGCCCCGACCGCGCCGACGATCTGGATGATGGCGCCAAGTACGTCGTCGTGGACGGCCACCGTCGCCTCGAAGGATCTCGCAGGGCAGGCAAGGACACCATCAAGGTGATGGTCGACGACGCCCGTGTGGCGACCGATGAGGCCCTCCTCGAGGCTGCGTTCGTCGCCAACTTCCATCGCGACGACATGACCGACCTCGAGCAAGCCCACGTCCTGGAGTCGCTGGTCAAGTTCTACGGCAGCCAGACCAAAGCCTCGCAGCGGCTCGGCCTCTCCCAGGCGACCATCTCCTCCAAGCTGTCACTGCTCAAGCTCTCCCCCGACCTCCAGGCCGAACTGGTCAGCGGCGAGCGGCAAGTCGAACACGTCCGGAACCTTGGCAAGCTCAGCCCCGAAGAACAGCGGGCTGCGGCGGACACTCGAGCCGCAGAAGCCAAGCGGCGGGCGGAGCAGAAGCGAAGCAGTCAGAAGGCGGCAACAGCAGCCGCAAGCCCCGGCTCTGCCTCAAAGCAGAAGACTGACGATTATCACGCCGTGATAAGTCAGGACGCAGGTCAGACGATCCCAGAGGCTAAGGCGGAGGGAGTGGCCACCCAGGCGTCGGCCAAGATGGCGACTGGTACAACGTCTGCCCCCGTGCCGGCGCAGCCCGCCGATCGGGGAAGGAACTCTACGGATCGGAACGAGAGGCAAGATGCTGTCCAGACGGTGCCATGGCATGACGTATCTGCCGTCGCCAAGCTCATCCACGCTCGCATGACGGACGACGAACGTCGTGAGTTGGTCGCCTTGCTCCAAGCTTGAACCATTGGCACAGCTAGGGAGAAGCGACCTCAGTGGAGTGCCTCGAAGCCGGTGAGCGGTTGTGTTGTCCCCGTCTTCGAAGACACTGACACCGCACTAGTGACCCCCTGCCGCCCCGGCGCCGGAGCACGCTGGCCCACTATTCCGCCGTGCTCCCGGCGCGCGGGTTCTCAACCGGGCTGTCGAGATAGAGGCGGGCGGCTTGGAGGAAGACTTCACGCTCCTGCCGCAAAAACCGCAGGATGTCTCCCGCTTCGCTGGCCAGTTCATGTCGGCCGTCATGACTCGCGTCCCGGAGGAGTAGCTGAACCTGGCTGGTCGGGAGAGCGCATTCGGCGAGCGCGGCGACGACTGCGGAGTCAGCAGCCTCAAGCTCTTGGTACGCCAGGTGAAGAGTGCCGTCATCGGTAGATCCGGCCAGGAGTAGAGGTTCCCCTGAGGCGGACCGGACATGATTCGCCAGAAGCGTCAGGCGCTCCAGCGCGGACCAGGCCCGCTGGGCTTGGCCCGCGTCACCATCCGCGGAATGGGCACGTTCACGTTCGACGGCGGCCGACAGCTCTTGCCACGCGCGTGCGCGGGGCGGTCGTCGTCGCAGAGTTCGCAGAGGTCATTGCATCGCTGCACGAGCCGTTCAGCTGCAGCCACGATCGGAGCTGGTCCTTCAAGCTCAAGGACGACGAAAGCTGTCTGCACACTTCGGAGGCCGGGGTCGAGGTCGACATCGGCCCCGCTGAAGGCGGCCTCAGACGACTTCACGACGTCCTCGACGGAGAGCAGGAAGGCCGACCAGGCATCGCGTCGGATACCGCGGCGCCACTGGTCGTCATCGGCGCTGTTCTGCGCGGCGGCTTGGTCGAGCGCGGCTCTGTAAGTTGCCTCGGCCTGCGCGAGTCCTGCCTGACTCGCGACCTCCGCACCCCGTAAAGCTGCGCGAAGCTGCCATCTCCCTACCAGGACAGCGGCCGGTATACCGAGTGCCGCGACCGCAGCAGCCGCCAGGGCGCCGATTCCTTGAAGGTCCATAGCTCGCGATCGTGTCGCAGGCGAACGTCGACACGGAAGCGATCTCGCCGGCCCTGCACGGTCCGGCGACAACCTGGAGAAGGACAGCCACGCCCGCGATCAGGTGAATCAGACGCTCGGAGGAGACGGGCACCGTACGCTGCCCGTCAACGGCCGTGGTCGGGCAGCGTTCCCCGGGCGCTTCGGCCCATTGAGCACCCAGCAAGGGGGAGCGAAGGAGCACAGCTTCACACCACACCCCTCACGCGCAGCACTCATTCGGGAACGGCTCGATTGCCGTACCGGCGGGCCGAACGGTACGGGGAACAGGACCACCCGATGCGCCGTGACCGCGTCAGCCGACTTGCCGACCGCCGCCGCCTCTACACGGGCGAGACCTACGACCAGGCCCGCTCGCAGCTGAAGCCCGACGAACCACCCATCCCGGCCGCCCTCGCCGACCAGCGCAACTTCGAGGCAGAGCTCTTCTACACACTGCTCCGCTCCCACCGCTTCACCCAGTACCCCTTCGGTATCCGCCGAGTAAGCCCCGGCACCGACAGCATCACGCTGGAAGTGGAGAGCGAAAAGCGGGCTGAAGAGATCCTGAACAGGATCCTCCCGGCGTCCGAGCCGGACGGCGACGTCCAAGGCATCCCAGCCGTCCGGATCCGGCATCGGACGCAGAAGGGCATCGAGGTGCACCAGTGCGGCAGACAAACCTCAGCCTGGATCACAGGCCTTTCTGGCCCCGCGTGGAAGAGGGCGGAGGCAGCCTGTCTGGACACACTCGCCGACAACGCCTGGCGCCCCCTGTGGAAGGGGCCCGCCGAATGGTCCGACGAAGAGGCGCTCTACGAACAGCGCTGGAACACGGGCGAGTGGGCACGCCACTTCCAGCGCGGGGCTACGAAGGACTGAGCCCAGTGCGCTGGTGTCTGGACCTCTGCCACCGAAGCGGCGTCCGCTACCGCAAGCAGGACCTGATCGACGCACTGACCGACACCGAGTTCGGCCTCCCAGTGGCCATCGCCCGTCACCTGGACCGGATCTACCCGCCACACACAATGGAGAACTGGGTCCGGCTGGATGACCAGGCACGCACCGGGCTGATCGAAGTGCGGTTCTCCACATGCAACTACCCCGAGCTGAGGGCGGAGACAGCAGCCCCTGAGTACCAGGCGATCGCGGCAGGGGTCCAGACTCGCGTAGAGACCGCACTCCGGGCCAGATGAGGCGGGCAACGCCGAGCGACGCAGCATCACAGACCCTCTGAGCTCACCCAGCGCTTCCCTGTCGCCAGCGGCGGGGAAGCACAGACCGCGCCGTCGAGACTGCTGCACCCCAGCGCACCGAGAGATGGATGCGCGCTGGGGAACGGAGCTCGAGAAGTCGTAGTACGGACTGTCAGCTCAATGTGCTTTTGGACCGGGCGCTGTTGTTCGTCAACGTCGTGCATCCCGGCGGTCTGCTTGTGCGCCCAGGCAGGCTCGCCGAAGAGGGCTTTGACGTATTCGTGACGCACGAATGGGGCCAGGCGCCGATAGCCCTTGATGATGGTGCGGCGCTTGCCCAGTGAAGCGCGCCACCAGCCCTTCAGGATCCCGGCCAATGTGTAGAGCGCGGTGAGCACAGCGGCCAAGGTCCACACGTTCAACTTCGTATCGAGTACAGGCATGTAGGTCACGACGGGATCGTGCGCTCTGGTACGCCGTGGTGCGCACCGTTTTGACTCGGTGCGCACCACCCGTCTCTTCCTCTGGGAATCGGGCGGACCGCTTCCCGTGAGGGGAGCGTCGGTGAGGACCGCGCCTCGCGCCTTACCGGCCGACCCTGGCCATTCTGCTCAAGGTCTCGCTGCGGCTGTTCTTGAGGAAGACGACTCTTTCTGCGCCAGCGTGGGGCACGCTTGACCGTGGAGGATGTCGCATGTCTGGTACCACGCGCCCGAGACCTTCACAGCGTAGGGACACTCGGACTTGGCGTACTGGTATTTCCAGGCGCTCTGGTTTGTGCTGCCGTCTTCGCACAGGGCTGTTGTCCGCACATACAGACCGGTGCCCTCGCAGTTGACGTGGAAGCGCTCCGCGCCTCCGGGGCCTTTCTCATCGAACCATGATGTGCACGCAGCCGCTTGGGCCGAAGCCGGTGTGCTTGCTGCAGCGGGGACCGCAGCGAAAGCGGAGCCGAGCATTGCGGTAGCAGTCAAGCCAGTTGCGAGGCGGTGATTCATTCTGTTCCTCCCCATTTTTTTGATCTTTGGCCGAGCGGACCCGGCCCGACGTGTACTTGCCTGATCAGCCGGACTTCGAGCGAATGGGCATCGCCATCAGAGTGCCGGGGGGATGCTGAGAAGTCCTTGTGCATCCGTGCACCGTTATTGACGATGTGTGCCAGGGCCAGCAGCTGTGATGGTTGCTCAGCGTAGATTCCAGCGACCGTACGCACCTGTGGGCCAATCGGGATCGGCAGTGCTCTCCGCCCCTCCCGGCCCGCTACGACGCTGACCTCTTCCGAGGGGGTCTCTTGGTGGCTGTCTCCTTCCCGCTCGCGTTCGTCTTCTTCGCGGCAGCCCTTTCGGCGCTGGCCCGCCAGTTGATCCCGTACACCTCGGGTTGTTGTCGGCGTCCTCAGCGCGGTGAGTAAGGGACTCGTCCAGCCATAGCGGCTCGTCGCCATGCTCTCCGCCGTCGTGGGCAGCGTGCGTGCTTTCCAAGCCATGAGCCGGGCGTATACCGCACCGGTCGGGCCACCTGGCCCACACTGACCCCTCTGACACGGGACGCTGCAGAAGTTCGTGAGGGGCAGGGGGCGCGCGGGCAGTGCGAGTGCGCCTATTTATCGAGATAGGTGGTTTGGCCGCTGAACGAACGGGGCCGCTATGTGATGGCCTGATCACATAAGGTGTTCGGCTCGCGCGAGGCGGGGTCGACAGTGGCTTGAGTGAAGGGAGCTTTGGTGAATTTCGGACTCGCTGGGGGAGCGTCGACGGGGGCCATAGCGGAGGCCCGGGCCATGTACCGCGTCGTGCTCGGCGCCCACGTGTCAACGGCACTCGCGATCGCCAGTGCACGGTGGGCGGTGGGGGAGTAGATGCCCAGCAACGCACCGGACGAGCCGCCTCTCGATTTTCAGGCGTTCTACCAGCAGTACCACCGTCCCTACCTGCGCTACACCCTGCTGCACCTCGGCGACTCCGCGGTCGCGATCGAGACGGTGGAGGCAGCCTTCGCCGAGCTGCTCCAGTCCTGGACGGACGTGCTGACTGCGCCCAGCGTCCAGCGCTACGCGCACTCGGTGCTCCGTTCCGCGATTACCTCCCGGCAGGTGGCCACCGGGCGGGACAGCGCGTTCGTGCAGACTGCCACCTTCGCCCGGGTGCGTGCTGCCGCCCGCCGGCAGCTGGAGGTGCTGGAGTCGTCCTTGGGTCTGTACGCGGCGATAGCCCGTCTTCCCGAGCGTCAGATGGACGTCATCCTCTTCCGCTTCGTACTGGGCTACGACCTGGACAAGGTCGCGGAGATGATGGGCGTCTCCAACGGCACCGTGCGCTCGCACATCCACGCGGCGCGCCGACAGCTGGCCAAAGACCTGGGCATCCGCGGGAACAGCTTGGAAGAGGAGGAGATCGTATGACCGGCAGAAGGGACGAACTCGCCTACATCGACGCGACACTGCCGATGGCGGAAGTCCTGTCCGACGCATTCAGGGACTTCGACTGCGAGGCATCGCTGAAGCGCATCGCCCGATTGGCGGTCAGCCGGGCCACCGACAAGATGGACCACTGCGCACGCATGGTGAAAGCCGAGTCCGGCTCCCGTGCCAGGCCCCAGAACTATGGCCTGCCGGTCTACCGGCAGGCCGCAGCTGAACTGGACAGGCTCTCCTCTGAGGTAGTGCGTGACCCGGACACCGTGGACGCGATGGCGCGACTCGTGGACGACCGCTCCCGCATCGAACCGGCAGGGGCTCTGACTTTCGCCTGCCTGCTGTACCTGTCCGACCGTCTCGAGGGCGCGCAGTTCTGGTGGCAGTTCGCCGCCGGCGCTGGTGTCGCCACCGCGGCCTACTGCCTCTACCTGCACCACGCGCAGTACAGCGAGGACGACATGGCGCAGTTCTGGTACTGCCAGGCATTTCTGCTCCATCATCCCGTCGGCGACGACCTTTCCTCCGCCATCGCGATCGGGCCCCCCACCCCTCTGTCGCCCACCCCTCGACCGCCCGCCTCGGCCGCGGCGGCCGCTGCCCCCGCGGACATGTCCAGTTGGGCCCTGGACCACGCGAAGCTCGCTGACGCCGTGTGCCGACTCGCCGCATCCACCGATGAGGACTACGGCCACGTGCCCCGGCCCGATCCCGCACTCGCCGCCGAACTCGAGGAGCACTTCGCATAGCCAGACAGAACACATGAACAGCAGTGGCCGGGTGGGTACGCAGATGCGGTACCCACCCGGCTGGGGCTCCTCAGCCACGGGGCGGGCCGCTTCCTGCTGGCCTTTGCGCCGCCGTGCGTCGCCGCGCTGTCCTCCCCCCCATATACCGGCGCCCGCGGGCCCAGTCAGGGTCCGGCAAGGATGGCGTGGGTGCCGATCCGGCGCCAGATGATGTGCCGCGCGCCTCGGACTATCTCCGGTCCGTACTGCCAGGTGGCCCGCCCATCCCCTGCCCAGGTGAGCTCCCAGATGCCGGGCGCGCTCTGGACGCGCTGGATGCGCAGCCCGGCCCGGAAACACCCGGTGCGGAGGTCGGGAACGAAGGCTTGGGCGACGACCTGCTGGAAGCGGTGACGCTGTTCGAGTGAGAGCTGGTGGAAGTCAGTGGTGAAGCGGGGCAGGGCCTCGTACGTGGGCACGGCGATCTCCTCCGGGAAGCACGAAGCCCCCGGCGGCGCCGGGGGCTTTGGGTGTCTTGCTTGGGGTGAAGGGAGTCGGTGACGTGGTGCTGGCTGGAGCGTCTTTGGCCGGTGGCCGGGGGATTGATTGGTACGTCGATGGGCGGTGGTTGACGCCACTGGCGGTTTTTGAGGTGTGTGGGGTGTGAGTGGCTGACCGTTGCGCAGTATTCGCACGACGTCGTCAGGCGTCGGCGTAGAGGACCCGCATCACTTCCGTCCACTGGTCGGGCCGGGGCGCCTGGCAGCCGGTTTAGCGGCGTCCGGTGACCCGCTCAGCCGAGGGAGGCCGGACTGCGCGGAGCGGACTTGGTACACGTCTTCAAGCAGCGGCGTGCGGCACAGAGGGCAGGACTGTCCGTACCTGGTGATGTTCATGCGCGGGAGAGTGCACCCCCGGATGCTTACCGTCTCGGGCTGGCGAGGCGGCCCGCCTGGCGGGCGCTGCGGTAAAGACCTGATGATGGCCTCCCATCCGGCGGGAAGCAGCGCAGATCGCGCTTTTCCGCAGCTCAAAGGCGGGGTTCCATGGCCTGGTGATCAGCAAGGCGAAGGTCCGCCCGGGAGGCTGGCTGTACTACTTCCGCAGTGTGATGGTCGGCGACGGCCAGCGCGCTGCGGGCACGCCGTTGCGCGCTGCTCAGGACGAAGCCGGTGTTCCGCCCGGGGTCTGGAAGGGCCGGGGCCTGGCCGCGGTCGGTCTCGCGGCCGGGGACGTGGTGACCGAGCGGCAGGCCGAACTGCTGCTGGGGGAAGGCCGGCACCCGGACGCCGACCGGATCGAGCGCGAGCGCCTGGAGGCGGGCGACGATCCAGCGAAGGCCAGACGGGTGACCGTGCTGGGCAGACCCATTGAGCACAACCAGTCGCCGGAGACCGACAAGGCCAAGGAGCGGACTCCCTGGCTGGCCATTGACCTGACGTTCCGGGCGTCGTCGACGGCGCAGATCGCATGGGCACTGGGTGATGAGGAGACCCGCCTGGTGCTGGAGCTGTGCCAGGACATCGCCCGGGACAAGACGCTAGCGTGGCTGGAGGAGTCAGTCGCGGAGATCCGCTGGGGGAGCGGCGGCAAGCACCGTGCCCGGGTGAAGGACGGCCTGATCGTCGCGGTGTTCCGGCACTACGAGTCCAGAGCCGGAAAGCCTCTGCTTCATGACCATGCGGTCGTCTCGATCCGCGCCCGGCGTCCGGACGGCAAGGGGACGTGGGGCAACCTGTCCACGGACTCGATACTGGAGCACATCGTCGCGGCCGACACCCTCTACACCCTGACCTTCATGGAGGAGGTCTCCACTCGGCTCGGATGGGCGTGGGAGCCGCGCGAGGTGACGCCCGGCAAGCGCCCGGTCATGGAGATCGCCGGGATCGACCAGCGGCTCATCGGCTGGCAGTCGACCCGCCGTCAGCAGATCGCGGACGCGCTGCCCATCCTCCTCGCCGAATACGAAGAGGCACAGGGGCACCCGCCGGGCGAGCGCGCCGCCTACGCGCTGAACCGGCAGGCCGCCGACCAGACGCGCCCGCCGAAGCGCAAGGTGGCGAGGCCGCTGTCGGAGCTGCGCGCGCGGTGGCGCGCGTCGGCGATCGGGAAGGTCGGCGCCTGCGTCGTCTACCGGCTGATCGAGCGGGCCCGGGCGGCGGCGGCCGCGGTGTGGGCGCGGGTGCGGCCGGTCATCGACGTCGCCCTGGCTGCCGTGGACATCACCGCCGTGGTGTACGTCATGAGGGGAGCGTTCCGGCACCGGCATCTGCTTGCTGAGGCCCGCCGCCACCTCACCCACACCCTTCGCGGCCGCCCCTACGAGCCCGGTCTCGACGAACAGATCGTGCAGGCGGCTATCGACGGCTACACCCGCCCGATCGGCCGCATGATGACCGCCGATCTGCGCGCGCTGTACCCGCACGACACCGAGGACCAGGCCGTGGTGCGCCCCCTGACCCGCGCCCGGGCCAAGTCCCCCTACGAGCGGGCCCGCCTCGCTGCCGGCGCCCTGACCGCCCGTGTCCACGCGGTCCGCCGCTCCCGCCGCCTGAACTCCCGCTCTCTGCCGCACGCCGTCGCTCCCGTCGGCCCGCTGCCGCGCTCGAGGCTCGACCGCAGCGAGGCCCGCGCCGCCCGGGCGGCCAAGAGGGCCGGCCCCGCGCTGGACACCGATGTCGCCACGGTGGAAGAGACCCAGCGGGTCATCCAGACCATGGCCATCAAGATCCAGGACGGCATCCGGGAACGCACCGCCGCTCGCGGTCCCCGGCCGCAGCCGACCCCGGCAACACCCCGGCAGCCAGACCGCACCCAGCAGCCCGGCGCTCAGCCTGCGCCAGGCCGGAGCACACCCACCCGCGTGACCACACCCACACCACCCAAGGACCCGCGGATCGAGGCCGCCGCCGCCCGCGTCATGGAGGCCGCACAGAAGCGCGCTGCCGTGTACGGGCCGCCGGTCTGGCAGCCGATCTGGAAGAGGCCCCGGAAGTCGCTGACGAAGGCGCAGAAAAAGGAGCGGCTGCGCAAGCAGCGCGAGCGGCTCCAGGCGGCCGGGTGCCGCCGCTTCTTCGCCAGGCAGTCCTGCCGGCCCCGCCCCAGGAAGAACCGCATCGGCAGTGCGGCCGCACGTCGTGACGCGCGGGCCCTGGCCCGGCTGCGGCACTCCTCGGGGTGGCAGTGAAGGGTGCGCACTGGTGCCACGATGAACCGCACCGGCGATGCGGCGCACGCTTCGGCCGCGGTCGATGCGCACCTGCGCGATGCGCCGTATCGAGTATCGAGTACGGCCTATCCGATGCGCACCGCACCGCGCCGGATGCGCACCCCCTGTCCGACCGACCCTTGTCCGTGCGGGCCAGCGGTCGCGTTTTCCCTTGACGGGGCTCGCTATCCGCCGCGTTCTCCCTGGACCAATCACGCTGCGGGTGCCGAACAGACCGCGGACAAGGGGGCGCGTGATATAGGCGCCCGCCTGGGGTGCGCGCCCGGCGTGGCGCACGATGCGGTGGCGTGCACCACGATGCGCACGCGATGCGCGCGGCACGGGACATCGTCCGGCGGTGGTGCGCACTCAATGCGCACCACCGCCGTCCAGGGTGCGCACCGGCCGGTGCGGGGTGCGCATCGGGGGCCTGGCCCACGCCGACGGCTGCGGCTTCTGCCCGCCGTTGCTCATATCCCACGCACCACTCCGGATGAGGCCAGCGGGCGCCCGTGCCAGCCGGCCGTGGTCAGCTTCCCAGGGTATGACTGACCACGTGACCACAGGCGTCCGAGCTCCGGCCCGGGGCTTGTTGGCCACTGGCGGCCCGGCTCGGCCCAGCTGACGTGCTGGCGCCGACGCGTGACGCAACGTCGGCCCGGGCCCCCTCCCTGGGAGGCCAGAAGACCAGGCATCTTCGCCCGGCCCTACAACACTCCCTACAGTTCTCCCTACACTCTGCCCTACAGTGATCACCTGCACTGCGCAGGTACAGAGCGCAGGTCAGGGCCTGTTTCCGGGCGTGGCGGCGGCTCCGACAGCCCCTTACTCCCTTCTTCTACCTGGAGTGGGGTGGGGGAGTGGTCGTGCGGGGCCGGGCCGGGGGCGTTGCTGCCCCGCGGCCCCGCGTGGCTGTCCGCGGCCCTCGCCTGGCTCGGGCCGGACGGTAAGGGAGGGAGCGGGATCTTGGGTGTGGGGCAGTGGCCGTACAAGTCGACGGGTCGTGTGCGGGCGCTGGTGCTGCTCGCGCTGGGGGTGGTGAAGGTCGCCACGGCGGAGCAGCTGCGGCAGCTGGTGCTGCCGGGTACGGCCGATCAGCAGACGGTCCGGAACGCGTGCAAGGACCTCCGGCACGCCGGTCTGGTGGAGACGGTGGGGAAGACGTCTCGGATGGGAGCGGGTGGCCGGCCGGTGACGCGGCAGTTGTGGAACCTCACCACCGCCGGGCTGGCCGCGGCCGCGAGTGAGTTGGGCCGTCCGGTGAAGGAGATGGGTGGCAGCGCGCGGGAGGCGGCGAAGGCGGGTGCCGCGCACGCGCTGGCGGTGACCGACACGATCGACGCCATCCGGCAGTCGCCCCCCTTGCCGACCCAGCCGGTGACCCGGCGTGCCGCGGTTCCGGCTCCAAGACGGCAGCTTCCGCCTCGCCCGGCCGGTCTGGGGCACCTGGGGGGCTGGGAGACAGAGGTCGCGCTGCCCGTGGTCGGCACGTTCACCGCTCCGGGGAAGGGGAGTCTGCGCGCGGACGCGGTGCTCCAGGCGCCGGAGGACGGGGTGCCGGTGCTGTTCGTGGAGGTCGACAACCACACAGAATCGGCCGCGAAGGTCGCGGCCAAGATCGACCGCTACCGGAGGTTCTTCCAGCGGAAGGTGAAGGACCACCAGGGCCGGGATGTGGAGCTGTGGTCGACAGTGTGGGAGGACTCCGGGCGCGGCGGCTACCCGCCGCTCGCGCTGGTGTTCACCAAGGACGTCGGACCCGAGGCACGCTTCAACCGTATGAAGAAGGTGGCCGAGCTCTCCCGTGACTGCTGGCGAGGCCGGTGGCAATGCCCCGCTGCCCAGTGGAGCCTCGATGAGGCGGAAAAGCGGGACGGCTGGTACGAGTACGCGGGCACGGTGCCGGTCATCGCCACCCACCTCGACCAGCTGCGGACCAAGGGCCCGCACGGGCCGGTGTGGTGGCGCTTCGGCCGCACGACGTGGCAGTCCCTCAACGACGCCCTGACCAACACCGACACACACGCCGAGTACCTCGCCCGCAGCGATGCCCGCCGGGCCACACGGGAGGCCCAGCTCCCTCGGGGGTGGGGGAAGACCGGCCTCGAGCTGGAAGAGCGGCTGACGGCCCACTGGCCGTGCCCCTCCTGCAGCAGGGACGTCGACCCCGACCACACCGACACCGACGGCTACCAGCCGGAACCAGGCGGGCTGTGCCCGCTGTGCGAGCGGACCCGCCGCGAACTTGAAGCCGAACGCTCGGCCGCACAGGAACGCACCGGGGTCATGGCCCGCCTGCGCACCCGCGCCGCTGAACGCTGACCAGTAGTGGGCCGGCGGCGGGACGTTCCGCGTCCAGAAGCCCTCGGACTGGCGACACGGAGCCTCGCCGTCCCACACCCGCCCCGCCCGCTGACCCGGGCGCCAGGCGATGTGGCGCCAGCCACAGGCAAACCCCCGGAACGGTAGTGGTCAAGGCGAAATCGGACACCCACCGGCGCTGGTCGTCAGATCGCGGACGAGGGGGTGCTTCCTCACGGTGGGTCCGGCCCGTACGCAGATCCGCGTGCGGGCCGGTCAACCGCCGACCCGGCTCCAGGCCGGAGAACACGAGGACACCGTGCCCGCACCCCGTCCGACCCGCCCGGCGGGTGCCGATGGTGACGACCTCGCTCGCGCTCGTCACCGAACTCTGCGTCGCTGTCCGGTGACAACGAATCTGGAGTTGGACGGCACCGACGCCTTTGCCCTGGCGCCCGTATCGGCGAATCAAACGGGAAACTCGCCGCCGCTCCCGCAGGTCCGCTAAAAGGAGAGTCATGACGGAACCTGACGACCCGCGGCTGATCGACGCGATGTGGCGGGCGGCTGACCTGACGCGGGCCTACCTGGTCCAGGACCGTGTCCAGGTCGCGACATGCCTCACAGGGTTGGACACCAGCCGGCTGGAGCGCGTCCTGGCCTGGCTGATCCTCGAACATGACAGGCTCTTCGGCGAGCTGGGGGAGCCGTCCATGGCGGTGCGCGAGCTTGATGCGGTGGCGGCCCTGGCACCGCTGGAGACCGAGCTGGCGATGATGACGGCCGTACGCCGGGTCGCAACGGAGGAGACGGGGCTCACCGCAGCAGTGGAGGGCCTGGAGCCACTGGACCGCATCCACGCCATCGCGATCTGCACCGCGGTCATGCTGCTGGAAGCCCGGGGCCGCACCACAGCCCTGAAGCAGCTCGACGCAGAAACCGTGCGGTATGAGCAGATGGGGTACCCCAGGCCCTACACGATCACGTGACCGCACCGGGGGCTACTTCGTTCCCGAGCAGCGGTCGGCCGCCCCGGATCAAACTGGTCCAACTTCGATGACAATCGGGCCGGGGCGGGGCTGCTGTCACCGGACAGTCGCGCCCGCCTGACGATCACGACTGGGTAACGGCATCCGGCGGAATGTCACACCGTCCGCTTCCAGCACACCTCTAGCAGATGACGACGGGATTCCATCCGGCATCCCGCGCCACATGCGTGAGGAGCCTTGCCATGGCCTACGCCAGCAGCGCCCGGCAGCCCGCACCGGAGCCGCGCCCGACCTGGACAAGGGGTGCTGAGCGGCCTCCGGGCGCCCCGGGAGCCAGTGCCGTGTCCAGTGCCGCGAACGATTCCGACGTCGTGCCCATTGCCGCAGCTCACACCGCCCGCCAGGGGGCCTACCGGCACGCTGACACCTCTCTGTCTTCCCCTGAGACGTCGGCGAAGGGGAAGAAGTCCACTCCGGCCAGGAAGGTGCGTGCCGATGCGCTGCGGATGCTGGGGTGCGTGCGGATTGCCACGGTCCGGCAGATGGCTCAGGTGATCACGGCGGAGGATGCCGACGGCCGGTCGTACGTGCGCAGAGCGATGAAGAAGCTGGCGGAACTGGGACTGGCGGAAACGAACGGCAAGGCGGGCCGGCACCCGATCTGGAACCTGACCCCGGCAGGGCAGAAGGCTCTGGCCGACGGCAACGAACTGCCCGCGCGGCCGAGGGCCGGCACCGGCGCGAAGGCGGTGAAGGCCGGGTTCGGTCCGCACGGCGTCGCGGTGACCGACACGATCCTCGCCTACGGAGGCCGCGCGTATCTGACCGACTGGCAGGTGGAAGTCAACCACGCCATCAAGGCGACCGGCCTCAGCTTCAACACCGACGCCGTCCTCGCGCTGCCGACCAAGACCAGCGAGGTCCGCCTCTTCGAGCTCGACAACGGCACCATGTCCCAGGCCCGCCTCGCCAAGGAGGTCTGGGACTACGAGCGCTACGCCGGACACCGTGTCTGGGAAGGAGCCCGCGGCACCAACGGACGCACGTACCCGTTCTGGCAGCGCCACCGCTACACCCGCTCCCAGACCTTCCCGCGGCTGCACGTCGTCCTGGCAGGAAAGGAGGAGCGCCTGCTCGACAACCGCCGCAAGGCGCTCGCCGCCGACGTACGCGGCATCACCATTGCGGTGTGGGTGAACACCCTGCCCCGGCTCCAGCGCGGCGAGCCTTGGTACGAGATCGGGGTGGACGACCCGCACCGGCGCCATGAGCGCTACCCCGAGCCGGTCGGCCGCTGACGGGACTGCGCGGCTCCGGGCAAGCCGAAGGTGCCCCTGGGCAAGCTCTCCCGCGCGGTGGCTTGCCCAGGTACCGGAGTGACCGCGCCGCTGGGGGCAGCGGCCATTCCCGCATCGCCGCGTCCGTGCTTTCGGCCTCCGTGGCCGGGAGCACGGGGGAGACACGGGAACACCGTGGGTCATAGGTTGGCCGCTATGGCGGATACGCGGGATCTGTGGTGGGCGGCAGGCCGGTTGGCCTTTCCGGTGTCGACCGGCGAGTGGATGACCTTGAAGTGGCATCGTGCCCTGCGCCGGGCGGCCACCCTGCTGGAGCCGGCATGGCCGAAGGAGTACAGCGGCGGACCCTTCACGCACGCGCTGCCCACCGTCGCACTCGTGCTGTATGCGGGCGACTTCGATAGCGAGCCGGATGAGGTGCCGGTGGAGCAGCTCGTCGCCGCGCTCACCCCGAACCCGGAGGGCGAGCCGCAGATCGAGGACACCGTCCGCGAGGCTCTGACAGGGCGTGGCCACGACCTGGAGGACGACTCGCCGCTGTCCGCGCTGGTCCGTCAGCTCACCGAGTACCGCCCGCCGCTCGCCTACAGCGCGGGCGGGCTCGAGCTGCCCTCGATGGAGCAGTGGCCCGGCGGGACGCTGATGCGTGAGGCGGCGCGATGGTCGACGTACTGGCTCGAATACCACCACCTCAGCGCCAGCAGCGCCTGACCGGTCGCGGCGTCACGCCGCTCGGTCCAGCAGGCCCAGGTCGAAGTCCGCGCTGACGGCGGCGTGATCCGACAGGCCGGTCTCGACGGGCTCCATGTGCACCCGGTAGCAGACCAGAGCAGTAGCCAGGGCGGGGCTCGCCAGGATGAGGTCCTGGCGCCGGGGCACATCGCCGTCGCCGAACGCGGCCGTCGCCACCGCCTCCTGCCCGAAGCGGCCGCTGGCGTCGACGAAGCCGGCGCGAGCCAGGAGCTCCACCGCATCCCGGTCGGAGACCGGCTCCTGGCCGGGCGAGCGCAGGTGGCCGTTGAGCAGATGCGGCTGGAGCCGACTCCAGTCCGGCTCGGGGAAGCCGACGCCGATGGAGTTGATGTCGCCCACGACCAGCGACAGCCGGCCGGGCGCGGCGAGGACCTCCAGCGGGGCGACCTCCCGCGCCCGGTTGCGCGGGTCGAACGGATCGAGATGAAGGTTGCGGACCTCCACCAGTCCGTGCGCGCCGGGCACGATCAGGTTCGCCCAGCCCATGACGTGGTGGTAGCGCGTACGGTCCGCGCCCTCGGCATCGACCCGGACCCGGTCGCTGAGCAGGATCGCGGAGTGGAAGCGGTGGCTGGCCGTGGTCACGTTGGCCTCCGCGAGGAACCCCTGCGCCATCGCGAGCTCGGTGACCGCCCGGTGCAGACGCCTGCGGCCCAGCTGCTCGAAGAAGTTGAGCTCCTGGAGGGCGAGCACGTCCGGCCGCAGCGACCGGAGGAACTCCATCTGCCCGTCCCACCGGTCAGCCGGCCCGAACCCGGAGTCCGTGTGTCCGCCGAAGAGCGTGTTGAAGGTGACGACCCGCAGGACGGGACTCATGCTCCATCTCCTTTCGCCTGACGAGTTAGCCGCCGGGCCGACTCGCGGCGGCCTCTGTGGCTCAGCCCGCCCACCCGATGTCACGGACCTCGACCGCTCCGGCGTGCGGCATGTACTGGACCCAGCACCGCCGCCCGAACGCCTCCCGGATCTCCTCCACCGAGCCGGGATCACGCACGTCAGGCCAGGCCCGCGGATCGATCCGCGCGACCTCCACGAGGGCCATCACCTCCTGCCGGGCCTCGCCGGTCGGCAGCTGCGCCATGACCTCGACCGCGAGCTCCTCCACCACCACGCCGTACCGCATCCCGCACACCCCCGTGTGATCGACTCGGGTCAGCAGCGTACGGAGGAACCGCCGACCGTGTTCCGGCCTGTGGATAACCCGGATTGGGGAGGTCCAGGCACCGGACAGCGGCGAGGGGTACATGTACATGTACCGCATGGCGCGTGAACGGGTGCGATGGCCGACCGTGGTGGACCGGGCGAGACAGATCGTCCAGGGATACGCCCCACTGAAAGTCACCCTGCGGCAGGTGATGTACCGGCTCGCCTCAGAGGGCGTCCTGCCGCACACACCGCCGATGTACCGCCGCCTGTCGTCGCAGCTGGCCAAGGCCCGCCGCGAGGGCCGCTTCCCCGACCTGATCGACACCCTGAGGGAGGTCCACGTCCCGACGGCCTGGCCGGACGCGGGCGCGTTCCTGCGCGAGATCCCGGACTGGTTCCGCCTCGACCGCACCGAGGGCCAAGAAGAGCACGCCTTGTACGTCGCGGCGGAAAAGGACACCCTCCGTCAGCTGCTCACCGACTGGCTCGCACCGTACGGCATCCCGGTCCTCGTGGTCCGCGGCTTCGGCTCGCAGTCGTATGTCGACGTCGCCCGCGAGCGCACCGCCGCTGACCAGCGGGAAGCGCATCTTGCGTACGTCGGCGATTTCGACTGCTCGGGTGAAGATGTCGAGCGGGACTGGGTGGAGCGCACCGGCTGCTGGAGCCAGGTCACCCGGGTGCTGCTCACCCGCGACCAGGTCCGCGCATACGCCCTGCCCGCGACTGCGGGGAAGCGGGACGACCCTCGATGGCCGGCCTTCGCCAGCCGCTACGGCTTCGACATCGACCGCCCCGTGCAGTGGGAGGTCGAAGCCCTCGAACCCGACGAACTCCAGCGCCTGGTCCTCGCCGCCGTCGACCCGTACGTCGACCGCGACGTCCTCGCCGAACAGCTTGTCCGTGAGGAACAGCAACGCCGCGCCCTGGCCGACTTCCTGAACGGCTGGGACGCGGCAGGCGGGGAGCCGGCCTAGCGCTGCACGGGTGCCTGCGCGGCCTGCGCGAAGTGCATGACGATCGCCTTCGCACCGGCGGCGATTTCGTCGATGAGTTCGTAGCCGCGGGGATCCTCCGGGTGGTTGCGGACCCAGATCATGGCGTAGCTGATGATCTGGTTGATGTCGCTGGGACGCAGGAAGATGGCCTCACCGGTGTGGAGCCGCTCGGGAGCCTTGTGCTGCCACAGCCGGTAGTACCGGCCTTCGTCCTCGTTGAAGCCCAGGTGCCGGTCACCGTGCGGGTTGAGCAGGTGGGTGGTGAAGGGCAGATCGTTCGGGCCCGGCTGCCAGGGCTGCTCCTGCTGCTGGCTCAACTCATCCTCCGTCATACGTCGTTGACCGATACAAGGCCCGAGTGTGTCAGCGCCGGTCCGGGGGCGGGCAGAGCTTCCAGCCACTCCACCCGCCCCGGACCCCTACATCACGCCAAGGCGGCCTGCTTGGCCAGCGCCGCGAGCGGGGAGCGCCGGCCTTTCCCGACTGAGCGCAGCTGCTCCCAGTCGATGTCGGTCCGCGCGGCGAGCGCGTCGACGGACGCCGTGGTGTAGAGCGCGACATCGACGGCCCCGGCCCGGGAGGTGCCGAAGCGCACCTCGATCGATTCGGCAGGCCTGATCCACTTCAGGCGCAGCATCCAGTCGAAGTCGGCCCTGCGGACCCCCAGCCGCTCGGCTGCCTGCTCCGGTCCGAGCGGGGTGTCGGCGGCGACCAGCTCCGCCAGGTCCTCGCGCCGGCAGACCTCCGCAACCTGGCCGGGGTGGAGCAGCGAGCCGTCGGGGTTCGCGCTCAGCTCGGTGAGCAGCTTCCGGCCGATGAAACGACGGACGACGAACGACGTCACGTTCGCCCGCTCGCCGGTTGGGCCCATGCAGCTAAAGCCGCGCCCGCCTACGCGAAGGAAAATCACCCGCCTGGGTGCCGCTCCAGACCGGGCCAGACCACCGTGGTGGGGGTGACCACGGGCCCGACCACGAGGCTGACCGCGCCGGGCGCGACCCGGCCACGGAGCCGGGTGAGGCGTGTCCGAAGTGACACCGAATTCGAACAAGCGATCTAATACCGGTATGGACGTGACCGACTTCCCCGACGACCTGGTGCAAACGCAAGTCGACTGGAACGCCACCTACCAAGCGCTCGCCGCACCCCGCCCCCGCGACACCACCGCTCTGCGCCGCCGCCTGCTGCTCCTGTCTGCACGGCTGTGGTGGCACCCCTACTGGGGGACTGTCCCTTCGGTACCGGCGGCGCGCTCCGAGCTACGTCAGCTGGCCCGCGTCTACGGAGCCGTCCGGGCCGCGTGACCGGTCGTCTCTGTCGGCCAGGAAGGAGCACGTGGCTTGCTCTTGGCCCCGCCGCTGCAGCGGCACGAGGGACGGGCGGGATGGGCGGCGCGGCCGCGGCCGGGGATCGGGGCGCGCTCAGTCGGTTGCGCGTCGGCCGGGGCCGCCGCGCCTCGCAGCCGCCAGCCCGGCGGCGGAGCCGGGACGGAAGTCGCTGGTGCCTCGATGCTGTCCTTCTGGTTCCGAGCCCCACCAAGGGGTGAGGTGGGAGGATCCCGCCGGATGGAGGTACCGCTGTGATCGTCCGACTCCTGGGTGGCCCGCTCGCCGGTCGCGTGCTGACTGCCTGTCTGCCTTCCCTGTTACAACGAGCTGGCCCACCCTCACTCCGAACCGGACTACCGCGCCAACCCGCCCTGGTGACCACGTACACCGCCCGCATTTCCGCCCGCTTTTCCGCAGGCAGGAATGCGGGCGGTTTGCTGCCCTGACCTGGTCTCCAGGGACGCACTCGCCGTGAGGGGCGCGCCTGGGCCGCGCGACCTGGCTCCGGTCTCCTATCTCTGACCCACGGTGCAAGGTAGAGCCACGCCTTATGGGGACTCAGGCTGGTGAGGACAGGGGCGCGGCGACTACTCGTCGTCGGCGAGCGCCGCGGCTATGGCCTGCTGGCGCAACCGGCGCAATCGCTCACCAGTGGCTCGGTGCTCCTCGAAGCGCTCGCGTCGTTCCTCCGTGGGGAAGAGCATCGGCAGCTCGACGTCCAGGAGGAAGTCGGGACAGGGGCCGGACAGCGGGAGCGGGTCGAAGACGGCCAGCAGGGTCCCGTGGTCGTTGACGAGCGGGACGCCGCTGGAGTACCGGCTGTCTCCCACACTCCAGCCGACAGTCACGCGGGTGAGGAACATGTCGGCGGCCTGGGCGATGGCTCGCTCGATCCCGGGCAGCCGGGCGGAGTGCCGGGCCAGGGCCGCCCGGTCCGGGTCGGAGCGCGCCGTACGTTCGGCGAGCGCGGCCTCCTGCCGGGCGTACCCCCGCCGCTCGGCACGTTCCTGCTCCTCCTGTGCCGCGCGCTGCTGCTTTTCCTCGTCTCCCAGCTTCTTGGCCTCCGCCAGTACGCACTTTGGATGGGCCCACAGCCGCGTCACGGGCCGGGCCACGTGACGCTGCGGCGTGCGTGGAGCGTGCGAGACGAACCGCGAGGTGAGGACCCTGCCCACGAACTCGGAGAGCGGTATGGACGGCTCGGGGTCCCAGTAGGCGCCGGTGAACCGGGCAATGGGCTCGACGGCGACCAGGTCCTCGCCCTGACGGGACAGCCGCACTGAGGGAACGGCGCCCAGCCAGGGAATCCGGCTGCGGTCACTGAACCAGTAGGCCCGTACGCCGTCAGCCTCCATCCGCTGCGTACGGGCACGAATCTCGGCAGTGGTGATGCTCGCCAACTGCGCCTCCAGGGCGACACGCCGACTCTTGGCCGTGGAGGCGAGGACGTCCGCCCGCCAACGACCGTCCGGCCCGCTCACCTCCAGCTCGGCCATCCATCCGGCCGCGCGAGCCGCCTGAGCAAGCTCCAGCTTGAGCAGGTGGTGGGCCATGGACTCCTCCGCCAGGGTGCACGTCGGAGCCCCAGGCGCATGGGCGAAGAACCGCAGGCCCAAGGGCGACACCTTGGCGTGCATCCCGTGGCCGCACTCCCGGCACGCCAGGGGGGCCGGCGGCCGAACCCGGTGGATCGCACTCCAGTCCCAGCCGCAGCCGAGATCCGGCAGGGAGGCGTCCAAACGGCCCTGCTCCGCGTGTACGGCAGTGAAACTCACAGCGCTCCCCCCTGGCGTCGTCCGCCCATCGTCTCGGCCGGGTCTGACACGGCGGTAGGGGCGTTCAAGGGCCGCCTGGGCGCAGCAGCCGCAGCGCGTCCTGGACGACGTCCCGGGCCAGCAGGTAGAGGGGTTGATACTGGTGAGCTCGCGTATTCAAGTGTCGCCAGTTCCCCGAGGAGCCCAGCCCACTGGAGACCGTGTGTGATCTCCAGCGGCGTATCGACTCCGGGTGAGCTGCTTGTGCTGGTCCGGGGCCGGTGGCGTTCAGCGGCGCTCGGCGAGGACCTGCCGCCGGGGTCCTCCGGCGCCGCCGGGGCCGCTTGGGCCTCGACCTCGGGCAGCCGTGATTCAGCGGTGCTGCTCCGGAATTTCCATCTCGTCTGAACCGTCGGAGATGTACTCCACCCCCGGGTTCGCGACCTCGGCAACGACGATCCAGGGTCTGTGCCCCTCCACTTCGCAGACCGCGTGCAGGCGCAGTTTCGCCTCCCAGTACCCGTCCACCCAGTCTCCCGGGTCTTGGAACCAGCTCGGCGGCTCGGAGTTATCCATCTGCCGGTGCACGAAGTTGCCGCGCTCCAGGCTCCGGATAATGCTCTGGCGGCCGGGCGCGGCAACCCCGTCGACCCCAGGGCTGAATCGGGCGGGCCCCCAGATCACCGACGGCAGCTCCGTACGCATAGCTTCGTCGTAATGCGGTCTGGCTGAGTGATCCCGTCCGGCCTCGTCGCGCACCGTGAGGGTGATCGTGTCGAGGTGATCCAGGCCGACGGGGCCGGCGAGTGTGGTGGTGAGCCTCAGGCGGTTGGATCCCACGCGGATCAGGCTGAAGGTCAGCTCAGGAGTCAGCTCGCGGTGCCAGCGGTCGCGTTCGATCTGCGCCACCTCTCGCGCGGTGTCAGCCGAGTCCGCGGCGGCCGCCGCCGCTTTGCGGGTCGTCCAGTACGCCATGACCGCGGAGACCACCACCCCGACTGCGGCAACAATGGCACCGAACGCCGTCCAGTCGTCAGTGTTCATGGCGCCGGACCGTAGCAGCAGCGGCGGCCGCACCCGGTGGAGTGTCCGGATCGGGACATGATCGGGAGCTGATACGGGTGAGCTTGCTTGTTCAACTGTCGTCAGTTCTCTGTGGTGTCCAGCCGGATGGTGTCCGCAGGTGGTCTCCAGCGGCGTATCGGCTCCAGGTTCCTCCGGTTTGGGCGGCCAGTTTGGCGGTGGTGAACTGGTGGTAGCCGAGGGCGTCAGCGACGACGGGGGCGGACATCTCCAGGACGTGCTGGCGGATCGCGGACGCCCGGTCAGCTATCCACGCGCTGCCAGCCGCTATCGTGAGCACCAGCGCAGTAGCCCAATTCCCCTGCCCAGGCCGGATGATTGATGCCCTGGACGGCGACGATGCGCATACCATCGCGAGTTCGCATCAGATGCAATTGGCGGCGCTTGGAACATCGGAACGAAAACTGGCGCTAAGCCCATCGCGCGCCTGGGAGCGCCGGCATCGTCCTAGTGGAGTGCCGGGCAGCTGCCCCACGCGGCCGATAGCAGCCGGGGTGCCGCAGGAGCTGTTGAGGGCCGCTTCTCTACCGTGGCTTCAGGGTCTGGCTTTGAAGCGGCTGAACATGGCCGGGATGAACTGGAGGAGAAGGTTCTTGGCGTCCTCGGGCCGTTTCAGTTCGTCGTGGCCGAAGCGGAAGACCTCGTACCCCCTGAGCTTGAGATCCCGGTCGGCAGCGACCATGTCCGCGTATTTGGCGGTGTCGGGAGTATGGCCGTTGTCGCGCGTGTAGTGCTGCACTCCGTCGACCTCCAGGACGACACGCTGTCCGAAGGGCAGCAGCAGAAGGAAGTCCATGCGGGAACGCAGCAACGCTTCGGGGCCGCGTTCCTTAACGGTCTTGGGATCCCAGTGCAGCCATACCTCGGGCAGGAGAGCAAGGTCATCCGCGCAGAACGGGTGAGCCGTGCGGTAGGCCGTGAAAAGGTTCCTCTGACCAGGTGAGTTGCGCGGCAGGCTCCTGAGGAGCCGCTGGTAGAGATCTTCACCGGCGTCGCTCTCGCTGTTGAACCCGTGGGTGTCCTGCCACCAGCTGTGCAGGTCACGCCAACGTAGACCCTCGACAGGGATCTCCCGGTCATAGACAAGGGTGGCACCCGGTCGCCCGCCGACGATCTCGATGTCGTTGTCCACCGAGGATCGGAAACGAATGTCCGGTTTACCCAGGGAAGCGAAAATGATGTTCTTCGGCTTTCGGTTGCTGTGCAGCCGTGTCGACACCAGAGTGAACAGCGGATAGCCGCCATCGCTGCCGGTTTGCCGCAACTCGATCCCATGGGCGCGGAGGTGATCGTTGATCGTGCTGGCTGTCTTCTCCTGCAAGTGCTCGTCCAGGAGAACGTCCGCCGAGACCAGGCCTTCCAGGAAGCGGGCGAACCTGGCGTCCCCTGCTTCGAACGCACCGAGGCTGTCGAAAAGCTGCTCGGCCGACCAATCCTCCGGGTTGCTGAAGACGTGCTTCTTGATGCGATCCTTCAGCGTCACCGGCCGCGTCCCGTTCAGCAGCAGCGCGCTGAACTCGTCGAAGGAAAGGTCCGGTCCCTCGATCACCCAGAGGCGATCGAGCAGATGCAGGAAGCGGTCATGGTGCTGGGTGAGATCCGGGAGATACAGGGCGCGCGCCAGTTCACGGCGGGCCTTCTTGGGGATGCCGGGTGGTGCGCCCTCTTCCCACAGCAGGTCTTCGAGCTGATGACGGAGCGGCGGGCGGACAGGGAAGGGGAAGTCCTGCTGCTGTAGGACGCGTTGGGCCAGTCCTGGCAGTTCCGTGTCGGGTACCTGCTGGAGGCTCTGTTCGACCCGGGCCGACTTGCTGCCGGCGTTCTGGGGAATCGCCGGCATGCTCAATCGCTCGAAGGCCTGGCTCAGCACGGTGTGCGTCAGGTTGCTGAGAGGCGCGACGGCGGTGTCTAGCAGGGCGCGAAGCGTTGCACGATCACTGCTGCCGACCATGGGCACATGGTCGCAGAGAACGAGGGACTCCGGCAGTAGCCCTCAAAGCGCGCCAGGTCACCGGCGTCGGCGTCACATGAAGTCGAAGTCGGGTTCCCAGTCCTCATCCACCTCTTCTTCTGCGCGCAGTGATTGGGCTCTCATGTCCGCGAGGTCTAGTTCCGGTCCGGTCAGCGTGAGCTCGCAGACCCGACACCCGAAGTAACGAGGGAAGAACCAGATGTCTCCGTAGTCGCCGCTCTTGTCCCGCCCGCTGACGAAGGCAGGACTTTCGCATGCCGGACACTGCGCGGGGATGTGCAGAAGCCATCGGCTGGGCAGAGGCGCTGCCGACAGACTGGCGACCACGGCCGTCTTCTCGCTGTCGGACAGACGCTCTGTCTTCTTCGCGAAGGTCGCCTTCGCCCGCCGGATCTTCGCCGCGTAGCGCAACTTCAGTTCGTCCGTCGTCTTCTCCACGAGGCCCTTGCACACGTCGTAATGGTTCTCCCAGAACCAATGCGGCTCCTTCGCCAGATTGGGCAGCAGGGAATCGATGTACGCCACACCAGCTGCCAGCAGGCCCCTGCACTCGTCAGACGGCCGCCCCCACCCCATGTGCGTGATGCCGTTGCGAGCATGCCTCAACGCCGCGAGTTGCCCGGGCACCTCCCCCTTCCCCACTTGCGCGAGTCTCGTCACGGCCTCCGCACCACCGACGGTCCTGAGCCCGGCGCGCCCTGTCTCCACCTTGTCTTCCTGGCCGCCCAGCACCAGCAGATCCTGTACCGAAGGCTTTGGGGTAGCCAGCAACGTGAGAGCGACGGATGCCAGACATGCCTTGGCCAGGTGCTCGACAGCCACAGCCATGTGATGGACAGCGAAGTCCTGGTCCGCAGGCTCTTCGAGGTAGGCGTCGATGGCTGTCCGAGCCCATCGCTGTGCAGAACTCACCAACTCGTCACGGATCTCATCCTGGTTCATCGGAGAACCGTAATGCGCCCGACGCTCCATGCGCGGCGCATTACGGAGTCACCGGAAATGCGTGGTGGCGGCCCAGCGATCCCGTTTAGCGTGATCTGGCTGGCGATCGCCAGCAGCATGTGGTGAACACACTGGACTTCCGATGGCCCTGCCCGCACGACTCACTGCCGCCCTGGGACGACACCCCGACGACCTCACCGAGGACGATCTGCAGCGTGCGGTCGAGAACCACATTCCCGAGAGTGTCGACCTCGAGGGGAGATCCTGATCGACCGGCTCCAGCACTACCAGCATTCACTGCGGTAGTCACCTTCGACTAACAGCATGAGACCCCAAGCCTCGAAAGGCCTGGGGTCCGGCGGTGCGGGGAGCGGTCAGGGGGTTGTCTCAGTAGTCGTCCCGTTCGGAGGATGGTCCGTACTGCTCGATGAGGTCGCAGGTGCAGGTGCCGCCGTCGTACAGCGACTTGTCGCACTCGTCATGGTGGTTCTGCTGCGGCAGTGGCTGCGCGGGGACGGGACGTGCGGTGACTGCGGCGGGCTGGTTGGCGGTGCGGAACTCGGTGTCGACGACGGCGGAGGCGATTTCGTCCTTACGCCACTTCTCAGGGTTGTTGTACGGCACCAGGCCGCCTGCGTAGGCCATGCGTAGCAGTTCGGCCTTGGTGTGGTTGCGCATCAGCTCGTTCATGCGCTGCATCCGCGCCGTGCTCCGCGCCGCCTGGCGCTCTTCCTCCGTCACGGTGGCGTCCTGGTCGTGGTCCTCCTGCGCCTGTGCTTCCGACGGCGCTGGCTGGACGGGACTGTCGTCCACCGGTGCCGGGCCGAACGGGGCCGGCACCGCTGCCCTTGCCCAGGGCACGCCCAGGGCGGCGAGGGCGGCCTGCTGTTCGGAGGTGAGCTTGTCCCACCTTGCGCGGATGTTCGAATTCCATACGCCCAGTTTCACGGCCACCGGCTCCGCCTCGCCGTCGACCGCGATCTGTTCACTGTGGCCGCGCGGTACCGGTCGGTCCGCGCCTTCCCTCTCCACCCACTGTGCGAGGGCCGCCAGGCCCCGCTGGAACGCCTGCTGTGCCTTGCTCGGGCCCTTCGTCGCACGGGGCGCCGCCGGGGCCGGAGGCGGGGGTGCAGGGGCCTTGATGCCCAGCGCGGTCAGCCGTTCCTGCTGCTCGGGGAGGAGCTGGGCCCAGGTGCCCGGTTCCTGTTGCCGCCACCGCCACTTGCCCACGTCGTCGCCGTCGAAGACGACGCCCGGCGCGATGTAGGGCAGGGCGCCGTCGGCGTCGACCAGGTCGGCGAGCACGCGGTAGTGGCGCTGCCAGTCCAGCGGCCAGGGGCAGTTCCAGTCCGGGTCGATGGCGGCCAGCTGCTTCGCGCGCTGTGCCGCCCGCTCCGGGTCCTTGCCCAGGCCGCCCTTCCGGCGCAGGTTGGCCATGTGCTGCCCGATGGGCACCATCGCCTCGCCCTCGCCCCACACCGCGTCCTGCCTCGGAGCGAGGTGCCCCGTGGCCCGCCGGTAGGACCGGAGCGCGGCGAGCTTGTTCTCCCACGCCTCCTCGCCCGGCTCCCACACCATCCCGGCCTCCGGCGCATCCAGCAGGGTCTTGCGCCGCTCCTCCAGTTCACCTGCCCGCAGCGCCTTCCTCTGCTGGTGGACCCAGCGCCCCAGCGGAAAATCCTTCGTGACCCCCACTTCCACCTCGACGTCGTAGGGCACGGCGTAGAGGCCGGCGATCTCGTTTTCCTTCCGCCAGCGCAGCAGGGCTTGGTAGCCCTCCAGCCACACCAGGGACTCCGGCCGGTAGACCCTGGTGCGCAGGAACGCGGCGATGGTCGCGGCGTCGCGCGGGCTGGAGAAGTGCAGCAGCGCCGCTTCGGCAGCGGCCTGCGTGTCGTCCTCCTGGTCCTCACCGTCACCCTCGCCGCCAACCCCGACGATCTGCCCGTCCTCGTCACGCCGGACGTGGACCTTGCGCTTCCCGCTGGTGAGCGTGCGGGAGGCGAGCTGCTCGACGAGTCGTTCATCGTGAGAGCGCAGGCCTTGGAGGACAGCGACCAGCCCGGCATACGAGGCGCTGGCGACCATGTCGGTCGGGTCCTCGCCGGGCTGGAGGAAGACCGGCACGATGATCCTGGCCACCTTGGTGCTGCCGTCCTTGTTGAGGCGGAGCGCGCGGCCGATGTTCTGCACGATCTCCACCTGGGAGCCGCGGGTGTCGGCGAAGCAGATCGCCTCCACGCCCCGTTCGCCGGTGATGTCCACGCCCTCCCCGAGCACCCGCACCGAGGCGAGGAACGCCCGATGTACGCGCCGGTTGCTCGCGTCGATGCCGTTCGCGAACTGCCGCAGCACCTCGCGCCGCTCGGTGACGAGGTGGTCGCCGCACAGCCACGCCGACCACACCCGGTCCGGGGGTACGTGGCGGCCGACCTCGAGTTCGTAGAAATCCGCGTCGATCGACGATGCGGGCAGTTCCTCAGCCTTCGCCAGGTCCTCGTCCGAGGCGTCGTTCATGTAGAGCTCGGCCGCGGTCTCGGGCAGCTTCTGCGCGAACGCGGCGGCCTCCTCGACCTTCTGGTGGAAGGTCATGACCGTGCGCAGGTTGTACGCGGCGGCGTGCTCCAGGAGCGCGGTCTGCAGCAGGGCCAGACGTCGGCCCCGCCGGGCCTCGTCCGTCTCCCCGAGGACCGGCGATGGGTCGCGGATCTCCAGGACGTCGATCTCGAACCCGGCGAGGATCTCCCGCTCGATCGCCTCCGACAGCCCGAGCTCGGCGATCCACGCGCCGTAGGTGCCGTTGGGGTCGTCGGCCATGGTTGCGATCTCCGTCTCCTGGCCGTCCGCGCCCCTTCGCGGCTGGGGCGCCGCCAGGATGCGCGGGGTCGCGGTCAGGTAGAGCCGGAAGTCCGCCGGGATCCGCTGGTTGTCGTGGATCGCCGCCCACGGCCGACCAAGATCACCGGCGGTGGAGTGGGCCTCGTCCACGATGGCGAGGTCGAAGCCCGCCATGACCTGCCCGTACAGCCGCTCCCCGCCCGCCAGAGCGGCCTCCAGCGGCCCGCGAACCTTCCGCTGGCCCTCGGGAGCGTCGATGTCCTCGCGATCCACGAGGGAGGCGTACGTGGCGAACACGACCACAGGCCCGTACCCGGCCCAAAGCGCGAGCTGGATCGGGTTGGCAGTAGTCCGCACGCCCAGCTCCTTCAACACCGGGTCGTTCTCCAGCGAACACACCGCGACCATCGGCGCCTGATGACCCACCAGACGCCACGCCTGGGCCGTCTGCACCAGCAGGTCCAGGGTCGGGACCGTGACGAGGATCCGGCTGTCGGGGAAGCAGTCGCGCGCTGCCCAGGCGGCTGTGATGGTCTTGCCCGACCCGGTCGCCGAGACTAGGGTGCCGCGGGCGCCCCGGGGGGAAACGGGGGTGCGCTCGGGGTGGCCGGCCCAGGCGCGGATCGCGGCGACTGCGGTGACCTGGTGCTCGCGGAGGTGGATCATCCGAGCCGCTCCTCTGCGTGCGGGGCCGGTGAGGCTTGCGTGGGAGTGGTTGCCGGGCGGACTGTGGCGGCCTTGCGGCGCCGGTGCTCGCGCTGGGCTTGGGCCCGGGCGCATTCGCGGGTGCAGTACTTGATGCCGCTGGTGCGGTTCTGGCCGTACGCGGCGCGGCCGCGCTGGCGGACGAAGTCCCGCCCGCAGGTCTCGTTCGCGCAGGTGCGGATGGTGGCGTCCTCGGCGAGGTGGTTGTACAGCTGGAGGAAGGCGGCGGAGAGGATGGAGGGCTGGCGGTCGGTGAGGCTGCCCAGGCCGACGCTGAAGGTGGCGAGGTTGTAGCGCAGGGCCGACCGGAGCAGGGCCAGCCGCAGGCCGAGGGTGGCGGAGCGGAGCTCTTCTAGGGTTGTGGGGTAGCCGCTATCGTCGTGGTCGTTCTCGGCTGCGATGTCGGCCAGGTGCTGTTCGGTGACTTCCGTTTCGACGAGTTCGTCCAGGCCGCCGGGGCGCCGGCATGCCAGCCATGTGGCGATGGCGGCCTGGGCCTCGCTGATGTGGAGGCGCACGAGCTCGCCGTGCAGGGACCAGGGGCCATAGCGGGGATGTTCACGCTCCTGGAGTTCCTGCAAACGGTTGTGTTCGTCGTAGTCCCAGCTGCCGGCCTCGATGCTGCCGCCCAGGTGCCCGTACTTGCTCATCCAACCGGCCACGGTGGCCAAATCTGCCGGATCCACCTCCATCAGCTCGCGCAAGTAGAAGTCGTCCGGCAACGACGTCCTTTCGACGGCCCGGTCGAGGTCCTGGACAGTCCACACGATCCAGTCATCCTCGGCCCGGACCCCGTGCATGGGTGTCATCTCCGGCAGGGGAACCGGCGTCCCCGGCCAGAGCGTGGGACGAAAACGTGGGTCTGCGTATGCCGCCATGAAGGGCATCATAACGGTGAGCACGTAGTACGAAGAGGAGAACGCTCGTACCACTCAGGAGTGAAGATGTGGGAGGGGACGTCGTGGGGACGCGGTGGCAGGAGCGCAAGGCGGTCGGGGACGCACACGAGCAGCGCGTCGCATCAGCGCTCACGGCGCAGGGGTGGACGGTCGAACGCTGCGGGCAGGGCACCTACCCGCCCGCGATCCAACAGGCCCTGGCCTGCACCACCTCGGCGCTGCGCTGGTTTCCGGACCTGATCGCCGCCCGCGCCGGCGAGGTCGTCACCATCGACGCGAAGGACTGCATGCCCAGCAGTTCCTCCGGCCGGTACGCCGTCGCCGACGAAGCTGTCCACGCCGGCCTGCAGTTCATCGCCGCCAACCGGCCGACCCCGCTGTACTACGTGTTCGGGGACCTGCGCGTCCTGACCCCGGTCGAGGTCCTCCACTACACCGGTCACGCCGAGCGCCGCCACGACGGCGCCTACCGCCTGGTCAGCACCCGCCAGGCGCATCCCTTCGACACCGTCTTCGGCCGTCGGCTGCCACTGCGCGCGGCGAGCTGACCACCCATAAGGCCCCCCCGCAACGCTGGCAGGCCCGCATCGCGGTCGCCCCGGGCGGCGGATAGCTCCCATTCCAGGTATCGGATTCCTGCGGGCGCCCTTCGGATCCCGGCACTGACCGCAAGGGCTCGGGCGAGGCGGCTGGTCAGGGTGCGGACGGTATAGCGGATGCCCCGCCCTGAGCGTGTCTCTCGGCGGCGGCGTCGAGAGCCGCCATGACGAGCACGGCTTCGTCGCAAGCAAGCAGCGGCAGCCGCTGCATGATGCACTCATCACCGGCATTTTCTCCGCACCCTCTGAGCGGGTGACGCCCTGTTTGACCACCTCACCCCAGCCGAGGCCCTCCACTACGCCCAACATGCACTCCGCCACCACAGCGGCGCCTACCACCTCATCCCTACTGATCGGACCCACCCCCTTCGATCAGGTCTTCGGCAGCGCCACTGCTCAAACAGCCTGAGCGGCGGCGGGACGCGGAACCGCGAACGGGGCTGAATCAGTCTTTAGGGCAGGTGCCTCCGTAGCGGGGCGATCATGCCGGGAGGCTCCATGACGGGTGAAGACGTGCGTTACCGCAGCGGTGGCGACAACTCCATTCTGAAATTGATTTTGCTCAAGCAGTGGCAGTACCGCTGCTACATGTGTGGCCGACCGAAGGATTTCACCGACACCCAGATCGATCACCTCATCCCCCAGAGTTCCACTGCCGCAGAACTCAAAGAGTCCAAGAAGCAGTACAGCCTGACTTCCAGCTTCGACCTTCACGGTCCCGAGAACCTCGCTCCCATCTGTTCCAAGTGCAACCGGGACAAGAGCAACCAGACATTCGAAGGCGCGGGCGCCATGCTCGTGACGCTCAGCAAGGCTGCAAAGCTGCGTCCGGACGTGATCGCCGCATGCAAGAAATTCGGTTCGGGTACGCGCCTCTCCTATCACTTGCTCCGCTCCATCGTGGCAGATCTGACGCAGACAAAAGCACGGGAAGCATTCGAGACCCACGCTCCGGCGATTCTGCAGAAGCTCGCACTGCTAGACGAGGGCAAAGCGGATTACATTACTTACCATGAGGTCATCATGGATGACCTGTACCCGGATGATTTCCACGACGTGTTCATCCCAGACGTCGGTCTGTCCCTGCGCACCCGGGGGCGAACTGCCATGTCAATCCTCCGGGACGTATGCGGCTGCCAGATGACAGACCTGCTGCAGCCCCGCGTGCACGACCTGGTCGAACTCCTTCAGAACCAGGCACATCACGATTTTGAGAGCATCACTGAACCGTCGCGTACCAACGCGGGCCCGGCCGAGATACTCCACCTCCAGGTGACCATCGAGACGATCGACTACCACCGCTACGAACCTGTCCTGGAGTTCACGTTTCAGGGAATATTCGATGCCTACCTCATGGCTCCACTGGTCCAGGACACCCTGAATGGAGACGGCATTCAAGACCGTCAAGGAGAATCCGCAGTTACCGGTACCTTCTCCTTCACCGCCGACTGGCCCATCTCGGCACAGCAAGGAGCCCTCGATGTCAGTGACTGCACCATCGAGGAGTGGTCGAGCCACCTCGAGGTCACCTAAGAATTCCAGTAACTGCGGCATGCGCAATTCTCATTCCTCGCGTGAGTTGGGGGAACCGAATTATGGCGCTGACCTCGCATCAAAAGCCGCGCCCCATCAGGATGGTTGGGGGGTGTCTCGTGTTTTCGCCAACGGTACATGCTGCATCAATCTGATGCAGCATGTACCGTTGGAACCCACCCGAACGAGCGACCCCCACCCCCTTGTAGCCAGCCCGGTCCGCGTCAGCGGGCCTCAACGGTTCTGGAGGCGCAGCCGGAGGGACCGTCAGGCGGGGGAGCGCAGCGGACCCGCCCGGGAGTGCGAAGCACTCCCCAACTCCCTTACTGGAGGCTCCACTAGTCATAGCTGACACTCGGCCAGTTACGGCCGCGCGATGCGCGGCCAGCCGGGCGCGCAGCGGCCGGCCCCACCGGATCCCGAAGCGCAGCGTAGGGATCCGCCCTCGCATCGCGAGGGCCAGCGGGAGCGCAGCGACCGCAACTGCCCGGCGCAGCCGGGCAGTTCGCTTGCACATCGCGCAGCGATGTGGTACCCGCTCCGCGGG
>NZ_JBQTCE010000027.1:0-108026 GCF_052665095.1 Streptomyces sp. NEAU-174 | reverse complement strand
CTCAGGTGCTCGCGTCCACTGTGTTGGTTCTGAAGCAATGAACCGTCTGACCGCCCCTTTGTGGGCTGGGTCCGGTTCATCTTCATAGTGTTTCGGTGGTTATAGCGTTAGGGAAACGCCCGGTTACATTCCGAACCCGGAAGCTAAGCCTTTCAGCGCCGATGGTACTGCAGGGGGGACCCTGTGGGAGAGTAGGACGCCGCCGAACAATTTTTAGCCTCGGTCCCGAGTACATAGTGCTCGGGACCGAGGCATTTTTGCGTTCAGCCCCCATTTCCTTTCCCAGCTGTGTACGAAAGAGACGCACCAGTGGGCACGATCGGACGATGTGCCCGGTGACTCGTGCTGCGATATCTGTCCCTGCACTCGGGGGAGTTCACCTCGGAGCAGCTGGAGGCCTTCGACCGACAGCCCTTCGCCGCGCCCTCCCAACTGGTCGCCTATGCGGAGAATCCGACGCTCGTCACCGCCGCCTACACCGCCTTCGCCCTCGGCACGGTCCTGATGTGCCCGGCCGTGGCGACCTTTGCGCGGGTGATCGCCGTTCGCTTTCCTGGTCTGGCGTTCTGGGGCGGCACCTGCCTCATCCTCGGCTTGTTCGCGCGGCTCTACTTCGCCGGCATCGACCAGACGGCTTTCGAGCTGGTCGAGGAGCGAGGCACAGCCGAGGCGACCCACATCATGATGGACCTGTACGTGGACGTCTCCTACGGGCTGTGGAGGGTGCCCGTCATGGCGTCCATCGGGCAGGGCGTGGGGACGCTCCTGCTGGCCCTCGGCGCGTACGCGTACCGTACGGGTGTCTTCGGACCGGTGCGCGGGCTGCTGTTCTTGCTGCCGGGGATGGGGGCGGGCCGCGTGGACGCGGTTCGGGGACCGCGAACAGGTGGTGCTGGGGGCGGTGGCCGCCGTTGGCTGCCTTTTTCCGCACGGCCTGTGGATCGGTGCGCGCCGTGACGTCCTCAAGGGCCTGCGGGAGCGGGCCGAGCACCAGGAGCGGGAGCGGGCCGCCCGCGTCGAGGAGGCGCGCGCTCAGGAACGGGCCCGGATCGCGCGCGATATGCACGACATCGTGGCGCACCAGGTGTCGCTGATGGTCTGCACGCCGGGGCGCTGGAGGTCAACGCACGGGACGAGGCGACGGCGTCCGAGCCGCGGTGATCCGTGCGACCGGGCGCGAGGCCCTCGCCCAGCTGCGCGAGGTGCTGGGCGTCCTGACGCCGGCGCGGGACGGGGACATGGCTCCGGCCGCACCGCCGGCCGGGCTCAGGGATGTGGAGGACCTGGTGGACCGCTCCCGCGCGGCGGGCATTCCGGTCTCCCTCGACGTCGGTGGAACGGTCCGGCCGCTGCCCGACATGGTCGAACACGCCGCCCATCGGATCGTCCAGGAGGCGCTGACCAATGTGGGCAAGCATGCGGGCCGGGTCCCGACCGAGGTGGGGCTCCGCTACCTCCCTGCCGCCCTGGAGGTCACCGTCCACAACGCGGCCCCCTCCGGACCGGCCGACCCCCTGCCCGGGAGCAGGCTCGGCCTGGTCGGCCTGCGGGAGCGGGTCCAGCTGCTCGGCGGCGAGTTCGGCGCGCGGTCGCTGCCTGAGGGCGGTGAGGGCGGCTTCGCGGTGTCCGCGCGGCTCCCGGCGCCTGCTGTGGCCTCACCGGCACCGGCCGCGGAAGGAGAGCCCGTATGATCCGCGTCCTCATCGCCGATGACGAGGAACTGGTCAGGACCGGGCTCCGGCTCATCCAAGGACACCCCGCCGCGGGAACTCGCCCACGCCGTACGCGCTGTGGCGGCCGGGAACGTCATGCTGGCCCCCACCGTCACCAAGCAGATCGTCACGGCCTATGCCGCGCGGCGTCCCGCGAAGGCGCGCGAGGCGCGGGAGCGCCTGGCCGGGCTCACCGACCGGGAGGGCGCGGCGACACGGGCCCTCGCCCGCGGGCTGTCCAACGCCGAGATCGGCCGCGAGCTCCGGCTGACCGAGACCACCGTCAAGGCGCACATCAGCCGCTCCCTGACCAAGCTCAACCTCACCAACCGCGTCCAGCTGGCGATCCTCGTCCATGACGCGGGCTTGGCCGACGAGGGTGCGCCCGGGGACGGCTGACGGAAGAACTGGCGGGGTGTGCAGCCGTCAGCGCGACTCCTGGCCCGCCAGGGAGCGGTGCGGCCAGCGGGCTCGGGCCTGTTCCTGGGAGCGCATCAGAGCCAGTGTGGGGAGGCCCTGGTCCGCGCCCTGGGCGAGGAGGTCGGGGAGTGCCGGGAGCGGGGCCACGGCGGCGACGTCGTCCAGGACGAGGGTCAGTGGTGGGTCGAGCCGACCGGAGGATGACCGTTCGGCCATGCGCCGGCCGTGCTCGACCACGTGTGAGGCGAGTGCGGTCAGCAGCGGCATCGCACCCGGCTGGGTTCGGGGGTCCTCGATGGATTCGCCCATCAGATACAGGGTTCCCCCTTCGGCGACGAATGACTCCAGTGCGAGCGTGTCGGCGCGTCCCGGATTGCAGGCGTCCCGGATATGGATCGACGAGAGCGCGCCGAGGGCACGGGCGGTCAGCTCCTGGGCCATGTCGCGGCGTTCGCGGTGGGCGGTGAGCGTGGCCTCCAGCTCGCCGGCCGCGCCGCCCGCCGCCTTGGGATGCGTACGGAGGATCTTTACCGGCTCGTGGGCCGAACTGCCCTGCGCCCAGCGGTGCACATGGCGGAACGGCCGGCCGTCCACCGCGGCGGCGTGCAGCCAGCAGCGGAGCATCGTCTCCGCGGCCTCCGCCAGGGGCCGGTCCATGGCGTGCATGGGCCGTACGGGGGCGAGGAGGGCGGTGGCGCGGGCGGCCGCGATATCGCGGGAGCCGCAGTCCACCGCCGGGTTCCAGCGCAGCCGGGCGGGGGTGTCGAGCAGATGGGAGGGGTCGAAGACATGGGTGGGGCCGAGCTTGGCGCGGGTGTCCTTGGTCGTGGCCCAGAGCTTGGGATCGCTGGTGACGACCAGAACGGGGCCGACCGCCTCCAGAACGGCGTGGGCCGCGGACTCCCCGCGCTGGGCGCCGAAGAGGACACGGGAGCGGGCCAGCTCCCCGTCGGGGAGGGCGGCCGACGGCAGCGGGCCGCCGCGGGGGGTGGGGAGCGGCTGTGGTGCGGATGTCGGGTCGAGCGGGGCGTACAGGTCGTCCTGGGTCGGGGGAGTGGTCGTGCTCCCGGTGGGGGCGTCCCGTGCGGCGGCTCTCTGCTCGGTGATGTGGGGGTACGGCTCGGGGCCCGTTCCGGCGGACGCTTCGGCGGCGACGGCCTCGGTCGGGTGTCGGTGACCGGCGGCAGGTGCGATGGCGCCGTCGCCGGGGACCGCCTCGGTCGGGCCCGGCGCGGGGAGCCCACTGGGGCGGTCCGGAGCGGTGGTGCCGGGCGAACCCTCGGAAGGTCTTGCGGAGGCGGCTCCTGGGGCCGCTGAGACGCTTCCGGGGCCGGTGACGGACGGAGGAGCGGGCGTGGGCGGCACCTCGACGCCGGGGGCCGCCTCCACGCCCGTACCGTTGACCGGTGTCGGCGCGGTGCCGTCCTTCGCGGTCCTCGTGTCCTTGAGGCCGAGCCGTTTCGCCTCCGCCGCATTCGCGCGGGCGGCCGCGCGGGCGACGCGGCGCTGGGCGCGGACCGTCCGGTAGCGGGCCAGGGTGCCCATCACGAAGATCGTCAGAACGATCAGCACTATCAGCTCACTGATGAAGATGCCCCAGAACAGCCCGTACCCCGACAGCTGGTCCTTCGGGGTGTCGGGCCAGGCCGCCGCCAGGTCCTGGGGCTCCTGGAGCAGATGGCGCAGCGCCACCGGTGCGCGCATGAAGGTCAGGTTGTCCGGCCAGGCGCCGCGGGCGAAGAGCCCGGCCAGCCCGGTCGCCGACCACATCAGGCCGAGCGTGCCCAGCAGGAGGGCGATGGCGCCGATCAGCAGGCCGTCCGGAATGCCGCGTTCCGCGGACGGAGGCCCTCCGTGCTCCGCGGGCCCGCCGTGATTCTGTCCCGCCGCCATCTCACGCCACCGTGGACCCGTACGACGGCCCGCCGTAGGTGTCCGCCTCCGCCGCCTCGACCGCCGCGGCGGCGCGCTCCTCGGCCTCCGCCTCGACCGCCATCTGTACGGCCAGTGCGTCCTCCGTCATCGCCCGGTCGGTGTAGACGAGGGGCCGCTCGGCCTCGGTGATCAGGTGTTTGACGACCTGTACGTTGCCGTTGACGTCCCATACCGCGATACCGGGGGACAGCGTGGGGATGATCTCGACGGCCCAGCGGGGCAGGCCAAGGACGCGGCCGGTGGCCCGTGCCTCGTCCGCCTTCTGGGCGTAGATCGTCCGGGTGGAGGCCATCTTGAGGATGGCCGCGGCCTCCCGGGCCGCCGCGCCGTCGACCACGTCGGAGAGATGGTGGACGACGGCGACGAACGACAGGCCGAGCCGCCGCCCGAACTTCAGCAGCCGCTGGAAGAGCTGGGCGACGAAGGGCGAGTTGATGATGTGCCACGCCTCCTCGACCAGGAAGATGCGCTTCTTACGGTCGGGACGGATCCAGGTGTGCTCCAGCCAGACGCCCACGATGGCCATCAGGATCGGCATCGCGATCGAGTTGCGATCGATATGGGACAGGTCGAAGACGATCAGGGGTGAGTCCAGATCGATTCCGGCCGTGGTGGGGCCGTCGAACATACCGCGCAGATCGCCGTCGACCAGCCGGTCCAGCACCAGGGCGACATCGAGGCCCCAGGCCCGTACGTCGTCTATATCGACGTTCATCGCCGCCGCCGACTCCTCCTCGGGGTGGCGCAACTGCTCCACGATGTCGGTCAGCACCGGCTGGCGGTCGACGACGGTCTCGTTGACATAGGCGTGCGCGACCTTCAGGGCGAACCCGGAGCGCTCGTCGAGGCCATGCCCCATCGCGACCTCGATGATCGTGCGGAGCAGGGCGAGCTGACCGGTCGTGGTGATCGCCGGGTCCAGGGGGTTCAGACGGATACCGCCGTCCAGGGCCGCCATGGGGTCGAGCCGGATGGGCGTTATCCCCAGCTCCTGCGCGATGAGGTTCCATTCGCCGACGCCGTCCTCGCCCTGGGCGTCGAGCACCACCACCTGGCGGTCGCGGAACCGCAGCTGGCGCAGGACATAGGTCTTCTCCAGGGCCGACTTGCCGTTACCGGACTCGCCCAGCACCAGCCAGTGGGGGGCCGGCAGCTGCTGGCCGTAGAGCTGGAAGGGGTCGTAGATATAGCCCTTGCCGGAGTAGACCTCACGGCCGATGACCACCCCAGAGTCGCCGAGGCCGGGGGCCGCGGTGGGGAGATAGACGGCCTGGGCCTGGCCGGTGGAGGTGCGCACGGGCAGCCGCGTCGTCTCCACCTTTCCGAAGAGAAAGCTGGTGAACGCATCGGTGATGGCGCTCATCGGATCGGCCACGGCGGAGCCCCTATCGTCCCTGTCGTCCCAGTCGTGTCTATCAGCTCTATGGGCTGTATCGGCTCTGTCTGCTCTGTCTGTTCTATCGGCGGATACCGGTCGCGAACGGCAGCGTGTTCACAAAGGCCCGGTGGTGCTCGCGGTCGCACCACTCCAGCTTGAGGTAGCTCTTCCCCGCCGAGGCGCGGATGGTCCGCTTGTCGCGCGCGAGGGCCTCCGGCGACCGGGAGGACACGGTGATGTAGCCGACGAGGTTGACGCCCGCGGCACCGCTGGCGAGGTCCTCGCCGCGCTGGTCGAGCCGGCCGTGGGCGGCGATGTCGCGCGGGTCCACGGTGCGGTTCATCTTCGCGGCGCGGCTGGCCTCGGCCTCGTCGTTGGTCTTCTCGGTGAGCATCCGCTCGATGGCGACCTCGGTGGGCTCGAGGTCCATACAGACGGCGACCGTACGGATGACATCGGGGGTGTGGACGAGCAGCGGGGCGAGGAAGTTGACCCCGACGGGCGTCATGGGCCACTCCTTCACCCAGGCCGTGGAGTGGCACCAGGGCTCACGGGTGCTCGACTCCCGGGTCTTGGCCTGGAGGTAGGTGGGCTCCATGGCGTCCAGCTCGGCGGGCCAGGCGTTCCGCTTGGTCATCGCCTGGATGTGGTCGATGGGGTGGTCCGGGTCGTACATGGAGTGGATGAGTGAGGCCAGCCGCCCCTGCCCCAGGGGTTGGCGCACCCGGATGTCGGCCTCGGCGAGCCGGGCGCAGATGTCGGTCAGCTCACGGGCCATCACCACGGCGAGGCCCGCGTCCTTGTCGAGCCGCCGGCCGCCGCCGCTGTGGCGGGCGGCGCGCGCGATGGCCTGGGCCTCGGCGGCCAGGTCGCGGGTGTAGTGCATACAGGCGACGAGATAGGCGCGATGCTGCTCGGAGGAGGTGGAGACCATGGACTGCAACTGGTCGTAGGAGTCCTTGAGCCAGTTGGGGGCCTGGTCGTCGCCGCGCCGCTCGACGTCCTTGGCGTGCGCGTCGGGGTCGGCGGGGAGTGTGCGGGCCAGCATCTGGAGGCGGGTCACGAAGCCGTCGCCGTTGGCCACATGCTTGAGCAGGGTGCCGAACCGGTCGACGAGGGCCTCCTGGTCCTCGCTGTCGCGCAGTCCGACACCGGGGCCCTCGATCTCGATGGCGGCGGTGACGGTGCGGCGGTCGGCGTGCAGGAGCACGGCGATCTCGTCGGGGCCGAAGGGGGCGGCCAGCCAGTTGATCCGGCCGATGCCGGGGGGCGGACCGACCTCGATCTCACGGCCGTCCAGGCGGGTGCCGGCCTCGGCGGCGCCGGAGCGGTAGGCGGTGGTGCCCTTACGGATGCTGCGCTTGAAGGAGCGGTTGATCTCGAACCAGCGGTAGAACGTCCGCCCGTTGTACGGGACGTACACGGCGGCGAGGGCGAGGGTGGGGAAGCCGACCAGGGCGGTGATGCGGAACATCAGCACCGGCACCAGCAGCCCGCACATCATCCCGATGAACGCCCCAGCGATGATCAGCCCGATCTCGCCGGTCTCGCGGTTCTTGCCGACGATCGCGTTCGGGCGGGGGCGCCCGATCAGATATGTGCGACGGGGCGCGATGGGGTGCGACTGGGCGTCGATCGTCACCGCCGGTCACCTCCCGAGTTGTTGCCGGAGCCGCGGTTCGTGGCGGAGCCGCCGCCGGAGCCTCCGGTGTGGCCGGTGCGGCTGGCGGGGGCGGGGGAGGCGCCCCCGCCACCTCCGCCGCCGCTGGTGCGGGTGGAGTGGGCGGCCACACCGCCGGAGACGGGGTTGGCGGGCTTGGCCTGCCCCGGGGCGCCGCCGCCTCCGCCGGTCTCGCCTCCGCCGCGGGCGCTGTGGGTGTTGATGCCCTGCTTCACCAGGGCGGCGGGGGAAGTGATGACGGCGGCGGCCTGGCGGGACGCGGGGTCGGAGCTGGCGCTGCGGGCCTTGACGATCTCATCACCGAAGCCGGGCACGAAGCGGTAGATCATCGCGCTGGCGAAGATGGCGAGGATGATGATGGACAGGCCGGAGACGACGGCCGAGAAGGCGTCGGGTTTGTCGCCGTTGGTGGAGAGCGCGCCGGCGAGGGCCAGGACGGTGATGATCACCGGCTTGACGAGGATCACGGCGATCATGATCCCCGCCCAGCGGCGCACATGGCCCCACATGTTCTTGTCGACGAGGCCCGCGTAGACGGCGGTGCCGAGCAGCGCGCCCACATAGAGGAGGGCGGCGCGGATGACGAGCTCGAGGCACAGGACACCGGCGGCGAGGATCGTCACCAGCGAGACGACGATGAGCATGATCGGGCCGCCACCGATGTCCTCGTCCCGCTTGAGCGCTTGGGAGAACGAGCCGAAGAAGGCGTCGTTGTCCGCGCCGGTGCCGGAGGCGATGGCGTCGGTGACGGCGTCGGTCGCGGTGACGACCGTATAGAGGATGAGGGGGGTGAAGGCGGAGGCCAGGACCGTCAGCCAGAGGAAACCTATGGCTTCGGAGAGCGCCTCGCCGAGGGGGACGCCGCGGATGGCGCGCTTGGCGACGGCGAGGAGCCAGAGGATGAGGGTGAGGACGGTGGAGGCGGCGAAGACGACGGCGTACTGGCGGAGGAAGGCCTCGTTGGTGAAGTCGACGTTGGCCGTCTCCTTGACGAGCTTGGAGAGCTTGCCGACGAGCCAGGAGGCGGCGTCGGCGCAGCCGCGGGCGAGGGAGGCGGCGGGGTCGAGGGGGTTGGAGGGGTCGGGGGGGCCGCTGGAGCCTCCGGAATCCTTGCCACAGGGTGCGGGGCCGATGATGTCGCCGCAGTGACCATCGTCCGACGGGCTCGGGGTGGGGCTCGGCGCCGCCACGGCGCGGCTGGCCAGCAGGACGGCGGCCGTCTGCACGGACGCCAGGGCTCCGGCGAGGGTGAGAGCGCGTCGGCGGGGGCTAGCGGGCATAGGTGAACCCTCCGTACTGCTCGACTGCCTTGGCGATCTCGTCGGCTGTGGACGCGGTGCGGTCGCTGTTGACCGGGGCTGGACCGGCCTTCTGCGAGTAGCTCTCGGCCTTCCAGTCGTTGTTCACCCATCGCAGCTTGAGCGTCAGGGTGAACCAGTCGTTGGTGACCGGGTTCTTCGACCCCTCTCCGGCCGTGCCGAACACGCCGGTGCACCAGACCGCGACGGTCGCGCTGGTGCCCGAGAACTTGCCGACCTTGGTGCCCAGAGGGGCGGTGCGCGAGACGTAGGTCATGCCGTCGGCGGCCTTGCCGTTGGCGTCCAGGCCGATTCTCTCCAGGGACGCCGCGGAGTAGGCCTTGTCGAGCCTGGTCTGGAGCCGGTCGGCGGCCGCGTTGGTGAAGATCTGGGGGACGAGCTCATGGCGCCGGTCGCGGTTGTACATATCGGCGGACCCCAACGCCACCGCGTAGTTCGCCGCCGCGCTCTGGGCGCCTTGCTCCGATTTGGCGAAGCCCGAGGCGATGTCGGTCGTGGCGTTCTTGCCGTCGACCGGGCGCTCGCCCGTGGGGGCGGTGGGCTGGGCTTCGGTGCCGCCCCCGCCGGTGTCGCCGCCGCCGCTGGAGCCGCCGTCCTTGCCGTCGCCGCGGTTGACGAAGGCGATGGCCGCGAGGAGGAGGACGATGACGCCGACCACGGTGATCAGGTTGCGGCTGGGCTTGGGGCGGCCGGGGGCTCGGCGGGGTGGACCGTAGGGGTCGCCGTCGCCCTCGGGCAGGCGGGTGCGCGTCAGGTGACCTTCGGGGGCCGCGCCGCGGCCGCGGCGCGCGTCATGGCCCTCGTAGTCACCGCCGTATCCGTCGTCGCCGCCGAGACTCATCCTGCGTACGCCCCTTCACCCGTGCCGAGCCTGCCAGGCCTGCTGATCCCGCCGATCCTGGCGATCCCGGCGATTCTGCCGACCGCGTCATCCATGGTCTCTCTTCCGTCACCCGCATACGAAGGTAACGGTGAGGACTGACGCTCGGGCGCGCTGGTGTGAGTGGACATCAAGCTGACACGACCTCAGCGTGGTGAGCGGGAGCGGGCATCAGGGAGCAGCCTCGGGTACGGGGGTGTGGGGCTGGTAGGGGGAATCGGGAGCGGAGGCTTGCGGCCAGGGGTGTGCGCCCCGCGTGGAGGGGCGGCTCGGGGGCGGGCGGGGACGCGGCTAGATGGCCATGCCGTACACGATCGTGAAGAGCGTGCCCAGTGATCCGATGATGAACACACCGGTCAGGCCCGCGACGATCAGCCCCTTGCCCTGCTCCGCGCTGAAGGTGTCCCGTAGGGCCGTCGCGCCGATCCGCTGCTTGGCCGCGCCCCAGATGGCGATGCCGAAGCACAGCAGCAGTGCGACCGCCATCACGACCTCGATCATGACGCGGGCCTCGCTGCCCAGGCTGCCGAACGGACCCCAGTCTGGGGCGATTCCGCCGATGATGGTGTTGATGTCGCCCTTTTCGGCCGCTAGGAACATGATGAACTCACCGCCCCTTGTGGGTTGTTGTGTCTCTTCGCCGGCATGGCGTGGGTCAGCCTCTATCTTCGCTGATGAATCCGCTTCCGCATGTCGACTTGGCGGCATTTCTTGGCGGATCTCGTGCGTGTTGTGGGACACGCCCGTCCAGCGGCCGTGTGAGGCATGTCAACGGAGTGTCGTATGGTCACTCTGTGTATCACGCGGGTGGGCGTCGGGCAACGATCCGTGAGGGGCTGACGGGTAAGCCCCTTGGCGCAGCGGCATCAGTCGCCCGGGGGCGTCAGTCGTCCTCCGCGAGGTCCGCGAAGTCGTCGAACTCGCCCGCCTTGACGCCCTTGATGAACGCGTCCCACTTGGCCCGGGTCGTGACGACGACGGTCTCCGGGTCGTTGCTCTCGCGCATCAGGATCTGGTCGTCGGGGCCCACGGCCACCTCGAGGTAGGCGGCGCCCTCCGGGAGGTCGGCGGGTGCGGCCCGCTGCCAGTCGAGCTCTTGCCAGTCGAGCCGTGTCATCTGCGGTCCCCAGGGTCGTTGGTGCTCGGACGGCTGGACTCTACGCGTTCCGCGCCCCCGCGAGAGGCGGCCGAGGAGGGGCGGTGAGGCGTGCGGGGCGGGTCGGCGGCGCACAAGGGGGCGCGCGTCGGCGGCCGCCGCATGGTTTCGGCTGGGGAGCGGCTGATTTTCGCCGTGCGAGCGGAAACGCGTTCGCATGGCGCGTGAATGGGGGAGGATGGCCGGGTGCGTAAGGTCTGGCTGGGTGTCAGTGTCGGTCTCGGAGTCTCCTTTTCCTTCGTCGCGCTGCTCGTCGTCGGTACCTATATGGTCGCGGCGGACCTCGTCGGCGGTGCCGGCGGTAAGGCCGTCGGGCTGGCCAAGGGCGCCGTTCCCGCCACATACGAACCGCTCATCCAGCGGTACGGGAACTCCTGCCCGGCCATCAACCCCGCGCTCCTCGCCGCGCAGCTCTACCAGGAGAGCGGCTGGAACGCGAAGGCGCAGAGCCCGGCCAACGCCAAGGGGATAGCGCAGTTCATCCCCGCCACCTGGGCCTCGCACGGGGTCGACGGCAACAAGGACGGCGTCAAGGACATCTGGGACCCGCAGGACGCGATCCCGTCGGCGGCCGCCTATGACTGCTCGCTCGCCAAGTACGTCAAGGATGTGCCGGGCAATCAGACGCACAACATGCTGGCCTCGTACAACGCGGGCGCCTATGCCGTGATCAAGTACGGCGGGGTGCCTCCTTACCGCGAGACCCAGAACTACGTGAAGACCATCACCACCCTCGCCAAGAGCTTCGAGGCGCCGATCCAGAAGGTCCAGCCCTCGCAGCAGTCGGCCGGGGCGATCTACTTCGCGCAGAAGCAGCTCGGCAAGCCCTATCTCTGGGGCGGGAACGGCACGCCGGAGGAGGGCGGGCGGTTCGACTGCTCGGGGCTGACGAAGGCGGCGTACAAGACGGTCGGCATCGATCTGCCGCGCGTCGCCAACGACCAGTGGAACGCCGGACCGCACCCCAAGCGGAGCGAGCTGCTCCCCGGCGATCTGGTCTTCTTCGCCTACGACCTCGACGACCCGAGATCGATCCACCACGTGGGGATCTATGTGGGCGGCGGCTACATGATCAACGCGCCCTACACCGGTGCGGTGATCCGTTTTGACAAGATCGACTCGCCGGACTACATCGGTGCTACACGGGTGACTCAGGATGGCGCGAAAGCGCTGCCGCGGGCGAACCCCGCGTAAGGATTCCCTCTGAGCTGCGACGATCGGTCACCCTTCGATAACGTCCCGGTGATCGTTGGGTGGAGTACGGAACCCCTGGCGAGAAGAGGGCGTTCCCTGGAGGTGGATCGAGGCGCGGATCAGCGTGGATCGACGGCGGATTCTCCGGCGCCGGTCGCGTTGCCACGGCTCGCAAGGCATTACGGGGGTTGGCAGCTGCACGTAGTGACAGGCAAGAGATAAGGGGCCACGGCATATGGCTGGACTCGCACTGGACGGGTCGAACCCCGATGTCAGCCTTCTCTACGACATCAACGGGCTGGCGAAGGACGCCCCACACTGGTTCGACCGCGTCATGGAGTTCGTCGGCGAGTACGGGATCATCATCGGGCTCGTCCTGGTGACCCTGGCCGCCTGGTGGAGCGTCCGCAAGCGGCCGCAGGAGGCGCCGTCCGCCGTCGCCGGGCTGATGTGGGCCCCGCTGGCCGCCGGGCTGGCGCTGGTTGCCAACATCCCCATCCGCGGCTTTGTCGAGCGGCCCAGGCCCTTCAAGGACCATCAGGGGCTCGACGTCCTGGTGGCGGGCAAGACCGACTTCTCGTTCGTCAGCGACCACGCGACGCTGACCATGGCGGTCGCCGTCGGCGTCTTCATGGCCCATCGCGCCTATGGGGTCGCCGCCATAGGGCTCGCGCTGCTGGAAGGGTTCTGCCGCGTCTATATGGGCGTCCACTACCCGACCGACGTCATCGGCGGGTTCGCCCTCGGGACGGCGGTCACGCTGCTGCTTGCGCCGCTCGCGATGATGCTGCTGACCCCGCTGACCAGGGCCGTCGCGGGTTCGCGCGTCGGCCGGCTGGTGCGGGCCGAGCCTGCCGCTACCGACGAGGACGCGGACGAGGCACGCGCGGAGCTCGCCGAGTCCCGCTCGGTGGGCCGCGACCACGGGAACAAGGACCTGGCGGCCTAAGCGCTCCGCTGGAAGTGCCGCGATGCGTCGTCGGTCGACTGCGGCGCCGTCGTGGCTGGTCGCGCCCGCGCGGCGGAGCCGCACATCGACACGGCCCCGCGCCCCTTCGGGGCGCTGCCCGAACCGTAGCGGACTTCCTCCGACCTGCTTGGCGGCACCCTTACGGACGCCACGAACACGCATACGAAGAAGGCCCGGCGGCTGCCGGGCCTTCTTCATCTCCGGGGGCCAGCTGAACCTCCGCGGTCCCGCAAGTCCCTGGCAGAGAACCTCACAGCGCCTGCGGGAAGTCGAAGAGCCGGTCCGGGTCGTAACGCTTCTTCACCCGCGTCAGCTTGTCGGCGGCCGAGCCGTAGTAGGCCGAGCGCCAGTCCTTCAGCGACGCGTCCGTGTAGTTCTGGTACGCCGCCCCGGAGGCGTACCGCCGCATCGCCTTATGGGCGCCGTCCAGCCAGGCGTTGCCCGCGGTGCCCGAGCCGCCGGCCGCCCAGGACGCGGTGTACTGCGCGAGGAACCGCGAGCGGCGGTGGACGAAGGACGTGGCCGTGGGCGAGACCCGGTTGACCGCCCCGCCGAGCGCGGTGAGCGCGATGCTGACCGCGCCCCCGCCGCCGGTGCGCCGCCCGTAGCGCTCCAGCTGGTCCAGCATGGCCCGGACGCCCGCCTGGCTCAGCGAGCGGTCGAAGAAGTCCGAACGCGCCGCGTAGGTCTCGCGGTTCAGCGTCCCGGAGGTGCTGCGGCCGGGCTTGTCGCCGGGCAGATGGCAGTTGGCCGTGGAGGTGTCGCCGCAGCCCGCGTACATCCGCATGGCGTCCACGTAGCCGCGGCGGCGCAGGCTGACCTGCGAGGCGGGGCCGGGGCCGCCCGGTCCGTCGGCGAGCTTGTCCACCGCGTTCTGTAGCGCGCCGTAGGTGCCGAGTGAGAAGCAGCTGATGGAGACGGTGGGGGTGCGTCCGGGGGCGGCCGACAGATGCAGCGCCGACCAGATCTCGTCCGGCTGGTCCGGGCCCCACTTCTGCCAGGCGCTCAGCACCTTCGCGGCCTTGGACCATGGCCATGACATGTAACAGGTCACGCCGTCGGCCGCGTCATGCGTACGGAAGCGCAGTTCGGTGACGACGCCGAAGTTGCCGTTGCCCGCGCCGCGCAGCGCCCAGAACAGCTCGGCCTCGCGGCTCTTGGAGACCTCCAGGGCCTTGCCGTCCGCGGTGACGATGGTGGCACCCGTAAGGCTGTCGGCGGTCAGCCCGTACGCCCGGGAGACCACACCGTGGCCGCCGCCGAGGGTCAGTCCGGATATGCCGACGCTCGGGCAGGAGCCGCCGGGGACGGTGACTCCGCGAGCGCCCAGCTTCGTGTAGACGTCGATGAGTTTGGCCCCGGCGCCGATCCGCGCCTCACCGGACGTCGTACGGATCGAGGAGAGCGCGGAGACGTCGATGACGAGGCGGCCGTCGCCGCTCGACCAGCCGGCGTAGGAGTGACCGCCGTTGCGGATCGCGACGGCGGCGCCATGGCGCCGGGCGAAGTCCAGACAGGCGGATATGTCCGAGGTGTTCTCCGTATAGGCGACGGCGGCCGGGCGGAGATGGTCGAAGCGGGTGTTGTAGAGCCGGCTGGCCGAGGTGTAGTCGGAGTCCCCGGGCCGCACCAGGTCGCCCTGGAGGTCCTTGCCGAGCGCGCTCCAGTCCGCGGACTTCGGCTTGCCGTCGACGGCGCGGCGGCTGCCGCTCGCCGAGGCCGAACGGGCGTCCGGCGCCGAGGAGGAGGAGCCGACCGGGCTCGTGTCACCGCCGGCCTTCCCCGCGTCATCGTCGCACGCGGTGACCCCTGTGGCGGTGGCCGCCAGCCCCGTGCCCGCTGCCAGCAGTGTCCGCCGGTTCATGGCGGTGTCCCCTCCCTGTCGACGCTGCTCCCAACCGTCGACCGGGCCATCGCGAGGCCGGCCCGGTCCTTTGGTCAGAGGGGCCGACCGGGGGGTGTGGTTCCGCTCCTGGCCGAAGAGTTGTCGGGGGACGGACAACCCACATCAATCGGACGAGTCCGATCGTCGCTAATCGGACGAGTCCGGTGAATCGCTTGTGCCGGACCGGGAGTGACGGCTCGTCGCATGGTCCGCCGCGTCATCGCGGGCGAGAGCTCTGGCGCGACGGGCCGGACCGGACCAGCCGCAGGTGCAGCGGGCGATGGAGAACGAGCCCCGCTCCACGGTGGTGGTGCGGTTCCGGCCGGGGCCTATGTCGCCTGAGTCGAGCACATGACCACGCTACCGGGCCGTGACGAGCCGCCGGTGTGGATCGTTAAACGAACAAGTACCAAGCGGGACGAGCGTGGCCAGGGGGTCGGCGGTCGATGGTGTTCCAGCAGCGCGGGCTCGGCGTACGGAGACGGGTGAGAGCGGTCGCCGGGGTCGTGTCGGGTGGCCTGCTGGCCGTGTCGCTGGCGACCGTGAGCGGCTGCACCACCGAGACGGCGGCCGATGAACGACCGGGCGGCACCGCGCGCGAGAGCGCGGTCACGGCCCTGCACCGCGCCGCGGATGTGCTGGTCGAGTCGGGCAGCTCACGGGTCCGTACGACCATGGAGACGGCGACGGGCGGCACCCGCGTGTCCATCCGGGGCGCCGGCGCGTATGACTTCGAGAAGCGGCTGGGACGGCTGCGGCTGCTGCTGCCGAGGGACGCGATGGGGACCGCCGAGCATGCGCCGATCACCGAACTCCTGACCTCCGGGGCGCTTTTCATGCGCAATCGCGGTGCGGGCATTCCCCGCGACAAATGGGTGCGAGTGGATACGACGGACATTCCCGACGGCAATCTGGTCACCGGCGGGGCCACGGATCCACTGACCGCCGCCGAGCTGCTGCGTGGGGTGCGCGAGGCCAGCCTGGTCGGCGAGGAGGGGCTCGGCGGGGATCTGGTGCGCCACTACCGCGGCACCACCGACATCGGCCGGGCGGCGCGGGCCGCCTCGCAGGGCGCGCGGGGATCGCTGGTGGCCGCGGCCAGGGGGTTCGACGAGAGCACGGTGCGCTTCGACGCGTATCTCGACGGGCTCGGCAGGCTGCGCGAGGTGCGCCACCGGTTTACGGTGACCAGCCGGGCCGACGGCCAGGAGGCGGCGGAGCGCCCGGACGCCGCCGGGCGGCGGCGCGGCGAACTGGGGGTCGCCTCCACCACGGAGCTTTACGACTTCGGGACCCGCGCCGAGGTTGAGCTCCCCAAGCCCACGGATATCTACACAGGGAAGGTCGGATCACCTCAGAAGTAGTCGGAGGGGCCCGCTTTGCCCTTCGAAATGGCCCATCCGTGCCATGCGCGGAGTGTGTACCGCTCCCTACGCTGGGAAGCCGCTGCTCGAAAGTGCTCGCAGGTGCTCGCTGGAGGAGGTGAAACACGTGGTTGCGCGTCGCGGCTCGTCGGGCCCGGACCCCGTGGCCCTCGTCGAAATCGATCTCTATGGTGACTTGATGATCGCTGCGTCGAGCGCGGACGAGGACAGGCTCAGTACGGACCGTATCGACGAGGTGCTCCGGGTGCAGGCCGACCGATCAGATTCGGCCGAGGGGACCACGGGCGCCAAGGCAAACGGGAAGGCCGCCGGGGACGGGAAGCGTTCCGAGAAGGCGAAGCGCGTGGACAGGGAGAAGCGCGCAGAGGAGACGAAGCGCGCCGAGGAGGCGGAGCCGGCCGAGGAGGCGAAGGCCGCCCCGGAGGCCGGTGCCGGGAGCCCGGACGCCCCGTAGCGGACGCCCCCGGACGCCCCCGGGCGACGTCGATGCCGCCGTCTCGTCGGCGGGTGCCCAGCGGCCCCGTCCGGCGAGAGGCGAGCCGACGGTCATGTCCACGCCCGGGAACGGGCCCCACGTCCGGGAATGGGCCCCCGCCCGGGGAGCAGGCCCGCACGCCCGGGGAACGGCCCGCACCGGCGCTGACCCGCGGGGCGGGCGGCCCGTGCCGCCGCTCAGGTCCGCAGCAGCCGGGCGATCGCCGCCGTGGCCTCGGCCACCTTGGCGTCGACCTCTCCCGTGCCCTCCGCCTCGCCCTGGGCGGCGCTCTCCACGGCCGCGCTGGCGACACAGTGGCGCAGATGCTCCTCGAGCAGCTGGAGGGCGAAGGACTGGAGCGCCTTGGTGCTCGCCGAGACCTGGGTGAGTATGTCGATGCAGTAGACGTCTTCCTCGACCATCCGCTGCAATCCCCTGATCTGGCCCTCGATCCGGCGCAGCCGCTTCAGGTGCTGATCCTTTTGTTTGGCGTATCCATGCCCACCGTGGGGTACGGAGTCCTGGGCGGAGGTGTGCCCGGACGCCTGGCCCCGCTCGTCGCCGTCGGTGGGCGCGGTGGTGTCGGCCGCCGAGGTCGTCATGGCTTCCTCCCGTTGATTACGCAATGTCCGCATATACCCCCCGTGGGTATATGGTACCGCCTTTTCCGGTCGAACCGGGCCCCCGTGCTGAGCACTCTGCCCAATGGGCGACACTGGGAACGCCGGTTACCGTGGCCGGAAGATGCGCCTAGCATCGTCGAGTCCCCCATCCGCTGCATCCGAGGATCCCCAGTGCGCTTTCGTCTGACCCCCAGGGAGACGAGCTTTTACGACATGTTCGCCGCGTCCGCGGACAACATCGTGACCGGCTCCAAGCTCCTGATGGAACTGCTCGGGGCGGACTCCTCCGCTCGTGCCGAGATCGCGGAGCGGATGAGGGCCGCGGAGCACGCGGGGGACGATGCGACGCACGCGATCTTCCACCAGCTGAACTCCTCCTTCATCACGCCGTTCGACCGCGAGGACATCTACTCCCTGGCCTCGTCCCTCGACGACATCATGGACTTCATGGAGGAGGCCGTCGACCTGGTCGTCCTCTACCAGGTCGAGGAGCTGCCCAAGGGCGTCGAGCAGCAGATCGAGGTGCTGGCGCGGGCGGCCGAGCTGACCGCCGAGGCGATGCCGAATCTGCGCACCATGACCAACCTCACGGAGTACTGGATCGAGGTCAACCGGCTGGAGAACCAGGCGGACCAGATCCACCGCAAGCTCCTTGCCCACCTCTTCAACGGCAAGTACGACGCCATCGAGGTGCTCAAACTCAAGCAGATCGTCGATGTGCTGGAGGAGGCGGCCGACGCCTTCGAGCATGTGGCGAACACGGTCGAGACCATCGCCGTCAAGGAGTCCTGAGCCCGGGCATGGACACCTTCGCGCTTGTCGTGACCATCGCGGTCGCGCTGTTCTTCACCTATACCAACGGCTTCCATGACTCGGCCAACGCCATCGCGACCTCGGTCTCCACCCGGGCGCTGACCCCACGGGCGGCGCTCGCGATGGCCGCCGTGATGAACCTCGCGGGTGCCTTCCTGGGCAGCGGTGTCGCCAAGACCGTCAGCGAGGGCCTGATCGCCACCCCCACCGGCGACCAAGGCATGATGATCTTGTTCGCCGGACTGGTCGGCGCGATCACCTGGAACATGGTGACCTGGTACTACGGTCTGCCGTCCTCCTCCTCGCACGCGCTGTTCGGCGGGCTGGTCGGCGCGGCGCTCGCCGGGGCGAGCACGGTCCACTGGGACGGGGTGCTGGAGAAGATCGTCATCCCGATGGTCCTCTCGCCCCTCGTCGGCCTGGTGCTCGGCTACTTCGTGATGGTGGTCATCCTCTGGATCTTCCGTGACGCGAACCCGCACAAGGCCAAGCGCGGCTTCCGGATAGCGCAGACCGTCTCGGCGGCGGGCATGGCGCTCGGCCACGGCCTCCAGGACGCCCAGAAGACCATGGGTGTCGTGGTGATGGCCCTGGTCATCGGGGGTGTCGAGGACGAGGGCGACGCGATTCCGGTGTGGGTGAAGATCTCCTGCGCCGCGATGCTGTCGCTCGGCACCTACGCGGGCGGCTGGCGCATCATGCGCACGCTGGGACGGCGGATCATCGAGCTGGACCCGCCGCAGGGGTTCGCGGCGGAGACCACGGCGGCAGGCGTCATGTACACGGCGTCGTTCATGTTCCAGGCGCCCATCTCGACCACCCATGTCATCACCTCGGCGATCATGGGCGTGGGGGCGACCAAGCGGGTGAGCGCGGTCCGCTGGGGGGTCGCGAAGAACATCATCCTCGGCTGGTTCATCACCATGCCCGCGGCGGCCGGAGTCGCCGCGCTCAGCTACTGGATCGTCAACCTGGCCTTCGGCTGACCGCAGCGCAAGCTGACCGCCGTACAAGTAAGACCGGGCCCATGAGCGGGCCCATGAAAGTGGGCCCGCCCCCGGGAGCCAGGGGCGGGCCCTTCGTCTTGCGGTGGCACCGCCATGCAGCACCGCAGGACGTTCTGTCCTCGCCGGTCGTGCGAGGGGCCTGGGTCAGCCGAAGCGGCCGGAGATGTAGTCTTCGGTCGCCTGCACCGACGGGTTGGAGAAGATCCGCTCGGTCTCGTCGATCTCGATGAGCTTGCCCGGCTGGCCGACACCGGCCAGGTTGAAGAAGGCCGTACGGTCCGAGACGCGCGCCGCCTGCTGCATGTTGTGCGTCACGATGACGATCGTGAAGCGCTCCTTGAGCTCACCGATCAGGTCCTCGATGGCGAGCGTGGAGATCGGGTCGAGCGCCGAGCAGGGCTCGTCCATCAGCAGCACATCGGGCTCGACCGCGATGGCGCGGGCGATGCACAGCCGCTGCTGCTGACCGCCGGAGAGCCCGGCGCCCGGCTTGTTGAGCCGGTCCTTGACCTCGTTCCACAGGTTGGCGCCCTTGAGGGACTTCTCGACGACGTTCTCGAGCTCGTTCTTCTTGTACGAGCCGTTGAGCTTCAGCCCGGCGGCCACGTTCTCGAAGATGGACATCGTCGGGAACGGGTTGGGGCGCTGGAAGACCATGCCGACCGTGCGCCGCACGGAGACCGGGTCCACCCCCGAGCCGTAGAGGTTCTCGTCGTCGAGCATCACCTTGCCCTCAACACGTCCGCCGAGGGTGACCTCGTGCATCCGGTTGAGGGTGCGCAGGAAGGTGGACTTGCCGCAGCCCGACGGGCCGATGAAGGCGGTCACCGAGCGGGGCTCGACGGTCATCGAGATGTCCTCGATGGCCTTGTGGCTGCCGTAGTAGGCGGTGAGCCCGCTGACGTCGATTCGCTTGGCCATGTGAATCACTTCTCTTCTTCTTGGCCTCAGCGGCCGGACTTCGGGGCCTTCCAGCGGGCGATGCCGCGGGCCACCAGGTTCAGGATCATGACGAAGGCGATGAGCACGAGCGCCGCTGCCCAGGCCCGGTTGAAGGAGGCCTCGTTGCCGAGCTGCCACTGCTCGTAGATGTAGTAGGGCAGCGACGACTGGGCGCCTTCGAACGGGTTGTTGTTGATCCCCGTGGCACCGAAGACCAGCAGCACGATGGGCGCGGACTCACCGGCGATACGGGCGACCGCGAGCATCACACCCGTGGTGATCCCGCCGATCGCGGTGGGCAGCACCACCTTGAGGATGGTGCGCCACTTGGGCACGCCGAGCGCGAGGGACGCCTCACGCAGCTCGTCCGGGACCAGCTTGAGCATTTCCTCGGTCGAGCGGACGACGATCGGCATCATCAGGATGGCCAGCGCCATGGCACCGGCGAAGCCCGAGTAGCTGAAGCCGAGAATGATGATCCAGAAGCTGAGGATGAACAGACCGGCGACGATCGAGGGGATACCCGTCATCACGTCGACGAAGAAGGTGACGGCCTTGGCGAGCCGGCCGCGGCCGTACTCCACCAGGTAGATGGCGGTCAGCAGGCCGATCGGCACGGCGATCAGCGCGGCGAGGCCGACCTGCTCCAGGGTGCCGATGATCGCGTGGTACGCGCCACCGCCGGGCAGGATCGTCTGCACGCCCTCCATGGAGTGGGCCAGGAAGTAGCCGTCGAGCACGGTCCGGCCCCGGTCGATGGTCTCCCAGATCAGGGAGAGCAGCGGGACGACGGCGAGCAGGAAGCAGACCCAGACCAGGCTGGTGGCCAGCCGGTTCCTGGCCTGCCGGCTGCCCTCGACCACGGCGCCCGCGGCGTACGAGCCGATGATGAAGACCAGGGCGGCGAGCAGGCCCATCTGGAACGGGTTGCCCATGCCGAGGGCGGTGCCGAGGCCCGCTCCGAGGGCCAGCGAGACCACGACCAGGGCGTACGGGGCCCATCCGGGCAGCCGGGCCTGCTGGAGGCTCGAGCCGTGGCGCGTGGCGTTCTTGTCAGCGACAGTGCTCATGCCGTGCCCCTTACATTCGCTCCGCTGCGCCAGCAGCTGATGTGACTGTCGCCCACGCGGCGCAGAGGTGCGGCCTTCGTCGTCGTCTGCGGCCTGGCGGCCGCGCGTGCGTCGCTCATGCCGCGGTCCCCGAGTACTCCTTGCGGCGGGCGATGATCAATCGCGCGGCGCCGTTGACCAGCAGGGTGATGACGAACAGCACCAGACCGGAGGCGATCAGCGCGTCACGGCCGTCGTTGCCGGCCTCCTTGAAGCGGCTGGCGATGTTCTGGGCGAAGGTGCCGCCACCCGGGTCCAGCAGGCTGGTCTCGATCAGGAAGTTGGGGGACAGCACGGTGGCGACCGCCATGGTCTCGCCGAGCGCACGGCCCAGGCCCAGCATCGAGGCGCTGATGATGCCGGAGCGGCCGAACGGGAGGACGGCCATCCGGATGACCTCCCAGCGGGTGGCGCCGAGCGCCAGCGCCGCCTCCTCGTGCATCTTCGGGACCTGCCGGAACACCTCGCGGCTCACGCTGGTGACGATCGGCAGGATCATGATCGCCAGCAGGATGCCGACGGTGAACAGGGAGCGCGCGGCGCCGCCCTGGTAGCTGAGGATCCCGGTCCAGCCCAGGTAGTCGTCGAACCAGGTGTACAGCCCGGTCAGATGCGGCACGAGGAAGAGCGCGCCCCACAGGCCGTAGACGATGCTGGGGACCGCGGCGAGCAGGTCGATCACATAGGCGACCGGGGTGGCCAGCCGGCGCGGCGCGTAGTGCGAGATGAACAGCGCGATGCCCACCGCGATCGGGACCGCGATGACCATGGCGATGATCGAGCTGACCACCGTGCCGTAGGCGAGGACGGCGATGCCGAACCGCATCGGCGAGGAGCCGGTGTTCCACTCGAAGTAGGTGAGGAAGTTGGCCTCGTCCTTGGAGATCGCGATGGCGGCGCGGTAGGTGAGGAAGGCCGCGATGGCCGCCATGATCACCAGGAGAGCGATACCGGAGCCCCGGGAGAGGCCGAGGAAGATCTTGTCACCGGCGCGGCCGGTGGGGCGGGTCCTGACCTTTGGCGGTGACCCTGCGGCTGATGATGTGGGTTCTATATCCGTTTTCATGAGTTCTCCGGTCTGCGGAGCCCGTTGCGGATGGGGCTCCTGGTGCGGCGGTGCACCGGACGATGCGGCTGACTCCGCCGTGGCGATCGCCACGGCGGAGTCAGCCGCACTCGGGTCAGGAGAGGCTCTTGACGCTCTCGCGGACCTTGTTGGCGATCTCGGTCGGCAGCGGGGCGTAACCCAGCTCCTTCAGCGAGGTCTGGCCGTCCTCGCTGGCGACGTAGTTCAGGAAGGACTTGGTCGCGGGGAGGGTGCTGGCCTTGTTGCCCTTGTCACAGGCGATCTCGTAGGTGACCAGGGTGATCGGGTAGGCGCCGTCGGCCTTGGTGTCGTAGGCCAGGTCCAGGGCCAGGTCCTTGCCGGTGCCCTTGATCTTGGCCTCGGAGATGGCCTTGGAGGCGTTCTCGACGGTGGCCTGGACCGGGGCGGAGGCGCCGGTGTTCAGGTCGACGGTCTTGATGCTGTTCGCGGTCGCGTAGGAGAGCTCGAAGTACGAGATCGAGCCGGAGACCTGCTTGACCTGCGAGGAGACACCGGAGGAGCCGTCGGCCGACTGGCCGCCCTCGCCCTCCCACGCCTTGCCCGGCTCATGCGGCCACGCCTTGGGCGCGGCGGCCTTGAGGTACTTGGTGAAGTTGTCCGTGGTGCCCGACTCGTCGGAGCGGTGGAACGCCTGGATCTTGAGGCTCGGAAGCTTGGCGTCCTTGTTCAGCGCCTTGATCGCGGGGTCGTCCCACTTCTTGATCTCGGAGTTGAAGATCTTGGCGAGGACCTCGGCGTTCAGCGTCAGCTTGTCCACGCCGGGCACGTTGAAGCCGACGGCGATCGGGCCGCCGACCATCGGCAGGTCAATGGCCTTGCCGCCCTTGCAGACCTTCTCCGAGGACTTGACCTCTTCGGGCTTCAGCGCCGAGTCGGAACCCGCGAAGGCGGTCTTGCCCTGCAAGAACTCCTGGATGCCCGCGCCCGAGCCGGTGGCCTTGTAGTTGAGCTTGGTGTCCTTGCACGCCTCGCCGTAGGTCTTGATCCACAGGTCCATGGCGTTCTTCTGCGCGGAGGAGCCGGAGGCCAGCAGCTGCCCCTTGCCGTCGCACTTGATGTTGGAGGCGGCCTTGGAGTCGCCGCCACCACCACCGCTGTTGTCGTCGGAACCGCACGCCGTGAGGACAAGGGCGCCGGAGACAGCGAGGGCACCGGCGGCGATGGCGCGAAGCCGGTTCTTGCGCTGAAGCTTCACTTTCAGGAGTTCCTTCCAGAAGCCGCCGGTGGGGGACGGCGCGAGATGGGTGGAGCGCACTTGTTGTGGCGTGCGCCGGAGCCGTACTCGGCTCACGCTCAGTAGGGCCGAAATTAGGCAGATCAGGTGAAGCCGCCTGAGGGGGCGAGTTAACGGATGGTGAACCTCGGCCGTCAGTGTGGTGGCCATGTCACGGCCAGGTCACGGCTGGGTCGCGGCGAGGACGAGCCCCTTGCGGAGGTCGCCCGGGTCCCGTCCGACACCTGTGCGGCACCCGTCCGGTGAACCGGATCGGGGTGGCTGCCGGCGTAACCGCCGCGTGTCTCTGTCGGATTGCGGTACGGCATGTCACTATCCGTCCCTACGTGCCGGTACGTCAGGTCCGGCGCGCCAAGCGCTTCGCTGGAAGTGCCCCGACCTGCCGTCGATCGTCTGCGGCGCCGTCGTGGCTGGTCGCGCAGTTCCCCGCGCCCCTTCGGGGTGCCACCGAACCGCGGCCGACTTCCACCGATCCGCTCAGCGGGGACAGGAGCGCGCACGGCCGGAGCCGAACGAGAGGAGACCGCGGATGAGGCGGGACGGGAGAGGGAGGGGTGTGAGCGTCGCCGCGGCCACCGCGCTCGTCTGCGCGCTGGGACTGTCGGCCATGCCGGAGACGGCGTACGCCGCGCCAGGCGAGCCGGGGCCGACGCCGGGCGGCGGGGGCGGGACCGGTGGCGGCGGGACCGGGGACCGGAGCCTGGAGGCGGTCCGTCAGGAGGTCGAGGGGCTCTACCGCAAGGCGGAGTCGGCCACCGATGCGTACAACCTGGCGCGGGAGAAACAGGCCCGGCAGGAGAAGTCCATCCTGAGGATCGCCCGGGCCGTGGTGAAGGCCCAGAAGGAGATGGCCGGACTGCGCAAGCGGGCCGGGGCGATGGCCCGGGCCCAGTACCGCGGCGGCGGGATGCCCGCGGAGGCGCGGCTGTTCCTCAACGGCGACCCGGGTGAGTTCCTCGACGGCGTCACGCTCGCGCGCAAGGGCGAGAAGGCGACCCACGGTCTGATCGGCCGTCTGGCGCGCACCCAGGTGGCGCTGGACCGCTACGCCGAGTCGGCCTCCCAGGAGTGGGAACGGCTGGACCGGAGCCGGGCGAAGAAGGCGGCCGCGAAGAAGGAGATCCTGCGCAAGCTGGCCCGGGCGCAGCGGCTGGAGTCCCGGCTGGCGAAGGACGAGCGGGAGCGGCTGCGCCGGCTGGAGGAGGACAAGGCCCGTGGCGCGCAGGCGAAGTGGCTGGACACCGGGATACTGCGGGAGCTCGGCGGCGGCGCCACCGACAAGGGCGGGCGCGCGGTCGACTTCGCGAAGGACCAGCTCGGCAAGGACTATGTGTGGGGCGCGGTGGGCCCCAACACCTATGACTGTTCGGGGCTGACCCAGCGGGCGTGGGCGGCGGCCGGCCGGGCGATCCCGCGGACCTCGCAGGAGCAGTGGCGGCTGCTGCCGAAGGTGAGCGTGAAGGACATGCGCCCGGGCGATCTGATCATCTACTTCCGGGACGCGAGCCATGTGGGGATGTACGTGGGCGGCGGCGCGATCATCCACGCCCCCCGCCCCGGCCGTCAGGTGACGGTCGCGGGCGCGGGTTCGATGCCGATCCTGGGCGTGGTGCGGCCGGACGCGAGGTAGCACCGGCCACCAGGGGCTCAGGCGGGCGGCAGCTCGTTCAGGGCCGTCTCGAAGGCGTCGTAGGCGCGCTGGTCGAAGAGGACGAAACGGGCCTCGGTGACCGAAGTGTCCGTATCGCGCACGGTGGTGAGCGCGATCCGGGCCGCGTCGTCGAGCGGCCAGCGGTAGACGCCCGTGGAGACGGCCGGGAAGGCCACCGTATGGGCGCCCAGTTCATCGGCGACCCGCAGCGACGCGCGGTAGCAGGAGGCGAGGGTGGTCGAGCGGTCCTCGGTCGCGGAGAAGACCGGTCCGACCGTATGGATCACCCAGCGGGCGGGCAGCCGGCCGGCCGTGGTGGCGACCGCCTCACCGGCCGGAAGTCCCTTGCCGTAGCGGGATGCGCGCAGATCACGGCATTCATCCAGAATGTCGGATCCGCCCCGCCGATGGATGGCTCCGTCGACGCCACCCCCTCCCAACAGGGAGGAGTTGGCCGCGTTCACGACCGCGTCGACGCTCTGCTCTGTGATATCGCCCAGCGCCAGCGTGATGTTCGTCATCTCGGGATTGTCTCGCGGCCCGCCAAGTGCCGCATGACGTGCGGCATATGACAAAAGTCGGTGCCTGGAGGTCATTCCGTGAAACGGCCGCCTAGCGCTAAGGTCGCCTGGCAGTATCCGGTACCCGCGCCCTGACGCCGCTGAAACCGACCAGTCGGTGTGCGTACCGGAATCCCACTTGCGCTCCACCGGTCGGCGGGGCGCGCCCTCGGGGGGAGGGAAGGAATCGAGCGATGTCCGTACCCGTGCCGAGGCAACGGGAGGCACCGGCCCAGTCGGCCGGTCCCGCCACCCTGCCCGACAACGGGCTCACCCTGCTGGTGATCGAGGACGATCCGTCCGGTGCCTTCAACGTTCCCGAGATGCTGGATACCGAGGGTAACCGGGTCCGCATCCGTACGGCCCGCAATCTCACCGAGGCCAGCCGGCTGCTCACCGACGGGGTGCAGTGCATCCTCCTGGCCCTGCCGGGCCCGTGCCACGACGGCGTCGACTCGCTGGCCATGCTGCGCGACGTGCTGAGGCTCGCGCCCGCGCACGCCGTCCTCGTGCTCACCGCCGAGGACGACGCCGAGCGCGCCGCCGAGGCGGTGCGGGTGGGTGCCCAGGACTTCCTCTTCCGCGGCGAGCTGGACGGCCGGATCCTCAGCCGCGCCATCCGCTACGCCGTCGAGCGCAAACGCTCCGACCTCGCCCAGCGCCAGCTCACCGAGTCACGGCTGCGCGCCCAGGAGAACGCCCGGCTGGAGCGCGGACTGCTGCCCACCCCGCTGCTGGACGGCTCGGGGCTGCGCTTCGCCGCCCGCTACCGGCCCGGCCGCAGCCGGGCCCTGCTCGGCGGCGACTTCTACGACACCGTCCGGACCCCGGACGGCACGGTCCACGCGATGATCGGCGACGTCTGCGGCCACGGCCCGGACGAGGCCGCCCTCGGCGTGGAGCTGCGGATCGCCTGGCGCGCCCTGACCTTCGCCGGGCTCTGCGGCGATCAGCTGCTCGGCACCCTTCAGCAGGTGCTGGAGAACGAACGCGCCGACGATGAGATCTTCGCCACACTGTGTACGGTCGATATCTCCCCGGACGGCCGCCGGGCCGGGGTCTGCCTGGCCGGGCACCCCTCACCGCTGGCGATCCGCCCGAGCATGGCGCCGCGGCTGCTGCCCACCGACGAGAACGGCCCGGCGCTGGGCCTGCTGCCGAACGCCCGCTGGCCGCGCCGCGAGGTCGAGCTCGGTGCGGCGTGGAGCCTGATGATGTACACCGACGGGCTGATCGAGGGCCGCGTCGGGCAGGGGGTGCAGCGGCTCGGCCAGGAGGGGATGGTCGAGATCGTGGCGCGCCAGGTCGCGGAGGGACGGCGCGGTGAGGAACTGCTGGACGCGACCGTCACCGAGGTGCGGTCGCTGAACGGCGGGGAGCTGACCGACGATCTGGCCGTACTGCTGCTGGACCGCGGCTGACCGGCCGCGGCCCGTTGTGGGGTCGCTCGTGCTGAGGTCGCTCGTTTACGAGGGGCGCTCGCGCTGAGTTCGCTCGTGCTGAGGCCGCTCGTGCCCGCTGTCGGCCGTCGCGCCCGAGCCCGCTATCGGCCGTTGAAGGGGCCGTAAGGGCCGTCCGAGCTGGACCCGCGGCCGCGCGGCCAGCGGCGGCCACCGCCGGAGACCTGCCGCAGCGCGGGCCGGACGTCGACGATGTACACGATCGTCGCGATCAGCCCGATGATCGGCAGGAAGTCCAGGATCCCCATGAAGAAGTTCACCGCGGCCGCGAGGCCGAGGATGATCAACCAGAATGCCTTGGTCTGTTTGTCCGCCGCTCGATACGCGTCCTCCCGGCGGATCGCCGAGTCGACGAAGGCGAAGAGGCTGAAGAGGAGCAGGGCCCAGGAGACCCAGTACATCAGCTTGCCGAAGCCTTCAACCAGCACGCCGTCCACCGCCTAGAAGATATGTATGGGAAGCGTCTCTGCGGGCCACCGTACCCGCCCACCGGGCCGGGCACGCAGGCTATACCCGCCGTACCCGGCCCGGTCGTGGACGTGCGCGCGTCAGCCGGCCGACTTCGGCTCCGGCTTCTTGGCGGCGGTTGCGGGCTTGTTGCCGCGGGCCGGGGCCTTCTTGGCCTGGGAGGCCGACGAGGCCGCGGACGTCTGAGTGCCCGAGTGGCCGGAGCCGCTCGACGCGGCCGGGGTGGCCGGCTTGGCCGGGGACTTCGGCGCCTCCTTGGACGAGTCCATGGCGACCGAGTGCGACGGCGCCTTGGACCGGGCGGCGTGGCCGTCCCGCTCCCCCTTGGGCTCGATCGCGTCGGCGATGTCGACGACCTCGTCGGCCGCCTCACCGCGCCAGGTCCGCACGACCTCCTGGCCGTGCTCGGCCACCTCGTCGTACCGCTCCCGCGCCTTCACGGCGAGCTCGGCGGCCCGGCCCACACCCTGGAGGGCGAGCTCCTGCGCCGTGTCGCGCAGCCGCTTGATGTCGGTGTCGAGCGTGCCCAGCATCTCGGTGAGCTTGTCCTGGGCGCCCTTGGCCTGCTGGGAGACTCGCTCCTGCACGACCTTGGGGTCGGTGTTGCGCACCGCGTTCAGACGCTCCGGGGCCTCCGCGACGATCTTCTCGACGAACGACGGCACCTCCTTGAGCTTCTGGGCGGCGATGTCGGCCGTGCCCGCCATGAAGTACAGCGGGGTCGGGTCGGTGAGGGTCTTGCGTACGTCGTCGGTGATGGCCATGGTGATGGTCCTCCCGGATCAGTTCGAGGGTGCGGCGACGTCGGCGCCGGTGTCGGGGGTGTCGGAGGCGTTGTCCGAGGCGGTCTGGAGCCCGTTCTCCTTGCGGAAGGACTCGTAGATTTGCAGCAGGACCTGCTTCTGCCGCTCGTTGATCGAGGGGTCGGCGAGTATCACGCTGCGCACCTCGGTCTCTTCGCGGTCCCGCTCGTCGAGGATCCCCGCCTGTACGTACAGGGTCTCGGCGGATATCCGCAGCGCCTTCGCCAGCTGCTGGAGGATCTCGGCGCTCGGCTTGCGCAGCCCTCGCTCGATCTGGCTGAGGTACGGATTGGACACCCCGGCCGCATCGGCCAGCTGCCGCAGCGACAGCTGCGCGGTGCGCCGCTGCTCACGCAGGAACTCGCCGAGGTTGCCGACGTTGAGTGATGCCATGCCTCGATGCTGCAACAGGTGCGCTAACTATTGCAAGCATTTGCTTGCAATAGTGGCGCGTGTCATGCGGAGGCCGTCGGGTGTGAGGGCGTCGGTAAGGCCTCGTCGAAAAAATTCGTGAGGTCTGTCGATCCGGGCGGTGCCCGTTCGACGCAGGGGTGAGAGGCGGGGAAGCCCCCCGGCCTCCGTTCCGAAATCCCGATCACGTTCCGCATGAGGAGTCACCATGCCGCGCTTTCTGTCGATGATCCGCGTCGATGAGCAGAACGCCCCCGCCGAGGGCCCCAGCCCCGAGCTCATGGAGCGGATGGGCGAGCTGATCGAGGAGATGACCAAGGCCGGGGTCATGCTGGACACGGCCGGGCTCACCCCGACCTCCGACGGCACCCGGGTCACCTGGTCCGGCGGGAAGATCAGCTGCACCGACGGCCCGTTCACCGAGAGCAAGGAGGTCATCGGCGGCTACGCCCTGCTCCAGGCCAAGGACAAGGCCGAGGCCCTGGAGTGGACCAAGCGGTTCCTGCGGGTCCATGAGGAGTTCTGGACCATCACCTGCGAGGTCCGTGAGGTTGTCGAGCCCTGAGTCGGTAATGCTTGCTCCGTCCCCTTACGGCTGCTCTGATGGTGGTCGTGACGGCAGCAAGCCCGGCCGATGCGGCGAAAGCGGCGGAAAGCGCCCGGAGTGGCGCAACCGCTGACATCGCCGGAACGGTCGAAACGGTCTTCAGGATCGAGTCCGCGCGGATCATCGCAGGCGTCGCCCGCATCGTGCGGGACGTCGGGCTGGCCGAGGAACTCGCGCAGGACGCCCTGGTCGCCGCGCTGGAGCGGTGGCCGGAGTCGGGTGTGCCGAACAATCCGGGCGCCTGGCTCATGGCCACCGCCAAGCACCGCGCGATCGATCTCGTACGCCGTAAGGAGACCTACGCACGCAAGCTGGCGGAGGTCGGGCGGGCCCTGGAGGACGTCTCACCGCCCGATCCGGCGGATCTCGCCGGGACCACCGAGGACATCGACGACGATCTGCTGCGGCTGATCTTCACCGCATGCCATCCGGAACCCACGGTCGCCCAGCGCATCGTCCGGGCCAAACGGACGCTCGCCAAGGCCGAGGTCCCCTTCGAGGTGCCGTACGGCGACGACCGGACCGCCCGGCTCTCCTCGGTCCTTGAGGTCGTCTACCTCGTCTTCAACGAGGGCTACTCCGCGACCGCGGGCGACGATCTGGTGCGCCCGGCGCTGTGCGAGGACGCGCTGCGCCTGGCGCGGGTGCTGGCGGGGCTGCTGCCCCAGGAGCCCGAAGTGCACGGGCTGGTCTCGCTGCTGGAGTTCCAGTCCTCCCGGATCGCGGCGCGCACCGGCCCGGGCGGTGAGCCGGTGCTGCTCGCCGACCAGAACCGCACCAAGTGGAACCGCCTGCTCATCCGCCGGGGCGTCGAGGCCCTCCAGCGGGCGGGCCAGGGCCCGTACTCCCTCCAGGCCGCCATAGCCGCCTGCCACGCACGGGCGATCCGCTACGAGGACACCGACTGGACGGCCATCGCCGCCCTCTACGGCCGGCTGATGGCGCTGACCCCGTCCCCGGTGGTGGAGCTCAACCGGGCGGTCGCCGTCGCGATGGCGGAGGGGCCCGCGGCGGGTCTGAAGCTGGTCGAGGCGCTGGCGGAGGAACCGGTCCTCAAGGACTACCACCTGCTGCCGAGCGTCCGCGGGGATCTGCTGGAGCGGCTGGGGCGGCATGCGGAGGCCCGGGCGGAGTTCGCCCGCGCGGCGGCCCTGACCCGTAACGCCCGTGAGCGGGCGCTGCTGCTGGAGCGGTCGTCGGGCTGAGGTGATCTTGTCGGGCCGGTCCGAATTCGGAGGGCTGGGCTGATCTTGTGGTCGGGGCGAAAAGGTGCGCATGCTGCCCCATGACCTCATCCTTCTCAACCTTGATCTCATCGTCGTCCCCGTCGTCCCCGTCGTCCCCGTCGTCCCCGTCGTCACCGGCCGATCGGCTGGGCTTCGGGGCCATGCAGCTGCCGGGGCGGTGGGGCGGCCCCGTCGTCGAGCGGGCGACGGCCGTGGCGGTCGCACGGCGCGCCGTGGAGCTGGGCGCCCGTCATATCGACACCGCCGCCTTCTACTTCTCCGCCACCGAGCGGGCCAACGACATCCTGCGCGAGGCCCTGCACCCGTATCCCGAGCACCTCACCATCGCCACCAAGATCGGGCCGCTGCGCACCGCGACCGGGGAGATGTACGCGGAGGCGCGGCCGGAGCAGCTGCGGGGGCTGGTGGAGGAGAACCTGCGGCAGCTGGGCGTGGACGCGCTCGACCTGGTCCACCTGCGGGTGGGGCGGCTCAAGGCGGTGGGCGGGGTGCCGATCGGGGAGCGGTTCGGCGCGCTGGCCGCACTGCGGGACGAGGGGCTGGTGCGGGAGCTCGGGGTGAGCAATGTGAGCGCCGAGCAGCTCGCCGAGGCCCGCGCGATCGCGCCCGTGGCGGCCGTGCAGAATCGGTTCGGGGTGCTCGATCAGGCGGACGGGGCGCTGGTGGACGAGTGCGCTGCGGCCGGGATCGCCTATCTGCCGTTCTTCGCGCTGGGCGGCGGCCACACCGGCCTGGAGAGCGAGAACCTGCGGACGGTCGCGGAGCGGCACGGCGCGACCGCCCATCAGATCGCCCTCGCCTGGGGCCTCGCCCGCTCGCCCGCGATCATCCAGATCCCCGGCACCAGCTCACTGGCCCACATCGAGGAGAACATGGCGGCCGCGCGGATCGCCCTCGGCGAGGACGACATGGCGCTGCTGGAGCAGCCGGTGGCGTCGGCGGGCTGACGTCGGGCGGGACGGGCTGGGTTGGCCGGGCGGGACGGGTTGGCGGGGCGGGATGGGCCGTGACCTGGGCGCGAGGCCGTTGTCGTACCCCCGTGGTCGAATGTTGGAAGGCGGGCGCGGAGTGCGCCGACCGCGGGAGGTGGCCGATGTCCGGTGGGGCGAGCGGGGTGCGGGTGCGGCTCGAGCCGTGGGAGGACAGCGCGCTCTGCCTCGAGCTGCTGCGCCGCGTCAACAGCCCGGAGATGACGAGCCACCTGGGCGGACCGGAGAGCGAGGAGCAGCTCCTGGCCCGCCACCGGCGGTATGCCGAGCTGACCGGGCCGGGCGCCGGGCGGATGTACCGGGTCGTGCTTTCGGAGGGGGACGAGAGGGACGAGGGGGATGCGGGGGCCCAGACGGTCGGCAGCATCGGGTACTGGCAGCGGGAGTGGCGGGGTGAGTCGGTGTACGAGACCGGCTGGGCCGTGCTGCCGCCGTTCCAGGGGCGGGGGATCGCGGCCGCGGCCGCGAGGGAGGTGGCCCGGGCGGCCGCGGCGCAGCGCACCCATCGGTATCTGCACGCGTATCCGTCCGTTGGCCACCCCGCGTCGAACGGGGTGTGCCGCAAGGCCGGGTTCACGCTGCTCGGCGAGTGCGAATTCGAGTATCCGGTGGGGACGATGATGCGGTGCAACGACTGGCGGCTGGAGCTGTGGCCGCCCTCCTAGCCGCTCACGGCGGTCTGTGTGCCCTGGGCGTCGCCTTCGGCGGCCGGGGTGCGGGGTTGTGCGTAGTGCACGGAGAGGCCGGTGCGGCCCGGCAGGAGGTCGGGGCGGAGCACCAGGCGCTCGTCGTAGTCCCCGCCGTTCTGACGGCGGAACGGAATCGGCTCCTCGGTCGGCAGGGCGGCCAGCCGCTTCCGCAGCTCGGCGGCATGGGTTTCGTACACCTCGGCCGGGACCCGGTCCGCGCCGTACACCACATACGGCGGCAGTACGGACATCCCGCTGTACCAGAAGGTGCCGTGATGCAGCGGGAACAGCAGATCGCCGAGCTCGCCGTTGACACCGCGTGGCCCCACGGTGGCCTCGGGCGCACCGGCGGTCAGCACCACCATGGCGCGCTTACCGGCCAGTTTGCCGTCCCCGTAGCGCAGGGTGCGGCCGTCCGGCCCGACGACCCCGTACGCGAAGCCCTTGACGAAGACGCGGTCGAACCAGCCCTTGAGGATGGCGGGCATGCCGTACCACCACAGCGGGAACTGCACGACGAGCGCGTCGGCCCAGGCGATTTTCTCCTGCTCGGCGCGGATGTCCTCGCTGAGCGTCCCCGCGTCATAGGCCCGCCGTGAGGCGGACCCGACGATGAGGCGTTCGTCCGCGTCATGCCGGAAGTCGACGCCGTCGACCACGGGGTTCCAGCGCATCGCGTAGAGATCGGACAGCCGGTACTCATGGCCCGCCTCGCGCAGGGCGCGCAGTCCCTCGTCGCGCAACGCCGCGCTGAGGGAGCGCTGTTCGGGGTGGGCGAATATCCACAGCACGTTCATGCCCACCATGGTCGGAAACCGCCCCCGGGGCCGACGAGTGGCCGGATGGCCAGGATGTACAAGAATCTGGCCACCCCCCGTGGGTGTGCGGCGCGCAAGAGTCCGGGCGGTCGGCGCATAAGAGTCCGGGCGGTCGGCGCGCAAGAGGTCCGGGCGGTCAGCTCCGCGCGCTGATCAGCGCCTCCACCCCGTCGAGGATCCGCTCCAGGCCGAAGACGAACTCGTCGTCGGGGCCGCCCGGGGTGTCGAACTCCCCGGTCCGCAGCGCCGCCGTCACGGCCGGGAAGCGCTCGGCGTCGGTCAGCTTCTCCAGCAGCCTGGCCCAGGCCGCCATCGAGGACTCGAGGCTCTGCCCGCTGCGTCGATGAGCCGCCAGGATGTCGAAGGTCATCCGCGCCTCGTTCCGGACGAAGCCGCTGACCAGCATCAGCACGGAGACCTTCTCGCCCTCGCTGAGGTTGGTGCGGCGCAGACAGGCCAGTCCGCGCTCCATCCAGGCCACCGAGTTGGGCGTCGAGGGCGGGGCGCTGATCGGGACGTTAACCACCCACGGGTGGCGGGCGATGGCGGTGCGCACCGCCCAGGCCCAGTCGGTGAATCCGGTCCGCCAGTCCTCCGCAGGTTCACCGGGCGGGGGTGGGCCGTAGGCGGCGTCCTCCATCAGCGTCAGCAGCTCGTCCTTGGCCGAGACATAGCGGTACAGGGACATCGTGGAGACGCCCAGCTCGGCCGCGACCCGGCTCATGGAGACCGCGCCGAGGCCGTCCGCCGAGGCGATGCCGACGGCGGCGTCGACGATCCGGCCCAGGGTCAGGCCGGGGCGGGGCCCCTTGCCCGGGCGTTCCCGCAGTCCCCAGGCGGCCTCGATGCTCGCCGGCAGGCCGGTGCCGCTCTCCTCGGTGGCCATGGCCTCGGGGTCCTCCGTAGGTACGTGCGCTGATGGGTGGCTCGATTGACCGCCATCCTAGAGTTGTGTATAGCCTACGCAGTAACGTGTATGGCATACGCAGAAGGGGAGCGGGGGGAATCATGGCCCATCGACCAGCCATCGAGGCGAGCGGTCTCGAGAAGTCCTACGGGGCGGTGAAGGTGCTCAGGGGCGTCGATCTGTCGGTCGCGCCCGGCAGCGTCTTCGCGCTGCTCGGCCCCAACGGGGCGGGCAAGACCACGACCGTGCGGATCCTGGCCACGCTGACGCCACCGGACGCCGGGCGGGCCCGGGTCGCGGGCCTCGACGTCGTCGCCGAACGCCGCCGGGTCCGCCGCGTCATCAGCCTCACCGGCCAGTACGCCGCGGTGGACGAGATGCAGACCGGCGAGGAGAACCTGCGGATGATGGGGCGGCTGACCCGGCTCGGCCGCGCCGAGGCCCGCGACCGCGCACAGGAACTGCTGGAGCGCTTCGACCTCATCGGCGCCGCCCGCCGCACCGTGGGCACCTACTCGGGCGGGATGCGCCGCAGGCTCGACCTCGCCGCGGGCCTGGTCGGCCACCCCGAGGTGATCTTCCTCGACGAGCCGACCACCGGACTCGACCCGCGCAGCCGGCAGGCCATGTGGGAGGTGGTCAAGGGGCTGGCGGCGGACGGGGTGACGGTCTTCCTCACCACCCAGTACCTGGAGGAGGCCGACCAACTCGCCGATCGCGTCGCCGTGGTGGACGGCGGCCGGGTGGTGGCCGAGGGCACCCCGGCCGAGCTCAAGGAGCGCGTGGCCGGGCAGCGGCTGGACCTCGTGCTCGGCGATGTCACGGCGTACGAGACGGTCGCGCGCCAACTCGGCGTACGGCTCGTCTGGAGCGACGCCGACCGGCTGACGCTGGGCGTCGCGACGGACGGCAGCGCCGCCCAGGTGCGCGCCCTGCTCGACGAGATCGACCCCGGGCGGCGCGCCGTGGACCGCTTCACCGTGCACAGCGCCACGCTCGACGATGTCTTCATGGCCCTGACCGGCCATGACGCCGGGGGCGGAAGCCGTAGCGGCGAGGGCGGGAGTTCCATCGGTGAGGCCGCGGGGGAGAAGGAGGCGGCCGGTGTCTGACGCGATCGTGCTGACCGGCCGCACCATCCGGCTGAGCAGGCGCAATATCGACGCGGTGCTCACCGCCATGCTGCTGCCGATCATGCTGATGCTGGTCTTCGTCTACTTCTTCGGCGGCGCCATCCACACCGGCACCGAGTACGTCACCTATGTCGTCCCCGGGGTGATGCTGCTGTGCGCGGGCTTCGGCTCGGCCAACACGGCGGTCACCGTCTCCAATGACATGACCGGCGGCATCATCGACCGCTTCCGGTCGCTGGACATCGGCGGCACCCCGATCCTCGCGGGCCATGTGGCCGCGAGCGTGCTGCGCAACGCCGTCGCGACCGCGATCGTGTTCGGGGTGGCCTTCCTCATCGGCTTCCGGCCGGCCGCCGGTCCGCTCGACTGGCTGGCCGTGGCCGGGATCCTGCTGATGTTCATCCTCGCGATCTCCTGGCTGTCGGCCTGTTTCGGCCTGATCGCCAGGTCGCCGGAGGCGGCGGGCGGGTTCACCTTCCTGATGATGTTCCTGCCGTATCCCAGCAGCGCGTTCGTGCCCATCGACACCATGCCGGGCTGGCTGCACGGGTTCGCGGAGCACCAGCCGGTCACCCCGGTCATCGAGGCCCTGCGCGGGCTGCTGCTGGACCGGCCGGTCGGTGACAGCGCCTGGCAGGCACTGGTCTGGTGCGGCGGAATCCTGGCGGTGGCGGCCGGGCTGTCGGGCGTGCTCTTCCGCCGCCGCACCGGCTGAGCCGCAAAGCCGCCGCACCGGCTGAACCGCAAAGCGCCGGTGAACCGGCTGAGTCGCTGAGCCGGTGCACCGCAAAGCCGGTGCACCGCGTTCCCGGCGGCGCCGTCAACGGGGGTCGGCGCCGCCGGGCGGATCAGCTGCCGTACGGGGTGGTGGCGCGGGCCGTGCGCAGGGCCCGCGCCCACCAGGTGAGCTGGTCGAGCATCGCCCCGGCGGCGGTGTCCGGGCCCTCGGGCTCCTTCAGTCGGCCGTCCGCTCCGAAGAGCCCGCCCGCGTTGTGGAAGCTGACCGTGTCCCGGACGGTCACGGCGTGGACCTCGGCGAAGACCGGCCGCAGATGCTCGACCGCGCGCAGCCCCCCGGAGATGCCGCCGTAGGAGACAAAGCCGACCGGCTTGGCCTGCCACTGGGTGAAGTGCCAGTCGATCGCGTTCTTCAGCGGGGCGGGATAGCTGTGGTTGTACTCGGGTGTGACCACGGCGAACGCGTCGGCCGCGTCCAGCCGGGGCGTCACGGCCTCCAGGGCCGCGACGTCCTCGGGTCCGGGGCGGTGGGTGAGCGCCGTGGGCAGCGGGGTCTCGGCCAGGTCCACGACATCGACGGTCATATCGGAGCGGAGCGCCGCATGACCGGCGAACCAGTCCGCGATCTTCGGCCCGAAGCGGCCGTCGCGGGTGCTGCCGATGATGATGGCGAGCCGGATGGGGGAGTCGGTGTCGGTGGCGGACGCGGGCGTGGTGGTCGCCGTCAGAACGGCGGTGTCTGTCGTCATGGGACGAGCCTCGGACTTAAACAAAGGTTGAAGTCAAGCTACCCTCGGCATATGACGCAACTGACCTGGAAGACCCATGAGCTCACGGTCGGCGATCTCGCGCAGCGCAGCGGGGTGCCCGCCTCCGCGCTGCGCTTCTATGAGCGCGAGGGGCTGATCCACAGCCGCCGCACCTCCGGCAATCAGCGCCGCTACACCCGTGACACCCTCCGCCGCGTGGCCTTCGTCCGCTCCTCGCAGCGCGTTGGGATCCCGCTGGCGAGGATCCGGGAGGTCCTCGGGCTCTTCCCCGAGGACCACGTCCTCACCAAGGAGGACTGGGCCCGGATCTCGGAGTGCTGGCACGCGGACCTCAATGAGCGCATCGAACAGCTGGAGAACCTCCGCGACCACCTCACCGACTGCATCGGCTGCGGCTGTCTGTCGATCGACAAGTGCGCGCTGGCGAACCCCTACGACCGGCTGGGCGAGCAGGGCACGGGCGCCCGCCGGCTGCTCAAGTCCAGCTGCTGAGCGCCGGGCGGCTCAGAAGCCATCGGGGCACCAGGGGCGGCGCGGGGTGCGCAGCAGCCGGTCCGCCAGCGCGGCGGCGCCCGGGCGCTCCTCGGCTATCCGGCCGAGCGCGGCGAGCCGGACCGCCGACTCGTCGCCCAGCCACAGGGTGCCCAACTCGCCGATGTCCATGGTCAGATCGGCCGGACGACCCGTGGTCGCGCACGCCGCGCCGTCGCGGCCCGCCTCCAGGAAGAAGCGGCCCCCGGCCAGCCCGGCGGCATCGCGCAGCTCGAGCACCAGCGAGCCCTCGGCCGGGTACGTACGGGTCTCCAGCAGCTGGGGAACATCCAGCGGGCGCAGCCACAGCCAGTCCGCATACATGGTGACCTGGGCCGCGCGGGGATCGCCGAGCAGCAGCGGAAGCAGATCGTCCGGGGCGCGTCGGCCGGTGTTGACCCGGGTCACCCAGTCGACCGAGAGCAGAAAGTGCCACAGCGCCCGCTCGGCGGCCGGGGTGACCGTGGTCAGCTCGAGCATGGTGGCGGTGTTGTGCGGTCGTTTGTTGCCCTCCCAGCGGTCGTCCGCCGTATAGGCCAGCAGCCCGTCCACCGAGCCCTCGGGGGAGCGGTAGAGCACATAAGAACGGCTCGGTCCAGGGGCGGTTGGGGTACTGCCGCTGACCGGTGTTGATCCGCCACCAGATGTCCGGGCGGTCGATGACGCCGTGCTGCTGGGCGCGCAGCCGCTCATGCAGGGCGGGGCCCAGCTTCCGCACCTCGTCGGCGTCGGCGAAGTCGACCCGGCCGCCGTCCACCGGGGCCGAGTGGCGCGGGTCGAGGCCCGCGCGGGGGACGTCCACCTGCCATTCGGTGATCCAGGTGGCCGGGCCGAAGCCATACCGCCCGTAGATCGGGTACTCGGCCGCGATCAGGGTGGCCACGGCCTCGCCCCGCTCCTTGGCGGCGCGCAGATCGTGCTCCATCATCCGGCTGAGCAGCCCCCGGCGGCGGTGGGTGGCCGACACCGCGACATTGCTGATCGCGTCGGCCGGGACATCCGCCCCGCCGACGGCCGTCAGCCGCTGTGCGAAGCTGCGGAAGGTGGCCACACAGCGGTCCCCGTCGAAGACCCCCTGCGTACGGGACAGATCCATCTGCTCCCGCCGCAGCTCCACCTCCTCCTTCGGCGCCTCCGGCGGGCGCAGAAAGCCGGTGTTGAGCGCGACGGTCCAGTTGGAGAGGTCGGAATCTGCGAGGGGGGTGCGGAGTTCGAGGGCCATGCGCACACGCTAAGCGTCCGTCGCCACCGGCCGCACGCCGATTTCCACAGCCCTCGGACCAGGTACTTTCATCACACCGCACCCTGTGGATGGCTACGCCAGCAGGTCGTCCACCTGCGCCTCTCCCTCGCGGTACCGGCGGGCGATCTCGGTGCTACAGCCGTCCGCCGTGCGCTGGAGCTCCTGCCGCCGCCGCGACACCTGCTGCTCATGGCCGACGAGGCGGGCCATCGCGCCGTGCAGCTCCTCGTCCGTACGGGCCCGCAGATCGGACAGGCCCACATCGGCCAGCATCTCCTCGGCCAGCCGCTCGTACTCCGCGTCCTGCGGCGTCCCGAGCGTGACATGCCGGGCCGAGGAGCGGTGCCGTGGGGGGAGGTCCGCGAGGATCTCCGGCAGCCGGTCCACCAGCGCGGTGTGCGGCTGGGCCGCGGCCGCCGCGGGCGCCGGGTCACGGCGATGGCCCAGCTCGGCGCGGAGGATGTCGATCCGCCCCTGGAGCAGTCTGCGCAGATAGCTCAGATCCGCCTCCTCGCGCTGTGCCGAGCGGCGCAGCGCCCGCAGCTCCGGCAGCCGCAGAGTGTTCAGACCGCTCGCCGCCGCGGATGTGGATGTGGATGTGACGGCCGGTGCCGTCACGGCGGCGGAGTCGGCCAGCCGCCCGCCGCGCTGGATCGGTGGCCGTGGCGGCAGCAGGCCCTCGGTGGCCATGGGCTGGCCGGTGCCCGATGTGGTCATTGGTGTCCGTCCCCTCCAGCGATGCGTCGTTCTCGCAGTTCCTGCCCGCCTGCACCGCCTGCACGCATCGTGCCACCAGTGATGCTCCCTGTGCAGCGGCCATCCACCCGATCGGCCCCGGATGGACGCACGGCATGATGGTCGCCATGCGTGCTGTGGTACAGAGGGTGGACGGGGCGAGCGTCGTCGTGGACGGCGAGACGGTCGGCGAGATCGTCGGTGAGGGGCTGTGCGTACTGGTCGGGGTGACGCATGACGACACCCCGGAGAAGGCGGCCCAGCTCGCCCGCAAGCTGTGGTCCGTAAGGATGCTCCACGACGAGCGGTCGTGCTCGGACGTGGACGCTCCGCTGCTGGTCATCAGCCAGTTCACGCTCTACGGCGACGCCCGTAAGGGGCGCCGTCCCACCTGGAACGCGGCGGCGCCCGGCGGGGTCGCCGAACCGCTCGTCGACGAGGTGGTGGCACAGCTGCGGAAGCTGGGCGCACACGTGGAAACGGGCCGGTTCGGAGCGGCCATGAAGGTCTCGCTCACGAACGACGGCCCGTTCACGGTGCTGGTCGAGGTCTAGCCGAACCGGTCGAGGTCTAGCCGAACCGAGAGGTCCGGCGGACCGGCGGTGGGTTCACGGCTCGGCGGACCGGCGGTGGGTTCACGGCTCCACGACCGTCTCCTGTGCGGCGGCCGTGGAGTCCGCGATCAGGTCCGCGTCCACCGGCACATTGCGCTTGACCAGCGCGAGCGCGATCGGCCCCAGCTCGTGGTGGCGGGCCGAGGAGGTGATGAACCCCAGCTGGCGGCCCTCCTCGCCCTCCGAGGCCAACCGTATGGGCGCGCCGTGGGACGGCAGTGCCACCTCGCTGCCGTCGAGGTGGAGGAAGACCAGCCGGCGCGGTGGCTTCCCCAGGTTCTGCACCCGGGCGACGGTCTCCTGGCCGCGGTAGCAGCCCTTCTGGAGATGGACGGCGGAGCCGATCCAGCCCAGCTCGTGCGGGATGGTGCGGTGGTCGGTCTCCAGGCCGACCCGCGGTCGGTGGGCCTCGACCCGCAGCGCCTCGTACGCCAGCACCCCGATCGGCGGGCCGCTCGCCTCGGCGAAGGCGGTAAGGCGCGCACGGGGCAGGAACAGGTCCCGGCCGTGCGGGGTCTCGCGGACGACGGCGTCCTCGGGGGCCTCGGTGATGCTGCCCGCCGGGAGGTGGACGACCGCGTACTCGTCGGTGCGGTCCGCGATGTCCACCCGGTAGAAGAACTTCATGCTCTCCAGGTAGGCGATCAGATCGCCCTGGCTGTCGGGCTCGACATGGGCCCAGGTGGTTTCGCCGTCGTCGACGAGGTAGAGCGCGTGTTCGATGTGGCCGTGGGCGGAGAGGATCAGGGCTTCGGTGGCCTGGCCCGGCGGTAGTTCGCTGACGTGCTGGGTGAGCAGCAGATGCAGCCAGCTGAGCCGGTCGGCACCAGTGACCGTGACCACTCCGCGGTGCGAGAGGTCCACGAAGCCGGTGCCGTCGGCGAGCGCGCGCTGCTCGCGGAACAGGTCGCCGTAGTGGGCGGCGACGCCTTCGTCGGGGCCCTCGCCGGGGACGGCGCCGGGCAGCGACAGCAAAGGGCTCTTCATGAACTCAGCCTACGACCTGCGGGCTCGGCCCTCACCGGAGCGGTTTTCGGAGCCGTCCCCACCGAGCTGTCCGGGGTCTCCACCGGCCTCCACGGCGCGGTGCCGGGCGGAGCAGGAGGCACACCGGCCGAAGATCGCGAAGTGCTTCAGATCGGTGTCGAAGCCGAAGTCCGCCCGGAGCTGCCGGGTGAAGGCGTCGGCCACGGAGACATCGGCCTCGATCACATCCGTGCAGTCCCGGCACACCATATGGATGTGATGGTGCCGGTCGGCCAGGTGGTACGTGGGGGCGCCGTGGCCGAGATGGGCATGGCTGACCAGGCCCAGCTCCTCCAGCAGCTCCAGCGTGCGGTAGACCGTGGAGATGTTGACGCCGCTCGCGGTGCGGCGCACCTCGGTGAGGATCTCGTCCGGAGTGGCGTGCTCCAGATGATCGACGGCTTCGAGCACGAGCTGGCGCTGCGGGGTCAGACGGTAGCCGCGCTCCCGCAGATCGCTCTTCCAGTCGGTGGTCGCCACGGTGCAAGTGTAGGCGGGCCCGTGGTGACCGGCCGGACGCGCAGGGGAGAACCGGACGCGGTACGACCTCAGCGGAAGAAGGCGATCCCGTCGTCCGGCAGGTCCTTGAGGTCCTTGGCCCACTCCCGGGGGTCCACGACCTTCTTCAGATGCGCGGACATGTACGGGCGCAGCTCGACCTCGGGGGTGGCCTTCTCGCCGACCCACATCAGATCGCTGTTGACGTAGCCGTACAGCCGCTTGCCGCCCGAGTACGGGGCCGCGTGGGCGGTGCGCGCCACCGCGTCCGTCGCCAGGTCGATCTGCGGCTTGCCCTCCGCGAGCTCGCCGTACCAGACCTCGACGATGCCCTGGTCACGGCTCATCACGACCTCGACCTTGCGGTCCTTGTCGATCCGCCAGTAACCGGACTCGGTCTCCAGGGGGCGGACCTTCTTGCCCTCGGAGTCCAGCACCCAGGTGTGCGAGATGTACTCGATGAAGTCACGGCCGTCGTGCGTGAAGGTGGCCTCCTGGCCGAAGTTGCACTTCTCGGCCCCGGGGAAGTCCGAGACGCCGGCCCCTTCCCAGTTGCCCAGGAGGAAGGCGAGCGGCACGAGGTCCGGGTGGAGGTCGGACGGAATCTGGATCATGAATTCAGGCGATCTGTCGAGGGTCGAGCCGTGGTGGCGGGGCGGGAGCGGATCAGCGCTGGCCCTGGTACAGCTTCTTCCAGGTCAGCGCGGCGAAGCCGAGCGTGGCCACGGCGACCAGGATCATCAGGGTGGTGAAGACTGCCTCAAGCACGAGCGCGCTCCTCGGAACAGATGATGGACGGCACCGAGTCTAGTCGCCGCCGGGACGGCCGGTGGAGACAGGTGGCCGTGCGGCGCCGGGCCCGCGGTGCCGAGCCTAAGGTTGACGCATGGCGAAGAAGCTGGTGATCAAGGTGACGGCGGGCGCGGACGCTCCCGAGCGGTGCTCCCAGGCGTTCACGGTGGCGGCGGTGGCCGCGGCGAGCGGTGTCGAGGTCTCGCTCTGGCTGACCGGGGAGTCGACCTGGTTCGCGCTGCCGGGCCGGGCAGCGGAGTTCGAGCTTCCGCATGCCGCGCCGCTTCCGGATCTGATCGACGGCATCCTTACGGGTGGCGGGACGATCACGGTGTGCACACAGTGTGCCGCGCGCCGGGAGATCGAGGAGAAGGATCTGATCGAGGGGGCCCGGATCGCGGGCGCCCAGGTCTTCGTGAGCGAGATCATGCCGGACGGCGTCCAGGCGCTCGTGTACTAAGCGCTCCGCGGGAAGTGCCACGAGATGCCGTCGTGTGTCTGCGGCCGCATCGTGGCTGGTCGCCCACGCGGCGGAGCCGCATATCGACACAGGCGGGTCCAGGGGCGAAGCCCTGTCGGTCAATGCCGGTGGTTGTGCTCGTCCAGCTCCCGCCACCACCGGTCGGACTCCTCGTCCCCCGATTCGTCCCACCACCGGTCGTCCGGGCCCCGGCGGTTGGCGACGATCGCCGCCAGAGGCGGGATCACCATGGCGACGATGCACATCGCGACCGCGGCGGGGACGGACCACAGGCGCACAAAGGCCCATGCCGAGATGAAGAGCGTCAGACACGCGCCCATCAGGAAGAAGTATGCGTGGCGGCGTCGCGCGTACATATGTCCAGCGTACGTCCGGGACCGCCGCACCGACAGACGAAGGGCCCGGGCACCGACAGACGAAAGTCCCCGCACCGACAGACGAAGGGCCGCACCCCGCCGAGGCGTCCAACCCCGGGGTGCGGCCCTCCGGCCGTGAGTCATGACGCGTCGTGGCGCGTCAGACGGCGATGGCGACCTCCGCCAGCCCGCCCTTCTGGGCGACGACGGTGCGGTCCGCGGTGCCGCCGGGAACCAGGGCGCGCAGCGTCCACGTGCCCTCCGCGGCGTAGAAGCGGAACTGCCCGGTCGCGGAGGTGGGGACCTCGGCGGTGAACTCGCCGGTGCTGTCCAGCAGCCGGACGTACCCGGCGACGGGCTCGCCGTCGCGGGTCACCGAACCCTGGATCGTGGTCTCACCGGGCTTGATCGTCGAGGCGTCGGGGCCGCCGGCCTTGGCTCCACACATGGATGTCTGTCCTTACGTTCGAGGGAGAGGGGTCAGCTGTCGGAGCCGAGCTCGACCGGCACGCCGACCAGCGAGCCGTACTCGGTCCAGGAGCCGTCGTAGTTCTTGACGTTGGTCTGGCCCAGGAGCTCGTGCAGGACGAACCAGGTGTGAGCGGAGCGCTCACCGATGCGGCAGTAGGCGATGGTGTCCTTCGACAGGTCCACGCCCGCGCCCTCGTAGATCTCCTTGAGCTCGTCGTCGGACTTGAAGGTGCCGTCGTCGTTGGCCGACTTCGACCACGGGATGTTGCGGGCGCTCGGGACGTGGCCCGGACGCTGCGACTGCTCCTGCGGGAGGTGGGCCGGGGCGAGCAGCTTGCCGGAGAACTCGTCGGGGGAGCGCACGTCGACCAGGTTCAGCGAGCCGATGGCGTCCACGACCTCGTCGCGGAAGGCGCGGATGGCGGTGTCCTGCGGCTTGGCCTTGTACTCGGTCTGCGCGCGGGTCGGCACCTCGGCGACCAGGTCGCGGGAGTCGAGCTCCCACTTCTTGCGGCCGCCGTCGAGCAGCTTGACGTCCTGGTGCCCGTAGAGCTTGAAGTACCAGTAGGCGTACGCCGCGAACCAGTTGTTGTTGCCGCCGTAGAGGACGACCGTGTCGTCGTTGCCAATGCCCTTCTCCGACAGGAGCTTCTCGAAGCCGGCCTGGTCGACGAAGTCACGGCGCACCGGGTCCTGGAGGTCCTGCTTCCAGTCGATCCGGATGGCGTTCTTGATGTGGTTCTTGTCGTAGGCCGACGTGTCCTCGTCCACCTCGACGATGACCGTCTTGGGGTCGTCGATACGGGCCTGGACCCAGTCGGCGTCCACCAGGACGTCACTGCGGCTCATGTTTCTCTCCTCCGGGGCAGTTGCGGCGGTACGGGCACGCTCACGACGCGGCGCCGCGCGGGGCGTGCGGCGAGCGTACGAGCGAAGGTGCGGGAAGGCCCGGCTGACGGGCCGAAGAGGGGGTCGGTCCGTGGCGTGTGCGCGGACCACGTCCCATTCAGACGGGGCGACAGAGCATGGCGGCGACGCGGCACAGGTCGACTGCCCGCCGCTTCGTGAGATCCGCCTGTCGCTTCATGGGTCCGATCGTAGGGACGGACAGGCGGGCATGTCACCGGCGTGTCGCATGATGAGACGTTATCGTCCGGAGTGTGAGATGACAGCCATGTGAACGGCCGGGCGGCGCGGTCGGAGGGGCCCGCGGCGGCCGGGAGCGTCCATATGCGCGGACATGATCGTCTCAGTGAATGGACCATGGGCGTGCTCCGACGCCCCTGGTACAGATCGCGTCAGCCCGTCAGCTGGACGTTGTTACCCGCCACCGAGACATCTATGCCGTCCTTGGAGGTCTCCACCTTCTCCAGCCGCATACCGGTGGGCAGTCCGTCGATCTTCCGCTCCATGTCGGCCTTCTCGCGCACCTTGTCCTCCCACTGGGGGATGCTGCCGCCCGGTATGGACTCGGCGTGCAGCCGGATGGTGTTGCCGTTCACGATGGTGACCTGGGAGTGCGCGGTGAGGCTGAGGCCCAGCAGACTGCCGGTGATCTTGACCTTGTTGGTGCCCGACGGGTCGTGGGCGACCGTGATCCCCGGACCGGCGGCCTGTGACAGGTCCGCGTAGCTGATGTGCGCCGAGCCGGTGGCGCGGTCGGCGCTGGCCGACGAGAAGTTGCCCGAGATGCGGACGTTGTGCAGCTGGGCGTCGAGCTCGGTGACCCGGACGCTGCGGCCGTCGCCCGCGTCCGTCGTCAGCCCGTCCACGCCGACGTCGACCTCGTCCAGCTCCTTGCCCGCGACCTGGGTGAGGAAGGGGAAGCCCTTGATCGAGACATTGGGCGTGGTGGTCAGGGACTGAGAACTCTTGATCTTGTCGGCCGCCTTGGACTCGGCCATGTACACCGCGATGCGATCGGCGGCCACGAAGAGGCCGCCGAGTATCACGACGACGATCAGTGTGATGCGGAGTGCGCGCATGTGCGTGGGTCCCCCAGGCTCTCGCTCAGGCCCTCGCGCCTGAGGCTGCGAGCCTATCCGGAGCGGGTGAGCGGGAGCCGGGGAGTCAGCCCAGAGCGCGGCCGATCACATAGACCACGGGGGCGGCGGCCGCGAGCGGCAGCGCCACGCCGGCGGTCAGGTGGACGAAGCGCGAGGGGTAGTCGTAGCTGGCGACCCGGTGGCCGATCAGCGCGCACGCCCCGGCCGCGAACCCGAGCAGGGCGGCGGTCGACGTGCCCGTGCCGGTGAGCTGCCCGGCCCCGACCCCCGCGCCCGTGGCGGCCGCCAGCGCGACCACGACGGCGGCGGCGGTCGGCAGCGGCAGCGCCCGCACGAGCACGGCCACGGCGACGGCGGCCGCCCCCACCACCACGGCGTCCGAGGACTCGGCGACGGCGGCCAGATGGCCGGCCGCGAGCACGGCGAGGGCCGTGGCCGCCACGGCGGCCGTAAGGCCGTAGAGCCGCTCGTCCGGTGAGGCGTGGCTGCGCAGCTGGAGGATCAGCACCAGCAGCAGCCAGACGCCGATGGTGCCGATGACGACCGTAGGGGCGTGTGACGGCTCGGTGGCGAGCAGGCCGACGTCGGCGGCCAGACCGCCCGCGAAGGCGAGCGCGATGCCCTGCCGGGCGGGCCACATGCCGTTCAGCCGGAACCAGCCCGCCGCCGTGACCGCCTGGAGCGCCGCCACCGCGACGGCGACCGCCGGGCGGCCCAGCGGCGCGGTGGCCGCGAGCAGCGCGGCGAGCACGGAGGTCAGGGCGGCGGGGACGAACCCCGGGTGGAGGATCTGCGGACGGCCCTCGGCCTTGGCCTTCTCGGCGGCGGTGAGCGGCCGGTCCGGCTGCGGGGCGGGCGGCTCGGCGGTCGCCGTCGCCGTCGCGGCCTGTGCCGGGGTCTGAGCCTGTGCCGGGGTCTGAGGTGCCGCCTGGGGCGAGGCCTGGGCCGGGGCGGCGGGCTGGTGGTACGGGTGCTGCTGCTGATGCCAGCCCTGGGCGTACTGCCCCTGGTGGCCCTGGTGCGGCTGCTGGCTCTGCTGCCCCTGGTGGCCCTGCTGGGCGGCCGCGTAGGGGTCCGCGTACGGCTGCTGCTGGTACTGCTGCTGCGGGTGCTGCTGCTGCGGGTGCTGGTACTGCGGCGGCTGGGGCTGGGCGTACCCCTGCTGCTGCGGATACCCCGCGTACCCCTGCCAGTCGGCCTGCTGCTGGCCACCCTGGCCCTGGCCCTGGCCCTGGCCCTGGCCACCGTAAGGATGCGCGCTCTGGTCGTATCCCCCGTAAGGAGCCTCGTACGACCCGTACGGGGGATACGGCTGCTGCGGGTGCTGACCCTGCACCTGCTGACCCTGCTGCTGATGAGGCTCGTGGGGCTGATGAGACTCGTGGGGCCGATGAGGCTCGTTGGGCTGGTGCGGCTGGTTGCTCATGAGCTCGGGGTTCACCCTCCTGCGAACGGCGGGAGCACCTCGACCGTGCCGCCCTCGGCGAGTTGGATCGTCTTGTGGTCACGGGTGCCGGCCGGGGTCCCGTCGACCAGGAACGAACAGCGCAGCAGGACCCGCGCGAACTCCGGCCGTGCGGTGTGCCGCTCCCGGGCCGCGTCGAGCGCCTCCGCCAGTGTCCACGCGGTGTACGGCTCCTCCGCGGTGCCGGCCGCGGCGCGGGCCGCGGCCCAGTACCGGATGGTCCCGGCGGGCGTGTTCATCATCGCCATCGCGATCCCTTTCCCGTCATCTGCCGCCTCCATGATGACGGGTGCGGGACCGCGCCCGGGACCACACGCGGTTCGTCGAAAATACGGCCGGTTCGGGACGAGCGTCACTTAAGGTTTCCGTGTGCTGGTACGACTGATACGGGCGTATCTGAGGCCCTATACCCGAACGATCACGCTGATCGTCTTATTGCAGCTGGTGCAGACCCTCGCCACCCTCTACCTGCCCGCGCTGAACGCGGACATCATCGACAGCGGAGTGGTGAAGGGCGACACCGGCTACATCCTCCGTGTCGGCGGGCTGATGATCGCCGTCACCCTCGTCCAGATCGTGTGCGCCGCGGGAGCCGTCTACTTCAGCGCCCGCACCGCCATGGCGCTCGGCCGCGATGTGCGCGCCGCCGTCTTCGACCGGGTGCAGTCCTTCTCTGCCCGGGAGATGGGCTACTTCGGGGCGCCGTCCCTGATCACCCGTACCACCAACGACGTCCAGCAGGTGCAGATGCTGTGCCTGATGGCCTTCACGCTGATGGTCTCGGCGCCGATCATGTGTGTCGGCGGCGTGATCATGGCGCTCAACGAGGACGTGCCGCTGTCCGGGCTGCTCCTGCTCATCGTTCCGACCCTGGGCCTCGTGGTCACGCTCATCGCCCGCCGGATGCGGCCGCTGTTCCGCGACGTCCAGCAGCGCATCGACACCGTCAACCGGGTGCTGCGCGAGCAGATCACCGGGATCCGGGTCATCCGCGCCTTCGTCCGAGACACCCATGAGCGCGACCGCTTCACCGACGCCAACACCGGGCTGATGGATGTCTCGCTGCGCGCCGGGCGGCTGATGTCGCTGATGTTCCCGGCCGTGATGCTGGTGGTGAACGTCTCCAGCGTGGCCGTCGTCTGGTTCGGCGGACACCGCATCGACAGCGGCGGGATGCAGGTCGGCGCGCTGACCGCGTTCCTCAGCTATCTGATGCAGATCCTGTCGTCCGTGATGATGGCCACCTTCATGTTCATGATGGTGCCGAGGGCCGAGGTGTGCGCCGAGCGCGTCCAGGAGGTGCTGGACACGGAGACCAGCGTCGTACCGCCGCTGATGCCCGTCGCGCCCGCGTCGGCCGGCGCCGGACGGGGGCTGCTGGAGCTGCGGGGCGTGGAGTTCCGCTACCCCGGCGCCGACGCGCCCGTGCTGCGCGACATCTCGCTGACCGCCCGGCCCGGCCGGACCACCGCCGTCATCGGCTCCACCGGCAGCGGCAAGTCGACTCTGCTCGGGCTGGTGCCGAGGCTGTTCGACGCGACCGACGGCAGCGTCCACCTCGACGGGGTGGACGTGCGCGACCTCGACCCCGAGGTGATGACGCGGACCATAGGGCTGGTGCCGCAGAAGCCGTACCTCTTTGCCGGCACCGTCGCCTCAAACCTGCGGTACGGCGACCCCGACGCCACCGACGAGGAGCTGTGGCGGGCCCTGGAGACCGCCCAGGCACGGGAGTTCGTGGCGGCCATGGAGGGCGGTCTGGACGCGCCGATCGCCCAGGGCGGGACCAATGTGTCCGGCGGCCAGCGGCAGCGGCTGGCGATCGCCCGCGCCCTGGTCCGCAAGCCGTCCGTCTACCTCTTCGACGACTCCTTCTCCGCGCTCGACTACGCCACCGACGCCCGGCTGCGGGCGGCGCTCGCGGACGAGACGGACAACGCGACGGTCGTCATCGTCGCCCAGCGGGTGTCCACCATCCGGGGCGCCGATCTGATCGTGGTGCTCGACGCGGGGCGGATCGTCGGCGCGGGCACCCACGGCGAGCTGATGGCCGGCAATGAGACCTACCGCGAGATCGTGCTCTCCCAGCTCACCGAGGAGGAGGCGGCATGAGCGGCACCTCGGCACCCCGCAGGGGTCCGGCGCCCGCCGCCGGGCCCGGCCGCTTCATGGGCGGGCAGCCCACCGAGCGGTCCATGGACTTCCGCGGCTCCAGCCGCCGGCTGCTGACCCGGCTCCGCCCCGAGCGCGGGATCGTCCTGCTGGTGCTCGCGCTGGGCACGCTCAGCACCGGGCTCGCGGTGGTGGGCCCGAAGATCCTCGGCGAGGCCACCGACCTGATCTTCGCGGGCATCGTCGGGCGGCAGCTGCCCGACGGCGTCAGCAAGGAGCAGGCCGTGCAGTGGCTGCGCGACAAGGACCAGGGCACGGTCGCCGACATGGTCGCCTCGATGGACGTCACCCCCGGCCAGGGCATCGACTTCCACGCGGTCGGCGTCGTGCTGCTGTGGGTCACGGCGCTGTATGTGGCCGCCTCGCTCCTGGGCCTGATCCAGGCCCGGGTGGCGACCGTCGTCGTCCAGCGCGCGGTCTTCCGGCTGCGCGAGGACGTGGAGCACAAGCTGGCGCGGCTGCCGCTGGCGTACTTCGACAAGCAGTCGCGCGGCGAGGTGCTCTCCCGTGCCACCAACGACATCGACAACATCCAGCAGACGCTCCAGCAGACCCTCAGCCAGATCATGGCCTCGCTGCTGACGATCGTGGGCGTGCTGTCGATGATGTTCTGGATCTCGCCGCTGCTGGCGCTGGTGGCGCTGATCACCGTCCCGGTTTCGGTGTGGGTGACCACGCGCATCGGCAAGCGCGCCCAGCCGCAGTTCGTGCAGCAGTGGAAGACCACGGGCAAGCTCAACGCCCATATCGAGGAGATGTACACCGGCCATGCGCTGGTGAAGGTCTTCGGACGGGAGAAGGAGTCCGCGCAGGCGTTCCGGGAGCAGAACGACAAGCTCTACGGGGCGGGCTTCCGGGCCCAGTTCATCTCCGGGCTGATCCAGCCGTCGATGATGTTCATCGGGAACCTCAACTATGTGCTGGTAGCTGTGGTCGGCGGGCTCCGGGTGGCCTCCGGCGCGCTGTCGATCGGCGATGTCCAGGCGTTCGTCCAGTACTCCCGGCAGTTCAGCCAGCCGCTCACCCAGGTGGCCTCCATGGCCAACATGGTGCAGTCGGGCGTGGCCTCCGCCGAGCGGGTCTTCGAGCTGCTGGACGCGCCGGAGCAGAGCGCCGAGCCGGTGGACGCGCGGCGGCCGGAGGCGGTGCGCGGGCAGGTCGCGTTCGAGGAGGTCTCCTTCCGCTACCAGCAGGACACACCCCTCATCGAGGGCCTGTCGCTGTCGGTGCGGCCGGGCCAGACCGTGGCCATCGTCGGGCCGACCGGCGCCGGAAAGACCACGCTGGTCAATCTGCTGATGCGGTTCTACGAGGTCACCGGCGGGCGGATCACGCTGGACGGGGTGGACATCGCGGCGATGTCACGGGAGGAGCTGCGCTCCCATATCGGGATGGTGCTCCAGGACACCTGGCTGTTCGGCGGCACGATCGCCGAGAACATCGCGTACGGCGCGGAGGGCGCGAGCTCCGAGAGGATCGTGGCGGCGGCGAAGGCCACCTATGTGGACCGCTTCGTACGGATGCTGCCGGACGGCTACGACACGGTGATCGACGAAGAGGGCTCCAACGTCAGCGCCGGTGAGAAGCAGCTGATCACGATCGCCCGGGCGTTCCTCTCCGAACCGTCGATCCTGGTCCTGGACGAGGCCACCAGCTCGGTCGACACCCGTACCGAGGTCCTCATCCAGCGGGCGATGGCCTCGCTGCGCAGCGGCCGCACGAGCTTCGTGATCGCCCACCGGCTGTCGACCATCCGGGACGCGGACGTGATCCTGGTGATGGAGTCGGGGCGGATCGTGGAGCAGGGCTCGCACGACGCGCTGCTCGCGGCGGGCGGTGCGTACGCGCGGCTCTACGCGTCCCAGTTCGCGGAGCCGGTGGCGGAGACCGAATAACCGGACCGAATAACCGGATGGGGGACGGCTCGGGGACGGGCTCAGGCGTGGGCCGCGGCCCAGTCGGCGATGCGGGCCAGCAGCTCGGGGGAGGCGGCGGTCTCGGCGTGGCCGTAGCCCGGTTCGATCCACAGCTCCGAGGTGGACGGGTCCGCCGCCGACGCCAGCATCCGCGGATGGTCCAGCGGGAAGTACGGGTCCCGGTCGCCGTGCACGATCAGCAGCGGCGTCGGCGCGATCAGCGGCGCGGCGGCCACCGGGGACAGCGGATCGACGGCCCAGCCGCCCGGGTCGATGCGGGTGCGCAGCCCGTAGCGGGAGACCAGCCGCCCGGTCGGCCGGGTGATCGCCCAGTGGAGCCGCCGCATGGGCGCGGTGCCGCGGTAGTACCAGCGGGCGGGTGAGCTCACGGCGACGACGGCATCGGGCGCGGCGCCGTCGGCCGGTCCGGCGGACGCGGCACTGTCGGCTGACCCAGCGGACGCGGCGCCGTCGGTCGGCCCGGCGGGCGCATCGGTCACCTCCCCGGGGGACCCGGGCACGTCCCCAGGGGACCCGGCCATGTCCCCGGGGGGCCCGAGTACGCCATCCGTGCGCCCCGGCGAGCGCCCCGTGCGCTCCCCCTGGTGTACGTCTTGCAACGACTGGATTTCATCGGCCTTCCGGTAGAGCGCCGCCTGCCGGATCACCACGGACCCGCCCATCGAGAAGCCGACCGTGGCCACTCGCCGATGTCCGAGCCGGCGCGCCCAGCGCACCGCGGCGGCCAGATCCAGCACCTCGCGATCGCCGACCGTGGACCGTCCGCCGGACCGCCCATGGCCCCGGAACGAGAACGTGATCACGGCCGTACGCTGCTGAAACGCCGATGCCACCCGCCGTAGCGCGGGGCGCTCCAGGGCGCCGGAGAAGCCGTGTCCGACCACCAGCGCGAGCCGGCCGGAGGGTTCGGTGTCGGGCCCCGGGGAAGGCTGGTAGCGCGCCTCGATCGAGACCCCGTCATCGGTCAGCAGCATGGCCCGTTGCTCCCCCTCGGCGACCGCGGAAGGACAACGGGGAGCAGATTGAGCCTCTCCGGCGCATGTCATGTGGGTTATTCTGTCGTGAAGAGGATCCGGGCAACGTAGCCCCCGGGTCCTTTTGTGCTTTCAGGGCGGGGTGCGCGTTTGAGCGCACCGCCGCTCCAAGGGCGCTGAGCGTGACCGTACGAAGTAGTAGCCGCAGACTCCCCCGGGCACGGCCCGGGAGGTGCCCCTCTCGCACAGGGACCGAGGAGGAACCGACGTAATGGGCGAGCGAAGCGCGCACAACCTCGAGAAGACGGCCAGGGCAGGTGATGGACGATGAGTTCCCTCCTGCTGCTGACCAACGCACTCCAGCCCTCGACGGAGGTGCTCCCCGCCCTCGGCCTGCTGCTGCACAGCGTGCGGGTGGCCCCCGCCGAAGGCCCCGCCCTGGTGGACACCCCGGGCGCCGACGTCATCCTGATCGACGGCCGCCGCGATCTGCCGCAGGTGCGCAGCCTGTGCCAGCTGCTGCGGTCCACCGGCCCCGGCTGTCCGCTGATCCTGGTGGTGACCGAGGGCGGGCTCGCCGCCGTCACCGCCGACTGGGGCATCGACGACGTCCTGCTGGACACCGCGGGCCCGGCGGAGGTCGAGGCCCGGCTGCGGCTGGCCATGGGCCGCCAGCAGATCACCACGGACGACAGCCCGATGGAGATCCGCAACGGCGATCTGTCGGTCGACGAGGCCACCTACAGCGCCAAGCTCAAGGGGCGTGTGCTCGATCTCACATTCAAGGAGTTCGAGCTGCTGAAGTACCTCGCCCAGCACCCCGGCCGGGTCTTCACCCGGGCGCAGCTGCTCCAGGAGGTCTGGGGCTACGACTACTTCGGCGGCACCCGCACCGTGGACGTCCACGTCCGGCGGCTGCGCGCCAAGCTGGGCCCGGAGCACGAGTCCCTGATCGGCACGGTGCGGAACGTGGGCTACCGCTTCGTCGCGCCGGAGAAGGTCGAGCGCGCCGCCGAGGAGGCCCGGGCCAAGGCGGCGGCACGGGACGCCGGAGCGGGTGGCGCGGCGCGGGACGCCGGAGCGGGCGGCGCGGCACGGGACGTCGGGGCGGCCGGCGCGGCGCGGGGCGGGGTCCCCGACGGCGGGGCCGGCTCCGCGGCGAGGACCACTGCCGCACGACCGGCCAACAGCTAGCTGGACCCGCGTAGACTTCGCGCGTGGCCAAGGTGACGCGGGATGATGTGGCAAGGCTTGCGGGAACGTCGACCGCGGTCGTCAGTTACGTCATCAATAACGGACCCCGGCCGGTCGCCCCGGCCACGCGCGAGCGGGTGCTCGCCGCGATCAAGGAGCTCGGCTACCGGCCGGACCGGGTCGCGCAGGCGATGGCGAGCCGCCGGACCGATCTCATAGGGCTGATCGTTCCGGATGCCCGGCAGCCGTTCTTCGCGGAGATGGCGCACGCCGTCGAGCAGGCGGCCGCCGAGCGCGGAAAGATGGTGCTGGTCGGCAACTCGGACTACCTGGACGAGCGCGAGGTGCACTATCTGCGCGCCTTCCTGGGGATGCGGGTGTCCGGGCTGATCCTCATCAGCCAGGGCCCGAGCGAGAACGCGGCGGCGGAGATCGAGGCCTGGGACGCCCGGGTGGTGCTGCTGCACGAGCGGCCCGAGGCGATCGACGACGTGGCGGTGGTGCTGGACGACGTCGGCGGCGCGCAGCTCGCGGTGCGGCATCTGCTGGAGCACGGCCATGACTATGTGGCCTGCCTCGGCGGCACCGAGATAACCCCGACCGTCGGCGACCCGGTCACCGACCATGTGGAGGGCTGGCGCCGTGCGATGCACGAGGCCGGGCGGCCGACCGACGGGCGGCTCTTCCAGGCCCCTTACAACCGCTACGACGCCTATAAGGTCGCGCTCGATCTGCTCGCCGGCCCCGACCGGCCCCCGGCCATCTTCTGCGCCACCGACGACCAGGCGTTCGGGGTGCTGCGGGCGGCGCGTGAGCTGCGGATCGATGTCCCCGGGGAACTCGCGGTGGCCGGTTTCGACGATGTGAAGGAAGCCCACCTCACCGACCCCCCGCTGACCACGGTCGGCTCCGACCGCCCCGCGATGGCGCGCGCCGCGGTCGACCTGGTCCTGGACGACGGCGTCCGCCTCGCCGGGTCCCGCCGCGAACGCGTCAAGCAGTTCCCGTCGGCCCTGGTGGTCCGCCACTCCTGCGGCTGCGCATAGCGCCTGAGCGCTCCGCGGGAAGTGCCACGAGATGCCGTCGTGCGTCTGGGGCCGCATCGTGGCTGGTCGCCCACGCGGCGGAGCCGCATATCGACACAGCCGCGGCGGAGCCGCACATCGACACAGCCCGCGCCCCTTCGGGGCGCTGCCCGCGCATGGGCGCCGCTGTCGGCAGTGCGGATCCGAGGGCCCGCGCGGTGATCGCGACGGCGTTCGCGTGCATGGACGCCGCGTCGATGGCGTGGGTCGACAACGACGGTAAGGGCGACATCATGGACCTGTACGACGAGTGCCTGGCCGCGGTGCGCGGCTGATCCGCGGTGACACCCTTATGTCGGGCATACCGACTTCTGGTGGGGTTCTCAGCGGGCACTCAGGGGACTCTCATACTCCGGCCGCACAGTCATAGCCATGACGGACAGCACACGCCGCAGCGGCGCAGACGAGCCCTATCCCTACGCGTACGGTGGCGGCGCGGGGTATCCCGATCCGCCCGCGTACCAGCCTCAGCAGCCGGTCACCACGCCGTCCGGGGTCACCGTATGGCCGGGTGACGGCAGCGGCGGTGGCAGTGGCAGTGGCAGTGGGAACGGAGCGGGGGAGGACGGCGGCGCGTTCGCGAGCGAGGGGGCGCACAGGGGCGAGGGACGGCGCAGGGCACGGGTCTCGCGGCCGGTCGCGCTGATCGCGGCGGTGGCCGCGGTCTCGGCGCTCGCGGGCGGCGGGGCGGCCGCGCTGGTCACCAACGCCACCCAGAAGTCCGACACCACGGTCTCCACCCCGGTCGTCAACGCCAACTCCGCCAGCCACAGCGGGGTTTCGGCCGTCGCGGCGGCCGTCAGCCCCAGCATCGTGGAGGTCAGCGCCACCGGTACCAGCGGCCAGTCCACCGGCTCCGGCGTGGTCATCACCAGCGGCGGCGAGATCATCACCAACAACCACGTGGTCTCCGGCGCCGACGCGATCAAGGTGACGTTCAGCGACGGCAGCAAGAAGACCGCCACGGTCGTCGGCACGGACAGCAAGAAGGACCTCGCCCTGATCAAGGTGGAGGGCGCGAGCGGGCTGAAGGCCGCGTCCCTCGGCGACTCCAGCAAGGTCGCGGTGGGCGACCAGGTCGTCGCCATCGGCTCGCCGGAGGGCCTCACCGGCACCGTCACCAGCGGCATCGTCTCCGCGCTCGACCGTGACGTCACCGTCTCCACGGACCAGGGCCAGGGCCAGGACGGTCAGGGGCCGGGCGGCGGCGGGCAGTGGCCGTTCGAGTTCGGCGGCGGCCGGTACAACGGCGACGTCGGCTCCTCGACCACCACCTACAAGGCCATCCAGACCGACGCCTCGCTCAACCCCGGCAACTCCGGCGGCGCGCTGATCAACATGAGCGGCCAGGTGATCGGCATCAACTCCGCGATGTACTCCGCGGCCTCGGGCCAGAGCGCCGGCAGCGCGGGCAGTGTCGGCCTCGGCTTCTCGATCCCGGTCAACACCGTCAAGTCCGATCTCGCCTCCCTGCGCGCGGGCGGAAGTGACAGCAACACCTGATGGACGTGCGAGGCTGGCAGCAGCGCCGCACAGCCCGCCGCGGCCACCCTCCCCGTCCCGCCGTCACCCGCTTTGAGGAAACCGACCCATGAGCCCCGCCGACCACGGCGATCAGCCGTCCCGCATCCTGATCGTCGACGACGAGCCGGCCGTCCGGGAAGCCCTTCAGCGCAGCCTCGTCTTCGAGGGCTACGCGACCGAGACCGCCGTGGACGGACTGGACGCGCTGGCCAAGGTCGGCTCCTACGACCCCGAGCTGATCGTGCTCGATGTGCTGATGCCCCGGATGGACGGGCTGACCGCCGCGCGGCGGCTGCGCGCCACCGGGGTGACGCTGCCGATCCTCATGCTCACCGCGCGGGACACGGTCGGCGACCGGGTCACCGGGCTCGACGCGGGCGCCGACGACTACCTCGTCAAACCCTTCGAACTGGACGAACTGCTGGCCCGCATCCGCGCCCTGCTCCGCCGCAGCTCCTACGCCGCCCAGCAGGGCGCGGCGCTGCCCGAGGGGGACGTACTGGCCTTCGGCGATCTGCGGATGGACCTGACGACCCGCGAGGTCGTCCGGGGCGCGCGCCGCGTGGAGCTGACCCGGACCGAGTTCACCCTGCTGGAGATGTTCCTGGCCCATCCCCGTCAGGTGCTCACCCGCGAGCAGATCCTGAAGGCGGTGTGGGGCTTCGACTTCGAGCCGTCGTCCAACTCGCTGGACGTGTACGTGATGTATCTGCGCCGTAAGACCGAGGCGGGCGGCGAGCCGCGGCTCGTGCACACCGTGCGCGGGGTGGGGTACGTCCTGCGGCCCGCGGAGGGCGAGCCCTCGTGAGGTTCCGCAGACTGCCGCTGCGCTCGCGGCTGGCCCTGCTGACCGCCGTGGCGGTCGCGGTCGCGGTGGCGGTGTCCGCGTTCGCGTCCTGGCTGATCGTCCGGGAGCAGCTCAGCGCCCAGCTCGACTCGTCCCTGCGCAACGTGACGGTGGACGAGCGCAATGTGCTGAGCATCCTGGAGGCGTGCCAGAGCCCCGACGGCGCCGACGACCGCACCCCGCACGCCCTCGGCTCGTACTCCGTGCAGATCGTGCTGGCCGACGGGAGCCGCTGCACCCAGCCCGGGGCGACCAAGCTGCCGGTGACCACCGCCGATGTGGCCGTGGCCGTCGGGGAGCGGCCGAGCGCGCTGCATGACGCGACGGGCGCGGGCGGCGAGGACATGCGGGTGTTCACCTACCGGCCGACCTCCGGCCCCGGCAGCCCGCTGCCGCGCGGGATCGCCGTCTCCATGGCGCGCCCGCTGAGCGAGGTCGCGCATCCGCTGGGCACGCTCGCGCTGGTCCTGGCCCTCGTCGCCGGGGTGGGCGTCGTGGGCGCGGGAGCGGCGGGCCTGTGGATCGCCAGGACCGGGCTCAAGCCGGTGGACCGGCTGACCGAGGCGGTCGAGCATGTGGCCCGCACCGAGGATCTGGCCGTGCGCATTCCGACGGAGGGCGATGACGAGATCGCCCGGCTGTCCCGGTCGTTCAACTCCATGACGGCGGCCCTCGCCTCCTCCCGCGACCGTCAGCAGCAGCTGATCGCGGACGCGGGGCATGAGCTGCGCACCCCGCTGACCTCGCTGCGCACCAATATCGAGCTGCTCGCGCGCAGCGAGGAGACCGGCCGCGCGCTCCCGCCCGCCGACCGTAAGGCGCTCATGGGGAGCGTCAAGGCGCAGATGACCGAGCTGGCGGCGCTGATCGGCGACCTTCAGGAGCTGTCCCGCCCCGACGCCGTGCCCGGCAGCGGGCCCCTACAGGTGGTCGCCCTGCACGAGGTGGCGCGAACGGCCCTGGAGCGGGCCCGGCTGCGCGGCGCCCATCTCACGATCAACGCCTCGATCGAACCCTGGTACGTCCGCGGCGAGGCGACCGCCCTGGAGCGGGCGCTGGTCAATCTGCTCGACAACGCCGTGAAGTTCAGCCCTTCGGGTGGTGTGGTCGACGTCGTCCTCAGAAGCGGAGAGGTACGGGTGCGCGACCATGGCCCCGGCATCCCCGCCGAGGAACTGCCGCATGTCTTCAAGCGCTTCTGGCGCTCCCCGTCCGCCCGCAGCATGCCCGGCTCGGGCCTCGGCCTGTCGATCGTGGCCCGTACGGTCCAGCAGTCGGGCGGCCAGGTGGGCCTGGAACCGGCCCCGGGCGGCGGCACGGTCGCCTGGCTCAAACTCCCGGGCGCGCCAACGGCTCCACCCGAGATCGCCCTGGGCTGACCCCGGCCCCGTCCGGCCCGGAGCCGTGCAGCCGTGCGTACGTCCCGCCCAGCGCCAGCAGTTCGTGATGGGTGCCCGACTCCACGACCCGCCCGTGGTCCAGCACCAGGATGCGGTCCGCGTCCGGCGCCAGGTTCAGATCGTGGGTGATCATGATCGTGGTGCGGCCGGACATCAGCCGCCGCAGCGGCCGTACGACCCGCCGCGCGGCCAGCGCGTCCAGCCCCGTGGTGGGCTCGTCCAGGACGAGGACGGGCGCGTCGCGCAGCATCGCGCGGGCGATGGCGATGCGCTGGAGCTGCCCGCCGGACAGCCGTGCCGTACGCGGGTCGATCCGGGTGTCGTAGCCCTCGGGCAGCGCCGCGATGAAGTCGTGCGCGGCGGCGTCCCGCGCCCGCCCGGACGATCTCGTGCTCGGTGGCCCCGGGGCGGCCGCAGGCGATGTTCTCGCGGATGGTGTCGTGCAGGAGAGCGTCTCCTGCGGCAGCAGCGTCACATGCGTCCGCAGGAAGCCCAGCGGCATCGCGTACAGCGGTACGCCGTCGAGCCGTACGAACCCCTCCGCCGGGTCGTAGAAGCGGGTCAGCAGCTTGGAGACGGTGGACTTGCCCGCCCCGCTCGCCCCGGTGATCAGCACGAACTCACCGGGCCTGGCGGTGAACGAGACCCCGGCCAGGGTGCGCCGGTCGCCCCCGGGATAGCGGAAGCCGACACCGTCGAACTCCACCGTGCCGTGCACCCGCCACGGCGCCATCGCGGCCCCCGGCGGCGGATCGCTCACGGCGGGCTCGGCGTCGAGGATCTCGGCCAGCCGCTCGGCGCCCGCGGTGGCGGCCGTAAGGGTGAGACCGAGCTGTCCGAGGTTGCGGATCGGCGGATAGAGGTAGCCGAGGAAGGCGGCGAAGGCCAGCAACTGGCCGATGGTCATCCGGTCCTGGGAGATCTCCCAGGCACCCAGCCCGATCACGGCGAGCACGCACAGCGTCTCGATGACCTCGACCAGTTGCTCGTACAGCTCGCTCATCCGGGCACCGGCCACCGACGCCCGCAGCCACGCACCGGCCTCCCGGCCCAGCCGCCGCTCCTCGGCGTCCTTACGGTGGTACGCCTGCGTCAGCACGACGTTGCCGAGCGACTCCTCGACCACGGAGGTGATCGCGCCATCGGCGACCCGCTCGTCCCGCGCGACCGAGCTGATCCGCCCGGAGAAGCGCCGCGCGGCCAGCCAGAACAGCGGCGCCAGGACGAAGGTGACCAGCGCCAGGTCCCAGCGCAGCCGGAAGGCGGCCACGGAGAAGAAGACCGTGCTGAAGACGGCGGAGACGGTGCTCACCACCCCGGAGACCACCATCTGCTCGATGGACTCCACGTCCCCGGTGAGCCGTTCGACCAGATCGCCCTGGCGGTGCCGCTGGAAGAAGTGCGGCGGCAGATCCTGTACATGCGCGAAGACCCGGGCCCGCAGCCGCAGTACGAACCGTTCCGCGGTCCATACGGCGAGCGAGTTGCCCATATAGCCGACACCCGCGCCGAGCACCGCGACCGTGAGCCACTGCGCGGCGGGAACCCAGAAGGCGCCGAGCGAGCCCTGCCGCAGGGCGTTGTCGGTCAGATCGGAGAAGAGGAGGATGGCGGCGGTCTCGGCGAGCGCCGCGGCGATGACACAGGCGCAGATGAGCACCAGCCAGCGCCGGTCGCCCCTGGTGAGCGGCCAGAACCGGCGGAACGCCTGCCGCGCGGCCAGCCGCGGAGCGGCGGTCCGTTCCGCCTCCTCGCCGCCGGGCTCGCCGTCCCCCGCGTCTACCGGCAGATACTCCTCGGGGAGGTGCGGGAGCTGCGGGAGCTGCGGGGTGGCCTTCGGCTGATGACGACCGTAAGGGCGCGGCCGCCCGGAGCGCCGATGCCGTCCCAGGCCACCGGCCGGGTCGGACCCGAGCGCGCGCAGCTGCATGGTGGGCGGGTCTTCGTATGGGGTCACGGTCGGTCTCTCCCGCTCGGCTCCGGACAAGGCCGAGGCGGGCCCGCGGCGCGCTGCCGCGGACCCGCCTCTCGAGGTGTGGGGTCAGCCGCCGATGGGGCGGCGGTGGGGCTTCTTCGGGGCCGGCTTCGGGCCCGGCTTGTGGGCGTGGTGCTTCTTCTTCGGCTCGGCCTTGCGGGCGGGCTTGACCGGGACGATCTTGTGGAAGCTCATGATGGTGCCTTTCGGAATTCGCTGTTTCTTTTCCTTCGCCGTAGCCGTTCGGCTTCGACACGGAAGACATTAGGAGCGATATCCGTGAGGGAGATCGGACTGAGCTGTGCGTTTGCCCAGAACGGTAGAGGGTGCGGGGCATGCGAAAGGGGCTGGTGGCTAGCGCCACCAGCCCCTTTCATGAAACCGAATTCGTCAGCGGGTTTTTCCGAAATTCAGCCCCGCACCGGTCAGATCCGCCCTGATCCCCTCCGGGGAGACACCGATGTTCGCCAACCGGATTCCCTTGGCCTTTTCGGGCAGCTGGAAGGAGAGCTCCAGCTTGTCCGTCAGCTCCGGCACCTTCATCCGCGCCAGCGCGGCGGCGACCGTCGGATCGATGCCGAGCTTCCTGGCCAGCTGGGGATGGTCGTTGGCCGCCTGGACGAGGTTGACCGCGAGCAGCGCGGGGACGAACCGCGGCGAGCCCGTGATCTCGTCCAGCTTCCGCTCGTCGTTCAGCGCCTGCCCCGCCTCCGCCGGCGGCACCCCGAGCTTCTCCGCCACCGACGGGATCGACAGCAGCGCCTCCGCCTTCTCGGAGTCCTCGCTGATCTGCGTGGCCGCCTTCTTGTGCAGATACAGCCCGGGGCGCGGCTCGGGGCCCGGCCGGTAGGTTGCGATCCCGGGGATGTCCAGCCGCATATCGGTGACGCTGGTGGAGATCCCACGGTCTCCCTGGCGCCGGATATGTGCCTGGGCGTGCAGCGACACCTGCTGGCCCGCGACCGGCAGCTTCCCGTCCGCGCGCACCGAGTTGGGCCCCAGCGCCCGGAACCGCACCTGGGAGGCGCCCAGTTCACGGCTGAGGTCCTCGAAGGACAGCAGCACATCGCCCTTCATCCGGCCCACCGTCGCGCCCCTGAAGGAGCTGGGCAGATCCCCCACGATCCGGATGTCCTGAACCTGGGCGCGCACCTCGGCGAGCGAGACCCGGTCGGCCGCCACGTCCGGCACGGCGATGTCGACCTGCTGGAGGTCCTTGCCCAGCACCTGGGTGAGGAACGGGAAGCCGTGGATGGTCACGTTCGGTGCCGTGGCCAGATTCAGCTTCTTCTGGAGCTCCTGCTCGGCCTTGCGCTCGGCGTACATCACCGCGCAGCGGTCGGCCAGCACCAGCAGCAGCGCCAGCACGACCACCCCGATCAGCGCCTTCGCGGTGCGCGGCACCGCCCGGAAGCGGCCGCGCCGACGCCGGGACGAGCGGCGGTGGTTGGGCGGTGACCACTGCTCGCCGTCGTCCCCGGAGCCCGAGGCGGCCGGCTTGTCTCTGCGCCCGCCGAGGTCGGCGTCGTCGTCATCGTCCGACGTCAGGCCGAGACCCAGGGGATCGTCCGGATCGTACGGGTCGGCCAGTTCGGCGAGTTCCTCGTACGGGTTCCGGTAGTGAACGCCAGGTGAACCGTCGTGAGGGTATGAGGGCTGTGGTGAAGGTATGCGTGTGGGGGATCGCATCACTCAATACCACCACGGGACACTACTCCACCCGCAAGTCCTAGCGGCGATACGTGGCGAACGGCACGTTCCGTTTTTGCCTTCCGTGCACGTGCCGTTCTTCAGCGCGTGCCGCGTGATACCGCCTCAGCGCGTGCCGCGTGATACCGCCCTACCGCGTGCCGCGCGAGACCGCCCTCGCCTCGGTGACCGTCACCGCCCTGCCGTCCATCTCGCAGCCGTCGAGCTGGGCCATCGCCTTCTCCGCGGCCATCTCGTCCATCTCCACGAACCCGAACCCCCGCGAGCGGCCGCTCTCCCGGTCGGTGATCACGGTCGCGTCCAGCACCTCGCCGAACTGCCCGAACAGGGTCGCCAGGTCCCGTGTCGTCGTCTGATAGCTCAAGTTGCCCACATGCAGTCGTTTGGACATGACCGGCTCTCCTTGTTCTCCGTGGTTCCCAGGGGAGCGAACCGGCTCAATCCTCTCAGCGAGGTAGGAAACCGGCCATTCGCATGGGCTGAACCGGTCATCCCGTACGACTGCTCAGTGCAGCGTGCCGAGCTGCTCCACGGAGTACGGCACGAGTGCGTCCGCGCGTCCGGTCAGCACCTTCTCGGCCCACTCGGGGTCGGCGAGCAGGGCCCGCCCGATGGCCACGAGATCGAACTCGTCCCGCTCCAGCCGGTCCAGCAGATTCTCGATGTCCGCCACCTGGGCCGACCCGCTGCCGGTGCCCGGCACGAACGTCGGCAGGAAGTCCTGGTTCAGGCCGACCGAGCCGACCGTGATCGTCGACTTCCCGGTGAGCTTCTTCGTCCACCCCGCGAGGTTCAGGTCCGAGCCCTCGAACTCCGGCGTCCAGTAGCGCCGGGTGGACGAGTGGAAGACGTCCACCCCCGCCTCCGCCAGCGGCGTGAGCAGCGCCTCCAGCTCCTGCGGGGTCTCGGCCATGCGCACGTCGTAGTGGTCCTGCTTCCACTGGGACATACGGAAGATGATCGGGAACTCGGCGGAGACGGCCTTACGGCAGGCGGCCACCAACTCGGCCGCGAAGCGGACCCGGGACACCGGGTCGCCGCCGTACGCGTCGGTGCGGCGGTTGGTGGTGCCCCACAGGAACTGGTCGATCAAGTACCCATGCGCCCCGTGCAGTTCGACCCCGTCAAAGCCGATCCGCTCGGCCGCGGCGGCCGCGTCGGCGAAGGCGGCGATCACCGCGTCCACGTCGTCCTGCGTCATCGCCCGCCCGACCGGCCGGCCGTCCAGCCCGACACCGGACGGACTCAGCACGGGCGCCTCGGGGTACGGGGGTGCCCCCTCCTCCCGCGAAACCCCCACATGCCAGATCTGCGGCGCGATCCGCCCACCGGCGCTGTGCACCTGCTGCACGACCTCGGCCCACCCGTTCAGGGCGTCCTCCCCGTAGAACCGCGGCACGCTGTCGCTCAGTCCGGCCGATCGATGATCGACATAGGTCCCCTCGGTAATGATCAGCCCCACCCCGGCGGCGGCGCGACGCGCGTAGTACGCCACCACATCGGCATTCGGCACCCCGCCCGGCGAGAACATGCGGGTCATCGGCGCCATGGCGATCCGATTGCGTACGGTGAGCCCACCCACGCTGAACGGACGGGACAGCACCTGGGCCGCGCGCTCGGCACCACTGCTTATGGACACGTGAACACTCCTTGACCTGACGTCATCACCACGCGGAATCGCGCGGCCCGGCCAAGCTAAAACCTGACGCCAACGTCAGAGGCAAGTACCGGAGGCTGCCTCCGGGGAGCCTGCTCAGTCGGCCCGTCGGGTGGAGCCGAGAAGCTCGCGGTAGCGCTTGGCGTGCGTGGCGAGGTCCTCGTCGGAGACGGTGCGGGCGCCGTGCAGAACCAGCGGCTCGGCGAGCCGCATGCCGATCAGGCGGGCGGTGGCGTCGAGGGGCGCCAGCAGCTGGGTCATCGTGAAACGGGAAGTGGGATCGACGGCGGCGTACGACTCTTCCGGCCCGCCGGTGGAGGTGACCAGTTGGAGGGTCTTGCCGCGCAGCGCGGAGCCGCCGCTGCCGTAGGCGAAGCCGTGGGTGAGGACCTGGTCGATCCATGCCTTCAGCACCGCGGGGACGGAGTACCAGTACCAGGGGAACTGCCACACGATCCGGCCGTGGTCCCGCAGCAGTCGCTGCTCACGGGCAATGTCGAAGCGGCCGTCGCGGTAGGCGGCGCCGAGCTCATGGACGGTGACATGCGCGAGGTCGCGCACGGCCTCGGCCAGGCGGGCGGTGATGCGGGAGGAGGTCAGGTCGGGGTGGGCAACGACAACGAGGGTGCGCATCGGGGGTGATCCTTGACTGTGGTCGTTGAATGTGACGGATCGTTCCGTCACGGAGTTTGTGACGGAACGATCCGTCTGTCAAGCTGAGCCCGTGCCCACCGCGCGCCGCGTCATAGCAAGCAGAAGGAGCGCACCATGCCTCGCAAGACAGCGGAGGAGAACCGGCGCCACGTCCTGGCCGTGGCGAGCCGCCTGTACTACCAGCGCGGCATCCGCGCTGTCGGTATGGACCTGGTCGTCAAGGAGAGCGGCGTCGGCAACGCCACCGTCTATCGGCAGTTCCCCACCAAAGACGCTCTCGCCAGCGCCTACACACAGGACCGCGCCGACGCCTGGTTCGCGCGTATGCGCCAGGTCGCTGACCAGGCCGACGACCCGCGCGAGAAGCTTCTCGCGATCTTCACGGCCGTCATCGAGGAGACCAGGCAGCCCACCTTTCGCGGCTGCCCCATGCTCAACACCCACACCGAGTTTCCCGACCCGCAGCATCCCGCTAACCGTGTGGCGGTCACCCACGAGCAGCGGGTCCGTGACTGGATGCGTGACTTGGCGGCCGACGCCCGCGCCTCCGACCCCGAGCAGCTCGCCGACGACCTGACGCTCGTCCTCAACGGCGTCTACGTCACCGCCACCGTCCTCGGCCCCCAGGGCCCCGCTCAGCGCACCGGCGAGCTCGCCCGCCGCCTCATCTGGACCGCCTGCGACGAATCTGACCGCGCCTGAATCCGGGCCTGATCGGCCGGTTGGTGCATACGCGCTCTACTGCCCCTCGACGGGCGAAGCCCACACTGGTTGCTTGACCAACGATGCGAGGAGACGCACCGCACGTGACCGACCTGGAAGGGCTGCACGCGCGGGCGGCCGAGACGCTCGACATCGCCGAGCCGTGGGTACGGCGCGCGTTCGAGGCCGTCCCGCGGCACGAGTTCGTCCCCCGCACCGTATGGGTGGTGGACGGCGGCGTATACCGGCCGCTCCGCCGAGCGGACGACCCGGAACGGTGGGCCCGCATGGTGTACGACCCCGCACAGGCCATTGCCATCCAGGTGGATGACGGTGCCCCCGATCCCGCCGGCGGCGATGTTCCCACCAGCTCCATCTCGGCATTGGCCGCCGTGGTGACCATGCTCGCCGCGCTGGACCTGCGGCCGGGACATCGAGTGCTGGAGATCGGGGCGGGCACCGGGTACAACGCGGCGCTGCTGGCCGAGCGGGTGGGCGTTGAGCGAGTGACCACCCTGGAGATCGACCCGGACGTGGCCGACGGCGCACGAGTCGCGCTGCACCGGGCCGGGTACGGCGGGGCGACGGTGCTGGAAGCGGACGGCGAGCAGGGGTGGCGCAGCGGCGCACCGTACGACCGGCTGGTGGCGACGGCCTCGGTGACGTCGATCCCCTGGCCATGGGTGGAGCAGGTGTGGCCGGGCGGCCTGATCCTGGCCCCCTTCCGCACCGCGTTCTGCTCGCATGGACTCGCGCGGCTGACCGTCTCGGAGGGCCGCGCCGAGGGCCGGTTCGCGGGCGCGGTGACGTTCATGGCGGTGCGGGGCCAGCGCGCGCGCCCGCGCATCGATGCGGTCTTCTCCACGGAAGCGTGGGAGGAGAGCCGCGAGAGCAAGGCCGATCTGGACGTCGCGGTTCTCGCCGACCCCCACGCCGAGTTCGCGGTCGGACTGAGGCTCGCCGACGTGGCGCACTGGCCGCAGGACGGTGGGCACTGGTGGTGCAGCCGGGACTCGTGGGCGTACGCGACGGATGGCGCGGTGCATCAGTGGGGCCCGCGAAACCTGGCCGACGAGACCGCCCAGGCCCTCGCCTGGTGGGAGGGCGCCGGGCGCCCGGAGCTGTTCGACTTCGGGCTGACGGTCACGACCGACGGTCACCGGGTGTGGCTCGGCGACCCCTCGGCGGCGTGGCCCTTGTCCGCCGCGTATCCGGACCGCCTACGCCGGGGCGCATCGGGCGGGTGCGGTGCGTAGGTCGGGTGCGGTGCGTGGGTTGGGTGCGGCGCCGTCTCGCGCGCTTCGCGCGATTGAGCAGCGGGGCAGGGGGCGGGGGCGCAGGGCGCGTTGCCGACCGCCGGGCCGGTGGGAGCGACCGCCGGTGGCGGCATCCGTCTGCGGGGGCGAGGCCCGTCGCCGGACCGCCGCACTCAGGGGGTACCTCTCCCGAAAACCTTTGACAAGGTAGTTGCTTCAGATCAAGTGTTTTCGGAGAGGGTACCCGGAGGGGGCGCCCCACCGGGCCGCGCTCCGGATCGGCATCGGCCCCCGGTCGCGGTTGCCGTCAAGGCGCGCACCCCCACCGGCCCGCTGGCCGGCAACGCGCCCCGCGCCCCGGCCCCCCTGCCCCGCTGCTCAATCGCGCGAAGCGCGCGAGACGATGCCCGCGCATGACATCCGGCCCGCGCTCAGAGGGTGTGGTCCAGACGGCCAGTCTTTATGGCGCGTATGAAGCCGCCGAGCGCGGCAGGCGTCGTACGGACCACCGCGTCCGGCTCGTCGCTCTCGCGTATGTGGAGGCCGTCGGGGGCGACGGCGAGTTCCATGCAGTTTTGGTGGACGTCCGCGCTGAAGGATGACTTGCGCCACTTGAGGTCAAGCATGACCACGCTTCCTAGTAATGGCTGTAGAGGATGTGTTGGATCAGGCCAAGTGAATCCCGAACGTCATGGCTGATCGCGGAAGGGCTGGTATCCACTGGCGGTAGGGCTACGCCACGGAGCCGATCGAAGTGCCTTCCGTACTGGGCGACCGAGTCCGGGTCGTGGAGGAACATGGACTGGCTTGCGTGGTCCAACTGGATCGTTTCCAGAATCCCGCCGTGTGAAGCGATCAGGTTGAAGGGCGTCTTCACCATTGGGAGGCCGTCCGCCGTAAAGGGCAGGATCTGAACGGTCACATGCGGCAGTTCCGCTAATTCCACGAGCCGCAGCAACTGCTTGCGCGTCGTAGCCGAGCCGCCGAACCGCATGTGCAGCGCGGCCTCGTGGACGACGGCATGGACCGTGGGCGGATCTTCAACGGTGAGCGCTGCCTGGCGCTGCATGCGGAACTCGACCGCCCGATCGATGTCCACGGGATTCGTCACTACGTCGCTGACCCGGAAGATGGCGCGGGTGTAATCCTCCGACTGGAAGATCCCGGGGATGAACAGCGACTCGTAGGAGCGGAGGCCGACAGCGCGGGACTCAAGTTCCGCCAAATCGAGGGCTGCGGCGGGCATGTCGCCTTTGTAGCCGCTCCACCAGCCCTTGCCCTTGTCTTCCGCCAGGCTGACCAACGCCTCGACAAAGGGCACACTTGTGCACCCGTAGCCCTTGCAAAGCCGACGCAGTCGGTCGGTCGGGATCGCCGTGCGGCCGCCCTCGACATGCGTCAGGTGCACACGACCCATGTCGATGAGCGCGCCCGCCTCATGCAGCGTCAACCCGGCTTGCTCGCGCAACCTTCGCAGCTCTGCGCCAAGGCGGCGCTGTCTCTCGGTGGGGTTGGTTCGCAGTGCCAACGGGGTCTCTCCTCAGGGTGTGGGCCACAGTCTGCCGTCAGGGGGTGGGCCGGTCCACTCATTCTCGCGATTAGGTTGAACTTGTCATCCTTCATCTCTACCGTATGTGTGGTGGCAGTCACACAGCGGAGCTGTGTTGGGCCGCACGATGCCCGTTCACGAAGCGCCACGGAGGCGTCGCATGGGAGCACCCGCACACCCGGAACACCCGCACCGCTACACCCTCTCCGCCCCCGCTCTCCCCACCTCACCCCGGCTGTGCCGCGACTTCGTGCGCGGGGTCTTCGCGGCCTCAGGACTCTCCCAACTGGCCGACGCGGCAGCGATCTGCACGTCGGAGTTAGTCACCAACGTCCACCGGCACGGCAAGGGCGACGTACGGATGGCCGCCACCGTCCAGCACGACCGCGTCCGGGTGACCGTCCACGACGACAGCCCCGAACTCCCCTCGCCGCGCCGCGCGGCGACCGATGAGACCAACGGGCGCGGCCTCTTCCTGGTCACGGCCCTCTCCGATGTCTGCGGCATGACCCCCGACGAACCCACCGAAGGCACCGGCAAAGCGGTGTGGTTCGAGTTCAACGTCCCGCCCACGCACACGAAAAGCCCCGCATGAACCCCACCCCCGCCGAGCGGGTCGCCGCGATCCTCCGCGACGAGTTCGCCGCCCACGGCGTACGGCTCCCCGACATACGAACGGACCTCAGCGACCCCCGCCACCCACAACTGGAACTCGGCACCGTCCCCCTCGGCACGGGCTTCGCGCTGCTCCGCGTGCTCACGGATTACCAGCGGCTGCTGAAGGCCGAACGGGCCCGGTCGGACCGGAGGGGTTAGTGGGCAGTTCTCAGGTGCCCAGAACTTGGCGGGCACGAAGCGTTTCGGGGTGATGGGGGCCAAGGACACGCTCACATAGCGGAAGGGCTACGCGTGCCGTACTTTCGGCTTCCGCCGTCCGCCCCGCGCCAGCAAGATAGTGGGCCAACTGGCTGTAGTTCTCCACCAGAACGGGACTATCAGCGGGGAGCGCTTGCTCACGTCCAGCGATGGCCCGGCGGGTCAGTTCAACCGCTTCTTCCCAGTGCCCGCGCTTCGCCAGTACCTGACTGAGTAGAACGACAACGCCGAGCGTCATGGGGTGGGCGAACCCCTGTACGCGTTCCCGATCCGTCAGAACTCGGCGGACAAGGGGTTCCGCTTCCGCAGGGTCACCGAGTCGGGAGACGCCAAAGGCGTATGCGTGCCGGGCGGACAAGGAAGTGGGGTGATCTGCGCCAAGGTACCGCTCGCAGTCGACCACGATCTCCGTTGATACGCGCGTGAACTCCTCGTTCTTGCCCGATGTGGCCAGTTCTTCGATCAACATGGCCCGGCTGCGCAGCGCTTTAGGGTGCTCCACGCCCAAAGCGCTCCGCAGCCCATTCGCCGCGCGACGCAGCAGAGAGAGCGCTTCGGACCGTCGCCGCATTCTGAAAAGCGGTTGCTGGAGTCCGTGGCAGGATTCAAGCGTGTCGGGGTGGTCAGGGCCCAAGACCCGTTCACGTACTCGTAGCACCCGGCTGTGCACGTCCTCCGACTCCGCGATGCGACCAAGCCGGAACAGCGAGCGCCCCGTGCGCTGGAGCGCGCTCAGCGTCAGAGGATGCTCAGCCCCAAGCACTCGTTCCCCCGCCCCCGCGGCCTCCTGAGCCAAGGCCAGGGCGGCGGCGTAATCACCGGTCTCGTGGATGCGCTCCGAGAGACGTACGGACAGATCCACCACCTGCTCCACCGCTTCACCGTCCACGCGCCGCAGCAGCCCCGCCGCGTGCGGGACCAGCAGCGCCACGTACCCGTCCCCGCCGCCGGACCCGGCCTCCGCCGGAAGGGCCGCCTCGAGCAACGACGCCGCAGCCTCGGTGAGAGCGGCGCGCTGGTCAGCGAGGATGCCCGAGGAGATGCTGTCGAGGAGCACCCCATGCACCTGGACGCAGCGCACCGGCCGTTCGCCATCCGCACTCGCAGGCGCGGAGACGATCGTGGCCAGCGAGTGGTCGATCAGCCCGCGCAGCGCCGGTTCGACGCGCGCGCTGTCCAGTAGGCCCGTTCCGCCCAGCGATGCTGGAGACAGAACGGCGAGCGGCAGTGGGTCCGCGCTCCAGCAGGACAGCAGCCGCAGCAGCGTCGTCGCTTCGGGGAGGCCCTGGTCGGCGAGGGCGTCCAGGGACAGCTGCCAGGTGCGGCTGACCAGGTGACGCGACTCCGAACGGCTGGAGTCGAGGGCCGCTCCCTGGTCGATGAGACCGATCGGGTCGTCTTCGAGGCGGCTTCGGTATTCGTCCATGGACCAGGACTCCAGTAACTGGTGGTGCAGATAGGAACCCGCGAGGGTCAGCGCGAGCGGCAGGCAACCGAGGCGGATGGCGACCTGTTCCGCCGCCGCCGGAGTGCCCGCATGCGGCGCGAGGTCACACAGGACCTGGGCCGCGTCCCCGCTCGGCAACACGCCGACAGGGTGGAGGATCGCGCCTTGCCAGACGCGCGAGGTCGCGTATCGCGTGGTGACCAGCACGGTGCCGCGAGGACTGGCACGCAACCAGCCGCCTTCCACCAGAATCGCCGGATCGTCAGCGTTGTCGATCACCAGGAGCCAGGGCTCCGGGGAGCGGTCCAGGTGGCGCCATACGAGGTCCGCGGCGGCGCGCTGCCCGCTGTGCGCGGCGGCCAGTTCGCCGGGGCCCGCGCCCCGGTCGGCGGCGACAGCCAGCATGCCCGCGCGCAGGGACATCCGCTCCGAGGCGTTGACCCACAAGCCAATGCGGGCCTGGTCGTGGACGGCCTCGGTGAACAGGGCATGGGCCACCGCCGTCTTGCCGCAGCCGCCCATGCCGTGCAGTACGTGGATCTGTCCGCCGTCGCCCTCCACGGCCGTCCGTAATCGCCGCATCAGGTCCGCGCGGTCGCGCAGGACGGACGGGGCTCGGCCGACCAGCGGGATCCGCACGGAGTCCGGGCCCATCACCGTGGCGGAGAGCGATGGAGACGACGGGGCGGCCGTCTCAGCGAACAAGGAGGCGCCGGGGCCCGGCGCGTAGTGGTGATGGTGTTCGGTGATGTGCTGGTCGCCGGTCGACTGAAAGACCCGGCCCTGCCCCGAGGCGCGGCCCTCCGCGTACGGCGGCGGGCCCTCCGCGTACGGGGGCGGCGGGCCGCTCACCGCTCGGTGATGTGCTGGTCGCGGCCCGTCCGGTGGACGCGGCCCCCGCCGGACGCCTCGGCGCGCATACGAATGGTGGTATTCATCGCCTGATGCTTGCCCGGCAGGGACGGGCTCGACTCGTCCACCATCCGCTGCGACTCGTCGACGACGTCCGGGCGCCCGGTACGCCTGCTGCCGTGACCGCATTGGTTCGCCGGATTGCGTGTGGCCCGTGGCCGTCACTCGCGGCGGCTGGCGCGGTCGGCGGTGAGGCGGGCCTCGAAGCCGTCCAGGATGGACTGAAGGCCGAACGCGAAGGTGTCGTCGGGCGCCGCGGCGTACTCCGTGGCGGCCGTGGTGCCGAGGCGCTCGCGCAGGCGGGGGAATCGCATGGCGGTCTCCCGGGCATGGGCCATGGCGTCGGCCATCAGTTGCCCGGTATCCGCGCCGTCCTTGCTCAGCCGGCGGTTCAGCGAGACCTGTGCGGCAGGGCCGAGCGCGCTGCCGAGCACGAAGGTGAGCACGGTGGCGGCCGCCCGGTCCGCGTCGGCGGCGGCGAAGCCCGCCTTTTCGTAGAGGGAAAGGCTGAAGTCGTTGTGCCGGGCCTGGCCGGGTCCGTACAGGAAGTGGCTGCCGAATGCCTGGACGAGCCAGGGGTGCCGGGTGAGCATCGCGTGCATGGCCGAGGCATGGGCGGTGGCGGCCGTGCGCCAGTCGGTGGCGTCGAGATCGGGCAGCTCGACCTCGTGCCAGATCGCGTCGCTGGCGAGTCGGACGAGGTCGTCCTTGGTCTTGATGTGCCAGTAGACGGCCGTGGCGGCCGAGCCGAGCCGTTTCGCCAGGCTCCGCATGTTGAGACCGTCCAGTCCCTCGTCATCGAGCAGTTCGACGGCCGCACGGATGATCCGGTCTGCGGTCAGTGTGTCTCGCCCCATGGCCACCATCTTACTTGTACTTAGTTCATGCCAGGTCTTGCACTTTGTTCAAGCGGCCGTCTACGCTCACTCTCGTACTTAGTTCAAGTGCCTGGAAGGGGAGCCATGTCGCAGGAGAAGCTGTCGGAGTTCGTCACGGCGCAGGCCACGGAGCTGGGAGTGCCCGGTGTCGCCGTCGGGGTGCTCCTGGACGGCCAGGAGATCTACGCCTCGCACGGTGTGACGAGCCTCGGCAATCCGCTGCCGGTCGACGAGAAGACGCTGTTCCCCCTGGCGTCGGTGTCCAAGACCTTCACGGCGACCGCGTTGATGCGCCTGGTGGCCGAGGGGAAGGTGGACCTGGACGCACCGGTGCGGGCTTACGTCCCCGAGCTGGTCCTCGCCGACGAGGAGGCCGCGGCGCGGATCACCGTTCTGAACCTGCTCAACCACACCGCGGGGCTGGACTGGAACTTGATCGACGACGGCGAGGGCGACCGCTCCCTGGCCGGGCTCGTGGCGAAGCTGCCCCAGCTGCCGCTGATCGCGCGGCCCGGGGCCCGCGCCTCCTACAGCCAGGCCGGGTACAACCTGGCCGGGCGGATCATCGAGAAGATCACGGGGCAGTCCTTCGAGCAGGCCATGGCCTCACTCGTCCTGGAGCCGGTGGGCCTTGCGGACACCGTGTACGGCCTGTCCGAGGTGATGGTCCGCAAGTTCGCCGTGGGCTATAACCGCGGCGACGACGGCGAACTGCGAGCCGCCCGGCCCTGGGGAGCGTTCAAGGAGGGGGCGCGCGGCGACAACCCCGGCGGCGGCCTCGCCTCCTCGGTGAGCGATCTGCTGCGCTGGGCACGGTTCCAACTCGGCAACGGCAAGGGCGTGTTGCCCGCATCGGCGCTGCGCCGGATGCGGGAGCGGACGATCGAGCTGCGCGCCAGCACGCTCGGCGACGGCTTCGGCATCTGCTGGTTCCTGCACGACCTGGACGGCCTCCAGGGGATCGGCCACGGCGGCTCGGGCAACGGCCAGTTCGCCGAACTGCTCATCGTGCCCGAGCGCGACTTCGCGGTGGTCTCGCTGGCCAACGCCGGTCCGGACGGCTACCCCTTCAACCAGTCCGTCGTACGGTGGGCGCTCGAGCACTGCCTCGGCATCGTCGAGAAGCCGGCGGAGCCCGTTCCGTACGACCGGAGCCAGGCCCAACAGGTCGTCGGCCGTTACGAGATCGACGCCATGAACCTCCACATCGCCACCGAGGGCAGCCACCTCACCCTGGCGGTCGGGATCAAGCCGGAGATCCGCGAGGCATCGGATACGGACATGCCCCCGGACTACCCGGCCGCGGCCATCGGCTTCCTTCCCGGCGACGGCGACGAGTACATCGTCACCGAAGGCGGCCTCAGAGGGCAGCGCGGCTACTTCTCCCGTGACGTCAACGGCGTGGTCACCGGCGTCGATCTCGCAGGCCGGCTCTTCAGCCGAGTCTCGGACCCATCCTGATCACATCCCGTCCCTCGTCAGCGCGACAGGGGCAGGGCCGTCACGGTGACGCCGGGGAGCGCATGCGGGTCCGTGACCTCCGCGTTGGCGATCGTGACGGTCTCCAGGTCGGGGAGGGCGGCGAGCGGGGACAGGTCGAGGGGGCGGTCGGCGCCATGGAGAAACGCGACGTTCAGATGACGAAGCCTCGGGAACACCATGGCCAGCCAGGTGGCGTCCAGGCTTTCGGCCCGGATACTCAGATCCAGCCAGGTGATGCCGGGTGGGAAGTGGCGGGGGTGGGTGCCCGCCTGGTCGATGAAGATCTTCAGCCGCTCCAGAGCCGTCAGCTCGCCCAGGCCCTTGGGGAAGATGGTCCTGCCCGCCGGGCCCGGTGGTTCGTAGACCAGGGTGTGGAGGGGGAGTCCGGCCAGGCGGGAGAGGTCGCGGGCCGCGAAGCAGCCGGTCAGATAGAGCGTTCCGAGGCCCGACAGGTGGCCGAGCGCGGTGCCGAGGTCGCTGACCACGTCGTTCCTGTTCAGCCGCAGCCGGGTCACCTCCTCCCCCCTGAGGTTGTCCCTGATCTCGTCCGCCGTGAAATCCCCGCGCAGGATCAGCCAAGGACGCGGACCCGTGTCCAGGAGCATGCGCAATTGCTCCATGGACTCGGCCACGAAATACAAGCCGTCCCGGTCCAGGCGGAGGATCACCTCATGGAAGTACCGCTCGGTGTCGAACCGGCCCCAGCTCGACGCCAGTTGCGCGCGCACCCCGACCGCCGGGTGGTCGGCGAACCTCGCCAGATACGGGATCGCCGCGTCCACCGGTATGCGTGAGGCCGTCACCACACAGCACTCCGCCACCTCGTCCGTCAGCCCCTCCGGCCCCGGAAGCAGCTCCAGCACCAGGGGGCCCACCGTGGCCAGCTCCCGGGCTCGCGGGACGGTCAGGGGCGGGACGAACTCCATCGCGTTCCGCGTGACCTCGTCCCGTATCGCCGGATCCAGATCGGGCGCGTGCTCCAGGCAGGCCATGGCCAGCAGAAACAGCCGAAGGGCCGACTCGGCGCTGTTCTCGTGCCGTGCCACCTCCAGCAGCTTGCGCAGCAGCTCCGCCCGCTCGCGCGGCCGCCCGTGCGCGACGGCCATGCGGATGACGTCCTCCCACTGCGCGTCATGCGCGTTGCGGATCAGCAGGCCGACGTCCCACGCCTCGACCGCCGCCTTGGCGCCCAGGTAGTCCTGGAAGGTGCGGTGGACGAAGTCCACCGTGCTCACGGACGGCTCGCGCAAGAGGCCGCTGCGCAGCAGCAGATGGCGCAGGATGGCGGGCGCGTCGCCGAGGGCGCGGGCGGCGGGGACCGAGGGGAGGGCCTCCTCGATGAGGTGTTCCGCGCGGTCGCGGTCCAGCTCGGCCTCGCCGTTGCGGATCAGGTAGTAGGCGAGCCGCTGGAGGAGCTGGATCTGCGGCTCCTCGTCCAGCTGGACGTCGCCCGGCGCGTAGATGTGGCGCTCGGTGTCGCGCCGCGTCAGCAGCATGGACAGCGCCGCGTCGTACAGCGCCTTGCGGCCCGGCGGCAGATAGCCGCGGCGGGCGCGGTGCAGGGCGCAGATCAGGCCGCACATCAGGGGGTTGGTGGCGAGCCGGGTCAGGTCCTGTTTGGTGCGGACGGCGGTGTGCAGGGCCGCTTGATACGCGTTCAGCTCCGCCCGTTCCTCCTCCGTACGGCAGGTCTGGCGCGCCGCCTCGTGCCAGCGGTCGATGAACGCCGCCATGTCCTCGCGGCTCATCGGGGACAGCGTGAACTCGGCGAAGTCCTGCGCCCCCAGCCAGTCGTCCTCGACCGCCGAGGGGCGGGAGGTGACCAGCCACAGATTGTCCGGGTAGGCGATGAGGAGGTCGGCGAGCCAGGCGCGGGTGCGCTCGCGGTCGCGCTCGGGGATCTCGTCGATGCCGTCGACCAGCAGCAGCCCGCGCCCGGCGGTCAGGACGCGGTCGGCCCACCCCGGCGGCTGGGCGCCGTCCAGGGGGTTGTGGACGGAGGCCAGGAAGGAGGCCGGAGAGGGCAGCGACTCCTGGCGGGCGATCGTGCGCAGGGGGAGGACGAAGGGGACGCGGCCGATCAGCTGCTCAAGGCCGCGCAGCGATTCCTGCCGCGCGGTGCACACGGCGAGCCACTGCACCAGCGTGGTCTTGCCGGAGCCCGCGATTCCGCGCAGCAGCACCCGCTGATGGCCGGAGAGCGCCCGGTCGGCGGGGAGGGCGGAGGGAAGGGCGGCGTGCTGCGGGACGGTGGAGGTCTCGTCGGTGAAGGAGCCGAGCGGGCGCTCCTCGCCGGAGGACACCGCCTCCAGGCTGAGATACGCCGCGTCCAGCGGCCACGTGGCCTCCGCGTGGCTGAGGTCGATCCCCACGATCGTCAGCGTGGAGTGCTTGCCGATCATGTACTCCGCGTACCGCCGCTCGAACCCCGCGTCCTGCGCGGATTGCGACGGGATGCGCTCGATCAGGATGTCGATCTTGGTGATGAGATCGCTGAGCTGCCCGCTCTGCTCGACGAGGGAGCGGGCGACGAAGGTCGAGCGCTGGGTGAAGAAGTGCAGGATGTGCAGGCAGGCCGTGTCCAGCAGCCGCTCGTGGAGCGCCTCGCCGCCCTGGCTGAGGCGCAGGGTGTCCCGGCCCCGGGTACGGGTGGCGTGGGCCAGCTCATGGGCCAGTCCGCGGTGGCCGAGCTGCACCGCCTGGATGTCGTTCATATCGAGGTCGCCGAGCGCGTACAGCGTGGTGGCCAGCTTCTCGGCGACGAGCTCGTCCTCGTCGGCGGGGCAGGGCCGCTCGCCGGGTCCGGCGTGCCGGGTGGCCTGCGCGACCAGTTCGGCGGCGAGCTTGGTGAGGTCCTTCTCGGTCAGGGTGCGCTTCTCGCCCCGGAACGAGATGAGGGAGGAGATGCGGACCGGCTGGTTCACCAGCCCGGCGCCCGGCCCCTCCTTGACGAACAGCTTCTTGATGAGCGGTGTGACGACGCTCGACGCGAGGCGAGCGCCGATGGTTGCGGGATCCACGTCCCATTCCCCCCGGTAGTTGTGTCCCCCCGGCCGCGGAGGGCCGTCGACAGCGTACAGCGGGGTAAGGCCCTTGGTCCCGAACCGGACATCCGAAAGTCCCTGCGAAGGTGACATCCCACACAGGTGGCCCCGGGTCTACTACGGAAAATAGGGGATCTCGCAGGTCAGAGGTGTGATGGGAGTTTCTGGGAATTCCGCGCGGGATACGGCTCCTCATAAGTAATTCGCTACGTACCCACTTAGTAGAAGAACACCTTGGCCTATTAACGAGAACGGGATAACAAGAGGCGTTCCGAAGACGCTTCTGGAGGTACTTCCCATGGCCCCGCGCGCCACAAACCGCCGATTCTCGCTTACGTCCGTGTCCAGGGGGCGCGCCGCCGTGGTCGCCATGGGTCTGGGGGCCTCGCTCGCGCTCGGCGCCGGCACGGCGTTCGCCGTGGGGGCCGGTACGGCCGCCTCCGCCCCGTCCGTCAGCCAGGCCGCCGCGAAGGCGCCCGCTCCGAAGGCCCCCGCGAAGGCGGCGAACGCCTGGGAGACCCCGGTCGACAAGTACGCGATAGGCGCCGCCTTCGGCCTCGCGGGCAACCTCTGGTCGCACAATCACAGCGGTCAGGACTTCGTCGTGCCGACCGGCACCCCGGTGCGCGCGGCGCACGGCGGTGTGGTCGTCAAGGCGGGCCCGAACGGCGGCGGTGACGGCCCCGCGTACGGCAACGCGATCGTGATCAAGCACGACAACGCGACGTACTCGCAGTACGCCCACCTGTCCCGGATCGACGTGCGGATCGGGCAGTCCGTGAGCACCGGCCAGCAGATCGGCCTGTCCGGCAGCACCGGCAACTCGACCGGCCCCCACCTGCACTTCGAGATCCGTACGACGCCGAACTACGGCTCCGCCGTCGAGCCGCTCAAGTTCCTCCGCGACCACGGCGTCAAGGTCTGACGCTCAGACCTTGACGCGTCATGCGTCATGCGTCATCCGCGGGCCGATGGCTCATGCGCCTGCTTCATCAGATCGAGGGCGACTTCCAGGACAGCCTTCCGCTTGTCCTCGGGGTCGCCCTCGACCGTTTGCAGCGCGAACATCCGCGCATGCATGCTGAACAGCGCGGTGATGCTCCTGACCTGGTCGACCAGGGGCGCCTCGGGGTCCCGGACCAGGGCGGACATCGCGAGCATCCGGTTCTTGAAGATCTGGCCGATGCTCAGCTCGCGCACCGTCGCCTGGTTCTCCTGCATGAAGCGCATCAGCGGCTCGCCGATGTCCATGGCCGCGCTGTAGCGGCGCAGCAGCTCCTGCTTGGTCTCCAGGGTGCGCGGCTGCTGCTCGCCCCAGGCGATCAGCTCGTCCATCGGCCGTCCCAGGTCCTGGAACAGGCTGTGGACGATGTCCTCCTTGGTCTTGAAGTGGTAGTAGAGGGCCGCCTTGGTGACCTCGAGCCGCTCGGCGATCTCGCGCAGTGAGGTCTTCTCGTAGCCGTGCTCGGCGAAGAGTTCCAGGGCGACGTCCTGGATGCGCTGACGGGTGTCGCCCCGCCGCGGTGTGCTGCCCATGGTGCTCTCCTGATGCTGGTCTGGCTGCCGTCGGCAGGCCGAACGTAACTTACTTGACGCCCGGCTAGTTGGCGCCTTACCTTCTCTACTGTACTGAACTAGCCGGGCGGCAAGTAAGTGGGCGTCAGGGCTCTCATCATCCTGGGGGAGACGGAGAACATGGTCCGTAAACAATCAGACGACGAAGCGTCATCCGCTTCGGCACCGGCTCAGGCCGCCCGGGAGGCCCAGCAGCCCCCGGCCAAGGCCGAGCCCAAGCAGCGCAGCACCAGTGTGGTGATATTCGCGCTGATGATCGCGATGCTCCTCGCGATGCTCGACAACATGATCGTGGGCACCGCGATGCCGACCATCGTCGGCGAGCTCGGTGGCCTCGACCACCTCTCCTGGGTGGTGACCGCGTACACCCTGGCCACCGCCGCCTCGACCCCCATCTGGGGCAAGCTCGGCGACATGTACGGCCGTAAGGGCGTCTTCCTCACCTCCATCGCGATCTTCCTCGGCGGCTCGGCGCTGTCCGGTATGGCGCAGAGCATGGGTGAGCTGATCGGCTTCCGGGCCATCCAGGGCCTGGGCGCCGGCGGTCTGATGGTCGGCGTGATGGCGATCATCGGTGACCTGGTGCCGCCCCGGGAGCGCGGCCGCTACCAGGGCATCATGGCCGGTGTGATGGCCGTGGCCATGATCGGTGGCCCGCTGGTCGGCGGCACCCTGACCGACCACCTCGGCTGGCGCTGGATCTTCTACATCAACCTCCCGCTCGGTGCCATCGCCCTCGCGGCGATCACCGCGGTGCTCCACCTGCCGAAGAAGCGCTCCCAGGGACGGATCGACTACACCGGCGCGGCCCTGCTGACCGTGGGCATCACCGCGCTCGTGCTGATCACCACCTGGGGCGGCAACGAGTACGCCTGGGGGTCGGGCCAGATCATCGGGCTCGGGGCGGTCGGTGTCCTCTCGCTCATCGCGTTCCTCTACGTCGAGACGCGGGTCGCCGAGCCCGTACTGCCGCTGCACATCTTCCGGAACCCGAACTTCTCGCTGGTCACCGCGATCGGCTTCCTCACCGGTTTCGTGATGTTCGGCTCGACCACCTTCCTGCCGCTCTACCAGCAGACCGTCCAGGGCGCCACGGCCACCAACTCCGGGCTGCTGCTGCTCCCGATGCTGCTGGGCATGCTGGTGGTCTCGCTGGTCGCGGGCCGGGTCACCACCTCGACCGGCAAGTACAAGATCTTCCCCGTAGTCGGCGGTCTCCTGATCACCGGCGGGATGTTCCTGCTGTCCACGATGGACACCGAGACCACCCGCTTCACCTCCGGGCTCTTCATGGCGGTGCTCGGCATGGGCATGGGCTGCCTGATGCAGACGACCATGCTGGTGGCGCAGAACAGCGTCGAGATGAAGGACATGGGCGTCGGCAGCTCCTCCGCCACCCTCTTCCGCACCCTGGGCGGCTCCTTCGGCGTCGCCATCCTCGGTGCCCTGTTCACCAACCAGGTGCGGGACACCATGACCGAGCGGGGCGGCGGCAAGGCCGCGGCCATCACCTCCGGGAGTGCCCAGCTCGACCCGGCCAGCCTCAAGCTGCTGCCGCCGCCCATCCGGGACGCGTACACCCACGCGGTGGCCAGCGGTGCCCACCAGGTGTTCCTGTGGGGCGCGCTGATCAGCATCGTCGGTGCCGTCGCCGCCTGGTTCGTCAAGGAGGTCCCGCTGCGCGGGGCCGCCGCCAAGCCGGCCGAGAGCGACGAGGCCGCGGCCGGGGCGGCGCCGATCGCCGAGACCGTCTGACCAACGGTCCGGATGAGCGGGGCCGCCATCGGGAGCCGCTGTCAGTGGGGCATGACAGCATCGGGCCCATGGTGACCTCGCCGGACGAGGCGCGGCTGGCGCAACTGCGCCGGCTGCGCCTCGCGAAGGACGTGATGGACCGCGACTGGGCCGAGCCGCTCGACCTGGACGCGGTCGCCGCGCACGCCTGCTATTCGCGGTACCACTTCATCCGCGCCTTCAAGAGCGCGTACGGATCCACCCCCGGCCAGTACCTTACCCGGCGCCGCATCGAGCGGGCCGAGGAGCTGCTGCGCTCGGCCAATCTCTCGGTCACCGAGATCTGCTCGCTCGTCGGCTTCAGCAGCCTCGGCACCTTCTCCACGAGCTTCAAGCGGCAGACCGGGCTCACCCCCAGCGCCTACCGGGGCCTGTACGTCGGCCGGGCCGCGGCGGTCATCCCGGGGTGTTACGCGATGCTGTGGTACGGCGGGCGCGACGCCCGCGCCCCCGGCTCCAAGGACCGCAATTCTCAAGAAGCGGAATGAATCCGCCGCTGCCTACCGTGGCCACGTCGCGACGACGCGCGCGGCCCACGCCCACCCCGATACCTCCGGAGGCAGCAATGATCAAGGGGATGTCCATCGTCACCGTCTGGGTCCTCGACCAGGACCGGGCCAAGGAGTTCTACACCGAGAAGCTGGGCTTCGAGGTCCGCACCGACATGACCATCGGCGGCGACGGCGAGGGCGGCGGCGGTATGCGCTGGCTGACGGTCGGCGCCAAGGACCAGCCGGATGTGCAGCTGACCCTGATGGTGCCCAGCTCGCCGGGGCTCGACCCGGAGTCCGCCGAGGCCCTTCGGACGCTGGTCGCCAAGGGGGTGCTCGGCGCCGGGGTGTTCACCACGGATGACATTCACGGGGACTACGAGGCGCTCAAGGCGAGGGGCGTGGAGTTCGTCCAGGAGCCCCAGGAGCGTCCGTACGGCACCGAGGCGCTCTTCCGCGACGACTCCGGCAACTGGTTCTCGTTCACCCAGCCCCGCGAGGAGTTGGACTTCAGCAAGCCCTGGGACGGCTGCGTCTCGGACTGAGCGCTGGGTTTCGGGGGGCTGAGCGTCGGGCATCGCGAGCCGAGTGCTCAGTCCGGCACCTCGATGATCGGGAAGCTGCCGGTGTTGGTGGGCGCGGACTCCGGCAGCCAGAGCACGGCGACCGCGCCCTGGCACTCCCCGTCCGCCTCGTCCCCGCTGTCCAGCAGCGGATCGGCGTTGCGGAACGTCAGCCGGGCGCCCAGCACCCGCGCCTGGCCCGCGGCTATGGTCAGCCCCAGCCCGTGCCCGGTCCCCGCGCGGTCCTTGCTGCCGGTGCGGAACCGGCTCGGCCCGTCCTTCAGCAGCTCCTCCGGGAAGCCGGGGCCGTGGTCGCGGACGCGCAGTATCCGCCCTTCGACGGTGACCTCGAAGGGCGGTTTGCCGTGCCGGGCGGCGTTGGCCAGCAGATTGCCCATGATCCGCTCCAGCCGCCGGGGGTCGGTCGAGACATGGGCGTCACGCACCACGTTGACCGCCGCGTCGGGGGCCACCGCCCGGACCCGGCGGGTGATGAACTCGGCCACGGCTATCTCCTGGAGCTCCGCACGCTCCGCGAAGCCGTCCAGCCGTGCCACCTCCAGGACGTCCTCGACCAGGGTGCGCATCGCCTGCGCCCGGTCCCGTACCAGCTCGGTGGGGCGGCCGGGCGGCAGCAGTTCGGCGGCCGTGAGCAGCCCGGTGACCGGGGTGCGCAGCTCGTGGGCGATATCGGCGGTGACCCGGCGCTCGGCCTCCAGCCGCTGCTGGAGCGCCTCGGCCATGCCGTCCACCGCACGCGCCAGATCGTCGGTCTCATCGCGCACCCGGCCGCCTATCGACTCGCGCACCCGCACCTCGGAGTCGCCCTCGGCCAGCTTGCGGGCGGCGGTGGCCGCCTTGCGCAGCCGCCGGGAGAGCTGATCGCCGATGAGCACACCGAGCGCGATACCGCCCAGCACCACCGCGACCGAGCCGATGAGCAGCACCCGGTCCAGGTCGTTGAGGACGGCGAACCGGTCCTGGAACTTGGTGTGGACGGACAGCACCTTGCCGTTCCGCAGCGGCACCGAGGCCCACACCTCGGGGGTGCCGGTGCCGGAGTCCTCCAGATAGGTGGCGCGCTGACCGCGCCACGCCTCCTTCTTCAGCTGATCGGGCAGCTGGGGGTCGTCCAGCTTGGCGCCGAACCCCAGCACCCGGGACTGCTCGTACCACCGCTGGGCGACCTTCACCCGCTCGTCCATCACGGTGCGGCTGTTGTCGAGCATCGAGACGCGGGCCGCGTTGTGGACGACGAGGCTCAGCACCACCGCGACCAGCGTGCTCACGGCGGCGATGGCGAGGCTGACCTTCCACCGCAGGCCGGTGCGCAGTGCGAGCCGCCGCAACGCCGCTCAGCCCTTGAGCTTGTAGCCGAAGCCGCGGACCGTCTCGATGCGGTCCTGGCCTATCTTGCCGCGCAGCCGCTGCACATGGACGTCCACGACCCGGGTGTCCCCGCCCCAGCCGTACTCCCAGACCCGCTCCAGCAGCCGGTCGCGGGAGAGCACGGTGCCGGGCGCGGCCGAGAACTCCAGCAGCAGCCGCATCTCGGTCGGGGTGAGCGCCACCTGGAGGCCGCCCTTGCGGACCTCCATGCCCTCGGGGTCGACCTCCAGATCGCCGAAGCGCAGCACCCCGCCGTCGGGCTCCTCGGGTGCGGGCTCCGCGCCCCGCCCGCCGGGGCCGCTGGCATGGCCGAAGCGGCGCAGCACGGCCCGGATGCGGGCCACCAGCACCGCGCCGTCGAAGGGCTTGGTCACATAGTCGTCGGCGCCGGCCTCGAGGCCGAGCACCACATCGATGGAGTCGGCGCGCGCGGAGAGCATGATCACGGGAACGGTGGACTCGTCGCGGATCCGGCGGCACAGGCTGACCCCGTCCAGGCCCGGAACCATCACATCGAGCAGCGCGATATCGGGGCGGTCGGCCCGGAAGCGCTCCAGGCCGGTCAGCCCGTCGGGCGCGGCCGTCACGAGAAAGCCGTCGCGTTCCAGGGCGAGCTGCGTGGCTTCACGGATGACATCGTCGTCCTCGACGAAGAGCACATGGGTCTCGGCCACAGCCTCGCTTCAGCCTTCCGTTCCGTCGTCGGCGCGCGCGGTCGGCACCGGGGTCGCCTCTTCCTTGGGCACATTCTTGCTGTAGTCGGTGCGCTCGCGGGACCGCACCGTGAACGAGCGGTCCGCCCCGGACCAGCCGTAGGTGATCACGGTCTCGCTCGAAGGGCAACAGACCGAGTCCCCCGAGGTGTAGGAGAGCTTCGTCACCCGCAGCTCGTCCTTGGCGACGTCGGCGTAGACGGGCGGCTGTTCGTCGCTGAAGACGTTCTCGTACCGGTCGCCCACCTTGCGGTACACATACGAGCCGATGCCGAAGCCGTCGGTGCAGCTCATGACGTTGATGACCAGGTCGGAATCGGGGGAGCCGGTCAGCCGGCCGGACGTCACGTCCACCGGATAGCCCTTGATCTCCTGCTTGGCCTCGCGATCCTTGGCCGTGGGGCAGGGCTTGAGGCTCGTCTTCAGATCGTCGCTGACCCGCGGATCCGCCTTGACCAGCTTGATCACGTCGACCTTCTTCCCGGCAGCCGGTGACGGCCGGCTCGATCCACGGCCACCCGCGTACGCGCCGGAGTCCGCGGCGGCCGAGGCCCACTCGGTGCTCGCCGGTCCCTCCTTGCGCACCCCCTGGCTCGCGTCACCGCTTCCGGCCAGCATCCAGCCGCCGACGGCCGCGAGGCCCACGACCGCGCCGCCGGTGAGCATGACTGTCCTGCTGGGAGAGGCCCTGGTCAGGCCGCGCACCGTTCCTGCCCCCGCTCCTGGCGGGCGCGCCGGACCCGACCCGTGTGCTGCCGGACGTTGGTGGCCGGCTTCGTGTCCCCGGCCTGACGGCCGAGCGCGCGGGCGTCCAGATCGCGGCTCTCCAGCTCCTGCCGCAGCCGGGCCAGCGCCCGGTGCAGCGTGCTCTTGACCGTTCCGGTCGACATTCCGAGCGCCTCCGCGGTCTCTTCGGTCGTCATCTGCTCCCAGTGTCGCAGCACCACGACACTGCGCTGCTTGGGAGCGAGCACCGAAAGGATGTCCATCAGCAGGGCGCGGTCGGCGTGCTGCTCGGTGCCGTCGTCGACGCTCGCCTCCGGAAGCTGCTCGGTGGGCACCTCGTCCAGCTTGCGGGCGCGCCACCACTCGGTACGGGTGTTGATCATCACGCGGCGGAGATAGGCGTCCGCGAGCGACTTGTCGGCTATGCCGTCCCAGCGGCCGTAGGTGCGCACCAAGGCGGTCTGGAGCAGATCCTGTGCCTCGATCGGGTCGGGGATCAGCCGACGGGCGCTGCGCAGCAGCGCGTCCTGCCGATTCCGCACGTACTCCTCAAAGTCCAGAACATTGCTGCTGCTCATGATGTGCAGCCTCCATCCCGCTGTTTCCCCGCCGTTGATGTGTCCGGCTTCTCGCTCGGCACGGGAAGGACGCTACGGAGGCGCTGTTGCGGCGCCATGCGCAACTACGCCTCGGCAAACGCACAGCTACCCATAGGTTGTGTAACAACGGAACCCGGCCCGACCGAGTGTCAGAACCGGGTCCTGGGCGTGTCACAGGCTTGTCACAGACAGGGCCGTGACGAGGGAATTCCTCAGGTCAGCGGCAGCCGGTAGAGACCGCCCGAGAGCGGCTCCACCAGTCCGTCGGAGACGAGCCCGTCGAGCGCGCGGGCGCGCTGCACCGGCTCGTCCCACACCTGGTCCAGGGTCGTCTGCGGCACCGGTGCCACCGCCTCCCGCAACACCGCGAGCAGCTTGCCCCGCACCTGGCGGTCCGTACCGGCGTAGGTCTGGCCGCGCCGCGGCGGTCCCTCGTGCTCCGGCGAACCGGCCTGCCGCCAGGCGCACAGCGCGGCGATCGGGCAGCGTGCGCAGTCGGGGGTGCGGGCCGTGCAGACCAGCGCGCCCAGCTCCATCGTGGCGGCCGCCCAGCGCGCCGCGGTCGGCTCCTCTTCGGGCAGCAGGGCGCGGGCCAGCTTGCGCTCGGCGGCGGTGGTGGCGTTCGGCGGGTACTGCGCACCGCTGACCGCGCGTGCGAACACCCGCCGGACATTGGTGTCCAGGACCGGATGGCGCTGGCCGTACGCGAACGAGGCCACGGCCGCCGCCGTGTACTCACCCACCCCCGGCAGCGCCAGTAGCTGGGCGTGGTCGCGCGGTACGTCACCGCCGTGCCGCTCCCTTATGGCGGCCGCGGCGCCGTGCAGCCGCAGCGCCCGGCGCGGATAGCCCAGCCGGCCCCAGGCGCGGACCGCCTCCCCGGGCGGTTCCGCGGCCAGGTCGGCCGGGCGCGGCCAGCGGGCGAGCCACTGCTCGTACACCGGCAGCACCCGGTTCACCGGGGTCTGCTGGAGCATGAACTCGCTCACCATCACACCCCAGGCGCCCGCCTCGGGGCGGCGCCAGGGGAGGTCGCGCGCGTGCGCGTCGAACCAGTCGATGACGGGCCGGTGCAGAGCGGCTCCGTCGGGGTCGGAGGATGCGGCGGCCGGGACGGCGGAAGCGGAAATGGCAGTCATCGCTCTCGATCCTGACATGACGGGACGGCTCGCGGGGCCCAGGGCGCGGGCGTTCGGGTTTCAGCCGCGCCAGTCGTTGCCAAATCGTGCGATACGGCGCCCGTACGGGAACGGATGGCCGCTTGCCGCGCCCGGGTGCGGTCTTCCGGTGCCCCTGGGGTGACCTCGGGGCGCCTTGTGGACGTCTGTGGGACCCCTCATGTGCCGGTTCCGGTCGGATCATGAGAAAAGTAGGGCCCGGAGCGGGGGTTATTGGCCGGTAGTGCTCCCGATCTCTCGTAGAGTTTCCGCGTGGGATCTCTGCGCAATCCGATCGGGCCGCTTCCCTCCTCCATTTACTGGCGGCGGAGGGCCGTTGCGCTGGCCCTGCTCATCGCCATCATTCTCGTGGTCATCTGGGCCTTCGGCTGGGGTGGTTCGGGCGGCGGCGGAAGTGACGAGGGCAAGGGGGGCGGCGGGGGACCCGCCGGCACGATCACCCCGGGCCCCTCCTCCTCCGGGCCGGTCAACAGCGAACGGCCGGGCGGGCGCGATGAGTCGGACAGCGGCGGCTCGGGCTCCGGCGACTCCGGCGGCGGCGCGGGCAGCGGCGGCGGCTCGGACGACGGCGGCGCGGGCGGCTCATCGGGTGGCGGCGCGGGCGGTGGCAGCGGATCCGGCGGCGGGGGCGGCGCGGGTGGCTCATCGGGTGGCGGGGCGGGCGGTGGCATCGGCACCGGGACCGGGCAGGGCCTGCCCGCCGGGTCGAGCCTGCGGGACTGCCGCCCCGGCGACGCGGAGCTGACGGTGCGCAGCGTCAAGGACTCCAAGGTCAAGAACACCTGGGCGCCGGGGGAGAAGCCCAGCTTCGAGATCGTCGTGAAGAACACCAAGTCGAGCTCCTGCAAGGTCGACTTCGGGCGCGCCGCGGCCTCGCTGACCATCACCGACGCCCACAACGCCCATGTCTGGGCCTCCGACGACTGCCCCGAGGGCAGCGCCACCGCGCTGGTCGAGGTGCCGGGCTCCGGCCAGACCAAGCGCACCGTGGAGTGGGACCGCAAGCGCAGCGCCGAGCACTGCGCCACGCCGTCGGGCAGCGCGTCGGCGAAGCCGGGTACGTATCTGGTCGAGGCGAAGGTGGACGGGCTCGGGACGGCCAAGGTGTCGTTCGTCCTCGAGAAGGACTGACCAGGGGCTTCCGGGGGGCGGCGGGTTGTGGCGCCCGCGGCGGGCTCTTCCCCTCCCCGCCCCTTCCCACAACTGGGACTCCGCCCCAGCCCCCGGACCGGGGCTCCGCCCCGGGCCCCGGAGGGGGGTCCTGCCCCCGGGCCTCGGACGGGGGCTCCGCCCCAGACCCCGGACCGGGGTTCCACCCCGGGCCGCGGACGGGGGTTCCTGCCCCCGGGCTGCGGACGGGGGTTCCGCCCCGGGCCCCGGACGGGGGTCCTGCCTCCGGGCCGCGGACGGGGGCTCCGTCCCAGAACCCGGACCGGGGTTCCACCCAGGCCCCGGACGGGGGTTCCGCCCCAGGCCCCGGAGGGGGGTCCTGCCCCCGGGCCTCGGACGGGGGTTCTGCCTCCGGGCCTCGGACGGGGGTTCTGCCTCCGGGCCTCGGACGGGGGTTCTGCCTCCGGGCTGCGGACGGGGGTTCTGCCTCCGGGCTGCGGACGGGGGCTCCGCCCCAGAACCCGGACCGGGGCTCCGCCCCTTCCCGCAGCGTCGATATGTGGCTCCGGCGCGTGGCGGGGGCTCCGCCTCTGGACCACGGGGGGCGAGGCGACCGTCGCCGTCGTGAACACCCGCACCGGTGGGCTGATCGCGGTCGGCACGTCGGCACGTCGGCACGCCGACGCGGCGGACGACCGGGCGGACGCCTGCACACATCCGCGCCGCCCAACCGGGGTCTGGGGTGGAACCCCAGTTTCGGGAAGGGGCGGGGAGGGGAGCAGCCCGCCGCAGGCGCCACAACCCGCCGGACGCCCCCTACCCGTACCGCTCAGCTATCCGTACCGCTCAGCTACACGTACCGCTCCAGGATGGACGACTCCGCCAGCCGCGACAGCCCCTCGCGGACCGAGCGCGCCCGGGCCTCGCCCACACCGTCCACCATCTGGAGATCGTCCACGCTCGCGGCCAACAGCTTCTGAAGGCCACCGAAGTGCTCCACCAGCCGCTCGATGATGGCGCCCGGCAGCCGCGGCACCTTGGCCAGCAGCCGGAAGCCACGCGGCGAGACCGCGGAGTCGAGGGTCTCGGGCGAGCCGGTGTACCCCAGCGCGCGGGCCACGATGGGGAGTTCGAGCAGCTCGGCGTGGGTCAGCCGGTCCAGCTCGGCGAGCGCGTCGGCCACCGTACGGGTGCGCTTGGCGGTCGGCTCGGGCACGTAGTCCCGCACCACCAGCTCGCGCTCGGGCTCCACGCCCGCGATCAGCTCGTCCAGCTGGAGGGAGAGCAGTCGGCCGTCGGTGCCCAGCTCGACCACGTACTCCGCGATCTCGGTGGCGATGCGGCGGACCATCTCCAGCCGCTGCGCGACCGCGCTCACATCCCGGACGGTGACCAGGTCCTCGATCTCCAGGGCCGAGAGCGTGCCCGCCACCTCGTCGAGGCGGAGCTTATACCGCTCCAGCGTGGCCAGCGCCTGGTTGGCGCGGGAGAGGATCGCCGCCGAGTCCTCCAGGACCCGCCGCTGGCCGTCCACATACAGCGCGATCAGCCGCATCGACTGGCTGACCGAGACCACCGGGAAGCCGGTCTGGATGGAGACGCGCTGCGCGGTCCGGTGCCGGGTGCCGGTCTCCTCGGTGGGGATCGCCGCGTCCGGGACCAGCTGCACCCCGGCCCGCACGATCTTCGTGATGTCCTTGTCGAGCACCAGCGCGCCGTCCAGCTTGCACAGCTCGCGCAGCCGGGTCGCGGTGAACTCGACGTCGATGACGAAGCCGCCGGTGCACAGCGACTCGACGGTCTTGTCGGTGCCGAGCACGATCAGCCCGCCGGTGTTTCCCCGGAGAACGCGCTCGAGGCCGTCGCGCAATGCCGTGCCGGGCGCGACCGCGCTCAGGGAGGCACGCATCAGACCGTCGGCCTTGCCGGGTGCCGTTGCCCGGTCGCCTGCTGCCACTGCACTCCTCCGTCGCAAGGTCTGTCGGTGCCACGAGTCGCCCTGCCATGCCGGTGCGCGAGGCCACGTATGGGCGAGACCAGGGCAAAGTCTACCGGCGGCCACCGGCCTCCCGTGGGGTCTCCCGGCGTACGCCCGTAGGTGTGGAGCGGAGTGCGGCCGCCCCGGGCCGCGCGCCACCCGGCTCACCGACCCCCGCCGTACGCCCTCACCAGCGCACTCGGCCGCTGCCGTACGCCCTCACCAGCGCACTCGGCCACGCTTCCGCCACCGCCCCGGTGACGCCCGGCCCACCATCTCAGCCCCGGTCGTCCGCCTCCACCCGGGCCTTCTCGCCGCGCTCCCGGCGCCGCGGCAGCACCCGCAGCGCGTCCCCGATGTCCGCGACCTCCAGCACCCGCATCCCGTCCGGGATCCGGCCCGGGTCGCCCGGCACCAGGGCGTGGGTGAAGCCGAGCCGGGCCGCCTCCGCCAGCCGCCGCTGCACCCCGGTGACCCGCCGGACCTCGCCCGCGAGTCCCACCTCGCCGATCGCCACCAGGTTCTTGGGCAGCGGGGTATCACTGGCGGCGCTGGCCAGCGCGAGCGCCACGGCGAGGTCGGCGGCGGGCTCGGACAGCTTCACCCCGCCCACCGTGGCGCTGTAGATGTCCCGCTTGCCGAGCGCGCTGATCCGGCCGCGCTGCTCCAGCACGGCCAGCATCATCGAGACCCGGGAGGTCTCCAGACCGGAGGTGGTGCGGCGGGGCGAGGGGATCTGGGAGTCCACGGTGAGCGCCTGCACCTCGGCCACCAGCGGCCGGCGGCCCTCCAGAGTGACCGTCAGACAGGTGCCGGGCACCGGCTCGGCGCGGCGGGTCAGGAACAGCCCGGAGGGGTCGGCGAGCCCGGTGATGCCCTCGTCGTGCAGCTCGAAGCAGCCGACCTCGTCCGTCGCCCCGTAGCGGTTCTTCACCCCGCGGACCAGCCGCAGCCGGGCGTGCCGGTCGCCCTCGAAGTGCAGCACGACGTCGACCAGGTGCTCCAGCAGCCGGGGCCCGGCGATGGCGCCGTCCTTGGTGACATGGCCCACCAGCAGCGTGGACATTCCGCGCTCCTTGGACGCGCGGATGAGCGCCCCGGCCACCTCGCGCACCTGCGCCATCCCGCCCGGCGCGCCGTCGATCTCGGGCGAGGCGACGGTCTGCACCGAGTCCAGGACGAGCAGCGAGGGCTTGACCGAGTCGAGATGGCCGAGGACCGCGGAGAGGTCGGTCTCGGCGGCGAGGTAGAGATGCTCGCTCAGCGCGCCGATGCGGTCGGCGCGCAGCCGCACCTGACTCGCCGACTCCTCACCGGTGATGTAGAGCGTGCGGTGCTCCTCGGAGGCGGCCTTGGCCGCCACGTCCAGCAGCAGCGTGGACTTGCCGACCCCGGGCTCCCCGGCGAGCAGCACGACCGCGCCGGGGACCAGCCCGCCGCCGAGCACCCGGTCCAGCTCGTCCACGCCCGTGCCCCGCGCGGTGGCCTGACGGCCGTCCACCTGGCCGATGGGCAGGGCGGCCGAGGTGACCCGGCCGGGCGCGGTGGTGCGCACCGCGGGCGCCCCGTACTCCTCGACGGTGCCCCACGCCTGGCACTCGGGGCAGCGGCCGAGCCACTTGGCGGTGGTCCAGCCGCACTCCGTACAGCGGTAGGAGGGCCGGTCCTTGGCGGATGAGCGGGAGGAGCTACGGGCAGCCATGCCCGTAACGCTAGCGCCGCCCACCGACAGAGCCGAACGGCGCCGGGCGCATAGCAGTTTGCGGCCACTGGAGGGGGACACCTGTCCCCTTATGAGGGAGATGGTCACCCGTAAGGGTTAAAACAGCGCAAGTGGCGCGAGGAAGTCTGCATCATCCGCCTACCGTCGCCGGGTGATGAGCAGCAGGTCCGAGCACTCGACACAGACCACCGGCGCACAGCGGGCGCGGCGCCGTGCGCCCCGCTCCACCACCACCCGCCCCCAGCGGCCTCCGGAACGCTACGAGCCGTACCTGGACGGCCTGTTCACGTACTGCCTGTCGGCCCTGTGCGAGCACGACGCCGCGGCCGTCGCGGTGGGCGACGTACTGGCGGTGGCCGAGCGCCGCACCGGGCGGGGGCGGGGCCGAGGCCGGGTGGCCGCGGAGGGCGAGCTGTCCCGCCCGTGGCTCTACGCGGTCGCCCGCTGGGCCTGTCTGCGCAAACTGGCCGAGCGCCGCGGCCGTACGGGGGCGGACACCCCGGGCGACGGCGCCGGGGGCGGGGCCGGCTCCGGGGCCGAGCTGCCCGAGCCCATCGCCGCCCAGCGCCGCCGCGAACTGGCCGCGCTGGCCTGGCCGGAGGCCGCCGGGACCTCCGCCGAGCAGCGCGAGGCGCTCGAGCTCGCGGTGCGCCACCGGCTGGGCCCCGCCGAGGTGGCCGCCGTGCTCGGCAAGGACCAGGAGGAGACCCGCGCCCTGCTCTCCAGCGCCGCCTGCGAGGTGGAGCGGACCCGCGCCGCGCTCGCCGTCGTCGAGCTCGGCCACTGCCCGGTGGTCGCGCGGCTCGCGGGCGACACCCAGGTGCTGCTCTCCGCCGCCCTCCGCCGTGAGCTGGTGCGCCATGTGGACGACTGCCGCGAGTGCCGCCGGATGGCCGAGCGCGCCACGGCCGACGGGCCCTGGCCCGGTACGGCGGCCGCGCCCGCCGCGCTGCCGGTGGTGGAGGCCCCGCGCGTCGCCGTGCACGCCGCGCTGCTGGGCACGCTGGGCGGACGGCCCGCCCGCGCGGGCGCCGGGCCCCGGTTCGACCGGCGCGGCTTTCCGCTGGAGCCCCAGGACCGGGCCGCCCGCCGCAGCCGGATGCGCGGCCGCGTGCTGACCACCACGGTGGTCGCCACGGTCGTGGCGGCCCCGGTGCTCGCCCTCTGGGCCGCCTACCGGGGCGCCCCGCTCGCCGGTGACGAGCGCGACACGGACTCGGTGGCAGCCGCCGACGCGGACGGCGCGGACCAGGCCCCGGCCGGTCAGGACCGGCCCGCCCGGCGCTCGTACGAGCAGACGGGCGGCGCGCAGGACCGTTCCGGCACGCGGATCGGCTCCGGCCCGCGCGGCGCCAAGGCGGGCCGTGGGGCGTCGGATGTGTCGGTCGAGGTGATCGACGCGGACGGGGTGGTGGAGCGGCCGGGGCACAAGGGCGGCGAGGCATCCCACCTCGACCGCTCCCCGGCCGGTGGCGGCCACCCCGCGGACGGCTCCGGACCCTCCCGGCCCGCGCCAGGGCCGGGGCGGCTCACGGTCACGGCCCACCCCGAGGGCGATGTGACGGTCATCACCCTCACCGCGTCCGGCGGCTCACCGGTGCACTGGTCGGCCTCCGCCGGGGCGCCCTGGCTCCAGCTGAACCACACGGCGGGGGTGCTGCGGCCCGGCGACTCCACGACCGTCACGGTCTCGGTGGACCATGACCGGGAGCCGGCCGGGCACTGGAGCGCGCGGGTCTCGGTGGACCCGGCGGGCGCGGTGGTCCTGATCGAGGGCCGGGGCACGCCCCCCGACCCCACGCCCACCCCCACGACCCCCTCCGACCACCCGACCCCGACCCCAAGCGCCCCGTCCCCGACGCCCTCGGGCTCGCCGGCGGCGAGGCGCTGACGGCGGCCCGGACGCGACGGGGGCGGATCTTCCCCTCCCCGCCCCTTCCCGTAACCAGGGGCTCCGCCCCTGGACCCCTGGGGGCGCGGGGCTCCGCCGCGTGGGCGCAACTAGCCACGATGGCGCCGCAGGCGATCGACGGCAGTTCGCCCATGGACCCCGGGGTCTGGGGCGGAGCCCCAGTTGCGGGAAGGGGCGGGGAGGGGAGAGCACCGCTACGCGGCTCCGCCGCGTGGCCCGCCGGACGCCCCGTAGACGCGCCGTCAGTCGGCCGGGCCGGCCGGATCCGCCGGATCCGCCGGATCCGCCAGGTCCACCGGAACGCCCGGGTCAACCGGAACCACCGGAACGCCCGGGTCCGCCGGATGCGGCGCCAGCAGCGGCAGTGACGATGCCATGCGCTGCTCGCACAGCTCGGCCAGCCGGTCGTACCCCGCCTTGCCCATCAGCTCCATGAGCTCCGGCCGGTACGACCGGTACACCGGCTCCCCGGCGCCGTGCGCCGAGGTGGCCGAGGTGCACCACCAGTGCAGGTCGTGGCCGCCCGGCCCCCAGCCGCGCCGGTCGTACTCGCCGATGGTGATCCGCAGCACCCGGGTGTCGTCCGGCCGGTCGATCCAGTCGTAGGACCGGCGCACCGGCAGCTGCCAGCACACATCCGGCTTGGTCTCCAGCGGCTCGCGCCCCTCCCGCAGCGCCAGGATGTGCAGTGCGCAGCCCGCGCCGCCCGCGAAGCCCGGCCGGTTCTGGAAGATGCACGAGCCCTTGTGGCGCCGGGTCTGCCGCTCGCCATCCTCGTCCTCCTGCACCCACCCCGAGGCGTGCCCCTCGTCGTGGAACTGCCAGATCTCCGGGGTCAGCCGGGCCATATGGCGTCCGACCCGCGCTTCGTCGTCCTCGTCCGAGAAGTGCGCGCCCAGCGTGCAGCAGCCGTCGTCGGCCCGCCCCGCCTGGATGCCCTGGCAGCCCTGGCCGAAGATGCAGGTCCACTTGGAGGTCAGCCAGGTCAGATCGCATCGGAAGAGCTGCTCGTCGTCGGCCGGATCGGGGAATTCGACCCATGCGCGGGCGAAGTCCAGACCGACCTCGTCCTCGGCGCCCGGGGCGCCCGGGGCGCCCGGGGCGTCCTGGGCGGCCTCGGCGCCCTCCGCGCCGGACGACATCGGCTCCTCGGCCGCCCACTCCTGGGCAGCCTTCCGGCGTTTGTCCTGCTTCGCCTTTTTCGTCTTTGCCACGGTGCAAGGGTAGGCGCCTTCGGCGGAAAGCCGGAGGTGGGGACCGGGCACGTCTCCGGCGCCGCTCCTGCGCCGCTCCTGCGCGGCACCCGCGCGCGATCCCGGGGGACCTGTGCATGACATCGAGGGGGGAGCAGTAGCGTTCACGTCATGAGACTCGGTGTCCTCGACGTGGGTTCGAATACGGTTCATCTGCTCGTGATGGACGCCCACCCCGGCGCGCGCCCGTTGCCCGCGCATTCGCACAAGGCCGAGCTGCGGCTCGCCGAACTCCTCGACGGGCACGGAGCCATCGCCCCCGACGGCGTCGACCGCCTGATCGCGACGGTCAGGGAGGCCCTGGAGGCGGCCGAGGACAAGGGTGTCGAGGAGGTTCTGCCGTTCGCGACCTCCGCCGTCCGCGAGGCGTCCAACGCCGATGAGGTCCTGGCCCGGGTCGCCGAGGAGACCGGCGTACGGCTCCAGGTGCTCAGCGGCGCGGACGAGGCGCGGCTCACCTTTCTGGCCGCCCGCCGCTGGTTCGGCTGGTCCAGGGGGAAGCTGCTGGTCCTGGACATCGGCGGCGGTTCGCTGGAGATCGCGTACGGCATGGACGAGGAGCCCGACGCGGCGGTCTCGCTGCCGCTCGGGGCCGGCCGGCTGACCGGGGCCTGGCTGCCCGGCGATCCGCCCGACCCGGCGGACGTACGGGCCCTGCGGCGCCATGTGCGCGCCGAGATCGCCCGGAGCGTCGGCGATTTCAGCCGTCATGGGGCGCCGGACCATGTGGTGGCCACCTCCAAGACCTTCAAGCAGCTGGCCAGGATCACCGGCGCCGCGCGCTCCGCCGAGGGGCTCTACGTGGAGCGCCGGCTCACCCGCCGGGCGCTGGAGGAGTGGGTGCCCAAGCTGGCCACCATGCCCACCCAGGAGCGGGCCCAGCTGCCCGGGGTCTCCGAGGGCCGGGCCGGACAGCTCACGGCGGGGGCGCTGGTGGCGGAGGCCGCGATGGACCTGTTCGGCGTGGACCAGCTGGAGATCTGCCCGTGGGCGCTGCGCGAGGGCGTGATCCTCCGCCGCCTGGACCATCTGCCCACCTGACCCGAGTAGCGTGACCGGGGCCGGAAAACGGCGGCCGTTCAGCCGCAAAGGCCGCCGCGGTTCGGTTGCGGAGAGCAGCCGCCGTACGCTGTCCCTCGTGACAGAGCCAGTGGTGCGCATCCCGGATGCGAAGGTCGCGCTGTCCACAGCCTCGGTCTATCCGGAGTCGACGGCGACGGCCTTCGAGATCGCGGCACGCCTGGGCTACGACGGTGTCGAGGTCATGGTGTGGACCGATCCGGTCAGCCAGGACATCGAGGCGCTGCGTCGGCTCTCGGACTACCACCAGGTGCCGATCCTCGCCGTGCACGCCCCCTGTCTGCTGATCACCCAGCGGGTCTGGTCGACCGACCCGTGGGTGAAGCTCCAGCGGGCGAGGGCGGCGGCCGAGAAGCTCGACGCGTCGACCGTCGTGGTCCACCCGCCGTTCCGATGGCAGCGGGCGTACGCCCGCGAGTTCGTCCGCGGAATCTGGCGGATGGCGGACGAGACCGATGTGCGGTTCGCGGTCGAGAACATGTACCCGTGGCGCTATCGCGACCGCGAGATGCTCGCGTACGCCCCGGGCTGGGACGTCACCCAGGACGACTACCGCCACTTCACGATCGATCTGTCGCACACCGCCACCGCCCGTACGGACGCGCTGGAGATGGTGGACCGCATGGGCGACCGGCTGGCCCATCTCCACCTCGCCGACGGCCAGGGCTCCAACAAGGACGAGCACCTGGTGCCCGGGCGCGGCACCCAGCCCTGCGCCGAGCTGCTGGAACGGCTCGCGGTCGGCGGATTCGACGGCAATGTGGTCGTCGAGGTCAACACCCGGCGTGCCATGTCCACGACCGAGCGCGAGGCCGATCTGGCGGAGGCCCTGGCCTTCACCCGGCTGCACCTCGCGTCGCCGACCTCGGCCACCCGGCGGCGCAGGGCGGTGCCCGGTTCATGACCGCCGCCGCATCCGGGTCCGCCACACCCCCGCGCAAGCGTGGCCGCCCGGCCCGTACGAGCGCCTCCGACGGCCCCGCCGCCCGCGACCGGATCCTGATCGCGGCGCGCAACGAGTTCGCCGAGCGCGGCTACGACAAGACCTCGATCCGCGGCATCGCCAAGGCCGCGGAGGTGGACCCGGCGCTGGTCCACCACTACTTCGGCACCAAGGAGCAGGTCTTCGAGGCGGCCATCGAGCTGATCTTCGCCCCCGCCATGGGCGTCCCGGACGCGGTGCACGGCAGCCGGGAGGGCGCGGGCGAGCGGATGGCCCGCTATATGTTCGGCATCTGGGAGAACCCGGTCAGCAGGCTGCCGCTGCTCGCCGTGATGCGCTCGGCGCTGACGAACGAGACCGCCGCCGCGGTGCTGCGCGGCATGATCGAGCGCCGGGTGCTGGTGCGGATGGCGGGTGAGCTGGACGTCCCGAACCCCGAGTTCCGGGCCCAGCTCGCGGCCGGGCATCTGATCGGGATCGCGCTGCTGCGGTATGTGATCCGGATGGAGCCGGTGGCCTCGGCGGAGGCGGACGACATCGTGGCCATGGTGGGGCCGACCCTCCAGCGCTATCTGACCGAGAGCTGATCGCGGACCGGTCCGGTGCGAACGGGTCCGGTGCGAACGGGCCGGGCACGAACGGGCCGATCGCTGACCGAGAGCTGATCGACCCGTTCCGCTCCGTGACCCGGCCGTCTCTGGATCCGGACGGACCATCCGGATCCATGGACACAGGCGTAGGCTCAGAAGACTCCGATCCGATCCGCAGGACGCACGTATCACGAGGGAGCCGAGCACCGTGCCCGAGCTGAGGTCTCGCACCGTCACCCACGGCCGCAACATGGCGGGCGCCCGCGCCCTTATGCAGGCTTCCGGCGTAGCGCGCGAGGACTTCGGCAAGCCGATCGTCGCCGTGGCCAACAGCTTCACCGAGTTCGTGCCCGGCCACACCCACCTCCAGCCGGTGGGCCGGATCGTCAGCGAGGCGATCCACGCGGCGGGCGGCATTCCGCGCGAGTTCAACACCATCGCCGTGGACGACGGCATCGCCATGGGCCACGGCGGGATGCTCTACAGCCTCCCCTCCCGCGACCTGATCGCCGACTCCGTGGAGTACATGGTCGAGGCGCACTGCGCCGACGCGCTGATCTGCATCTCCAACTGCGACAAGATCACCCCCGGGATGCTGATGGCCGCGATGCGGCTCAACATCCCGACCGTCTTCGTCTCCGGCGGCCCCATGGAGGCGGGCCGGGCCACGCTCGTCGACGGCACCGTCCGCAAGCTGGACCTGATCAACGCCATCTCGGACGCGGTCAACGAGACCGTCTCGGACGAGGACATCCTCCGCATCGAGAACAACGCGTGCCCGACCTGCGGCTCCTGTTCCGGCATGTTCACCGCCAACTCGATGAACTGCCTGACCGAGGCGATGGGCCTCTCCCTGCCGGGCAACGGTTCGGTGCTGGCCACCCACACCGCCCGTAAGGCGCTCTACGAGACCGCCGGCCGTACGGTCGTGGAGATCACCAAGCGCCACTACGAGCAGGACGACGAGACGGTTCTGCCGCGCTCCATCGGCTCCCGCGCCGCCTTCGAGAACGCCATGGCGCTCGACATCGCCATGGGCGGCTCGACCAACACGATCCTGCACCTGCTGGCCGCCGCCCAGGAGGCCGGTCTCGACTACGACCTCAAGGACATCGACGAGGTCTCGCGCCGGGTGCCGTGCCTCGCCAAGGTCGCCCCGAACGTCGCCCCCGGCGGCACGTACTACATGGAGGACGTGCACCGCGCGGGCGGCATCCCGGCGATCCTCGGCGAGCTGTTCCGCGGCGGGCTGCTGAACGAGGACGTCCACTCCGTGCACAGCTCCTCGCTCGCCGACTGGCTCAAGACCTGGGACGTGCGCGGCGGTTCGCCGTCCGCCGAGGCCGTCGAGCTGTGGCACGCGGCCCCCGGCTGCAAGCGCTCCGCCACCGCCTTCTCGCAGTCCGAGCGCTGGGACTCGCTGGACACGGACGCCGCCGGCGGCTGCATCCGCGACATGGAGCACGCCTACTCCAAGGACGGCGGACTCGCCGTCCTCAAGGGCAATCTGGCCGTCGACGGCTGCGTGGTGAAGACCGCGGGCGTGGACGAGTCCATCTGGACCTTCGAGGGCCCGGCCGTGGTCTGCGAATCCCAGGAGGAGGCCGTCGAGCGGATCCTGGGCAAGCAGGTCAAGGAGGGCGACGTGGTCGTCATCCGCTACGAGGGCCCCAAGGGCGGCCCCGGCATGCAGGAGATGCTCTACCCGACCTCCTTCCTCAAGGGCCGGGGCCTGGGCAAGGCCTGTGCGCTGGTCACCGACGGCCGCTTCTCCGGCGGCACCTCGGGTCTCTCCATCGGCCACGCCTCGCCGGAGGCGGCGTCCGGCGGCACCATCGCCCTGGTCCGGGACGGCGACCGGATCCGCATCGACATCCCCGGCCGCTCCATCGAACTCCTGGTGAGCGATGAGGAGTTGGCGGCCCGCCGCGAGGAGCTCGGTGGGGTCTACGCCCCGAAGAACCGCGAGCGCAAGGTGTCCACCGCGCTGCGCGCCTACGCGGCGATGGCCACCAGCGCGGACAAGGGCGCGGTCCGCGACATCAGCCAGCTGGGCTGACATTCGGCCGCCCAGGCTGACGTTCGGCCACCCGGGCTGACCTCGCGGGGCCGTCAGCCGCCCCGGGTAACGTTCGCGCGTCAGCCGCCCCGGCCGACGTCCATCCCGGACGCCTCCAGGGTGTCGTATCCGTAGACCGTGGTGAGCGCGTCCCCGCTCAAGCTCAGCTCGGCGGGGACGCCACCAGGATCCGTACGCGCCTTGGTCCGCCACAGCACCCGGCCGTCCCGGCGGTCCAGCGCGACCACCCGGCCCGCGGCGGTGGCCAGATACAGGGCGTTCCGGCGCCCGGACACCACGGGCGGGCCCAGCCACTCCACCTGCGTCGCCTTGCTCCACAGCCGCTTTCCGGCCGTCGTGACGGCGGTGACCTCGCCGTTCTGCCGGACGAAGTAGAGCGTGTCGCCCACCAGGGCGGGCGTGATCTGCCGGGCGGACAGCCCCGCGGGCAGCTTCACCCGGCGCTCCCGTCCCCCGTCCGCGCCGAGGAAGACCAGATCGGTGTAGTCGTCGGTGTCGTGCTCGCGCTGCTCCAGATAGAGCAGGTCGCCCGAGCGCTCGGCGAGGAAGGAGCCCGCGAAGAGAGTGCCGATCCGCCGGGGCGCCCCCGTGGTGGGGGAGAGGGTGTAGAGCCCGTTCGGAACGGCCGGGTCGCCCCGGTCCTCCAGCGTTCCGCAGTCGGCGAGGGGGCGTCCGGACACCACGTCCGGGCCACAGGTCAGCCCGTGGCCGACCCGGCGCGACCAGAGCGTGCGGCCGGTGCGCACGTCCACCGCCTGGAAGGTCTCCTCGTCCCAGCTCTGGGTGAGCACGGCCGGATGGTCTCCTCGCCGGAACACCGCCCCCTGGTACGCGCTGCCGATGTCGGTACGCCAGACCCGCTCACCGTCGCTGGTGCGGTAGCCCTCCAGCCTGGCCGTGCCGTCCGACTTCTCCACGGTGCCCAGCACAAGACCGCCGGCCACTCCGATCAGCTCGCTCGGCTCCGTCGACCGGTGCCAGGCCACCCGCCCCCGGACGTCCAGCCGGGTCAGGGGGATCCCGGAACCGCCGCAGTACAGATCCGTGCCCGAGGGCAGACAGCGGCGGCCGGTCGGCCCGCTGACCGAGCGCGGCGCGCCATCGGCGCTGGTCACGATGTCGGTGCCGGGCCCGGCGAGGGTGCGCTGCCAGGGGCGCCAGCCGGACGGGAGCGAGCCGTTCGCCGATGCGCGGGTGGTGGGGCGGGCGTCCGGCTCGCCCTCGGGTCCCGACCCGGCCCGCAGGAAGACGATCGTCCCCACGATCGCGGCGACCAGGCCCGCGGCAGTCGCGGCGGACACCAAGGGGCGGCGCGTCAGTTGGGCGCGGCCCGGCGCACGGCCGGCTTCGGTCGGCACGGCGGCGTTGTCTTCGTCGGCCCCACTGGTGCCGCCGTCCGTGACGTCCTTACGGTCGTCACGGTCGTCCTTACGCCCGTCGTCACCGCCCTTACCGTCGTCACCATCGTCCTCGGGCAGCGTCCGCAGCCGGTCCAGCAGCTCGTCAAGACCGGGCCGCGCGGACGGCTCCTTGCTCAGGCAGTCCCCGACCACGTCACGCAGCGGCCCGGTCACCGTGTCCAGCGCCGGGGGCTCGTACACCACGTGATAGGCGGTCATATACGGGCTGTCCGCGTCGAACGGGCTCTGGCCGGTCGCCGCGTACACCAGCACCGTCGCCAGCGAGAACACATCGGACTCCGGGCCGACCTCACGCGGATCGCGCAGCTGCTCCGGCGACATGAACGGGGGCGTGCCCATGACCCGGCCCGTCATGGTCAGGGTCTGGTGGTCGGCCGCCCGGGAGATGCCGAAGTCGATGACGCGGGGCCCCTCGTCGGACAGCACGATGTTGGCCGGTTTCAGATCCCGGTGCACCACACCCGCCCGGTGGATGTCCCGCAACGCCTCGACCAGCCCGACCGCCAGCCGCCGCAACGCGGCGCCGCGCAGCGGACCGTCCGCCGCGACCTGCTCGGCGAGAGTGCGGCCGGGGACGTACGAGGTCGCCATCCACGGCAGCACGGCCTCGGGGTCCGCGTCCACGACGGCGGCGGTGAACGCGCCGCTGACCCGCCGGGCGGCCGCGACCTCCTGCCGGAACCGCACCCGGAACTCGTCGTCGTCGGCGAACTGCTGATGCACCACCTTCAGCGCCAGCCGCCGCCCCGACGGCGACCGGGCCAGATACACCGTGCCCATCCCGCCACGGCCGAGCCGCCGCTCGAGTGCGTAGCCTCCGATGGACTCCGGGTCCCCGGCGCGCAGTGCCATTCCTGTCTTCTCCCACCGACCCACGATCCGGCGGTCACTCTAGGCCGGGCTCGCGCCGGGGCCCGTGACGCCGCTCACCAACCGGCCGGATTCCGCCCGTCCACGGCGAAGAGCGTGCCGTCCGGGGCCGTCGCGAACACCTTGCCGTCCGCCACCACCGGTGCGGGCATCAGATCCAGGAAGCCCTGACCGGCCGCGCCCCCGCGCGAGCGGGTCTCGCCGATCACCTCGCCCCGCCGGGCGTCCACGGCCAGCAGCCGGCCGTCCGCCGCCGAGAAGTACAGCCTGCCGTCCGCCGCCACCAGCGGCGAGGCGTTGGAGACCGAGGTCTCCACGCGCCAGAGCCGCGCCCGCGCCGCCCCCTCGCGCGCGGTGTCGACGGCCACCAACCCGCCGTCCGTGCCCAGTACATACACTCGGTCGCCGCTGGTGACGGCGCTGATCGCGGACACCGGCGCGGACAGCGCGACCCGCCGCGCCGAGCGCCGCTCCGGGTCGTAGCGCACCACGGCGGTGGTACTGGTCCGGCTGTCCGTCTCGGTCAGCAGCAGCACGCCATCGGGGCCGCTTCCGGCCGGGGTGAGGTTGCCGCCGAGCGAGGCGTGCCAGCGCGTCGTACCGCGCACCGTGTCCACCGCCGTGACCAGCGTGTGCGAGCCGTCGCCCGCGGTGGTCACGGCGTACGCGGTGCGGCCGTCGCCGTACGAGAAGAAGACGGGTCGGGCGTGGCCGGGCAGCCGGTGGCTCCAACGCTCCTTGTTCGTCGTCCCGTTCACCGAAGTGACCATGCCGTCCGGCGTGACCAGCAGCACGGTGTCGCCCGAGGAGTAGACCCCGCCCTGGTAGCGGGACACATCGCGGCTCCAGCGGACGCGGTGGGTCGTGGGGTCGAGCGCCCGCAGCCGCCCGCCGTCCGGGGACACCGTCCGCACCAGGCCGCCCGCGACCACGGGCGCGGAGATCGTCGCGCCGTCCCCGGGGCGCGCCGCCGCGGACGGCCGCGACCAGACCACCCGGCCGTCGTCCGGATCGACCCGGGCGGTCTCGACACCGCGCCGGGCGCAGTACAGCGCGCCCGCTCCGTACGAGCAGAACGCGGGCCGCGCCCCCGAGCCCGCTGCCTTTCCGACGTCCAGCCCGGTCGCCCAGGGGCGCCACGCCTCCGCGGTCGCCGCGCTGATGCGCGGTCGGCCGCCACCGGAGGAGTCCGTACCGTCGAACGGGCGCAGTGCGGCGACCGTGCCCGCGCCGAGCAGTACGGCGGCCGCGAGCCCGGAGAGGGCCCACCGCCGGATCCCCCGGCGCCGCGCCACGGGCTCGCCCGGCACCGACTCGGGCTGGTCCGGCACCGACTCGGGCTGGTCCGCGGCCGGTTTCGGCTCGGGAGCCGCCTTCACATGCGTATCGGTGGTGCCGCCGTCGTCCTGCCCCCAGCGCACACCCGGCAGCGAGTGCGGCTCCGGCGTCCGCTGCTGCGGCACCAGCGGAACGGATCCGCGCGGCACCGCCGACTGGGGTCCGCGTACAGCGCGCAACACCGTCATCAGCGCGTCGGGCGTGGGGCGGTCCTCGGGGTTCTTGGCCAGACACCGCTGGACCAGCGGCAGCAGCTCATCCGGCACCCCCGCCAGATCCGCCTCGTCGTGCACCACCTGGTACGCCACGATGTACGGGCTCTCGGACTCGAACGGGCCCCGCCCGGTGGCGGCGTGCACCAGCACCGACCCCAGCGCGAACACATCCGCCGCCGGTCCCACCGCACGCGGCCGCTGGAACTGCTCCGGGGCCATGAACGGCGGAGTGCCGATCAGCTTCCCCGTCTCGGTGCGCAGTTCGCTGTCCGACGGCCGGGAGATGCCGAAGTCGATGACCTTCGGGCCGTCCGCCGCCAGCAGCACATTGCTCGGCTTGAGATCGCGGTGCACCACGCCCGCCCGATGGATGTCCCGCAGCGCCTCGGCGAGCCCCGCCGCGAGTCGCACGGTCTCGTCCGGCGCCAACGGGCCGCTCCGCTTGACGTGTTCGGCGAGGGTCGGGCCGGGGATGTAGAGGGTGGCCATCCAGGGCCTGGGCCCCTCCGGGTCGGCATCCACCACGGGCGCCGTGAACGCGCCGCTGACCCGCCGGGCGGCCGCCACCTCCTGCCGGAACCGCGCCCGGAACTCGGGGTCTTCGGCCAGCCCGGCATGGACGACCTTCACCGCGAGCCGCCGCCCCGAGGGCGAGCGGGCCAGATGGACCACGCCCATGCCACCGGATCCGAGACGCGCCTCGAGCTGGTACTGCCCGGCGTACTCCGGATCCTCCGCTTCCGGGCCCGTCCCGGCTCTGTGCACCGGTGGCATGCCCCACCCCCGTGAGTTCGGCCGCATTCGCGACTCGGCGAGCCTAGTCGATGACACGTGCGAGCCTTGTTAGCCTCCGCATGTCGTGTCACTTCACACGACATGTGCACAACTTCGGAAAGAAGTTCAACGGGGGAGGGGCCGACATGGCCATCGAAGAGACCGCGGATGCCGTAGCCACCACCGACGCCACGGACACCGCCACTGGCACCGTCGCGGACACCGTGGAGACCACCGCCGGAGCGATCACCTATCCGGTCGCGCCCGGCTACCAGCTGAACGTCCGCAGCGGGCCCGGCACCAACTACCGGCTGGTGAAGGTGTTGCCGTACAACAGCCGGGTCCCGATCCGCTGCCAGCGGCACGGCGAGAAGGTCTCGGGGCCGTACGGCACCTCGGACATCTGGGACAGCATCGCTCCGGGCCAGTACGTCTCCGACGCGTATGTGAAGACCGGCAGCGACGGCTTCGTCACCGTGCCCTGCGGCTGAGCCACGGCGCCCTGCGGCTGAGCCACAGCCCGCCGGCCGGAGCGCAGCCGGCCCCCGGCACCGCGAGTGCGGCGCCGGGGGCCGGGCGGCGGAAAGGGGGGCTCCTCCTATATGGGGCTCCCCCTATATATGGGTTACGCCGGGATCCGCTCCTCGAGGGCGGCGCCCCGCTTGACCACCGCGTTGTGCCGCTCGGTCCAGGTGGCCAGCGCCATCTCGCAGGCGTGGTCCACATGGCGCAGCCCGGTCAGGTCGAGCTCCACCTCGCGCTCACGGGGCAGCCCCTCCAACTCGTCCAGCAGCTTGGGCAGCCGCAGGAAGGTCGCGTTGCCGCGCACCCGGACGCGCAGGGGCTTGTCGCCGGAGCCAGAGCCGGCGCCGTCGACGCCCTCGTCCTCGCGCCCGCTGACCTCGACATGCACGTGCGAGGTCTCCCAGGCGGTCTTGGCCACGGCCATCAGCAGACCGATGATCACGCCCTCGAACATATTGGTGATCACGATCGCGCCGGCGGTGACGATCAGGATGATCGCCTCACCCCGGTGGGTCTTCCACAGCGGCACCATGTCCTTGGTCGGGATCAGCTTCCAGCCGGAGTACACCAGCACACCGGCGAGCGTCGCCACCGGGATGATGCCCAGCGCCGAGGGGAAGAGCACCGCGAAGACCAGCAGCCACACACCGTGCAGTACCCGCGACGCCTTCGTCTTCGCACCGGCCTGCACATTGGCCGCGCTCCGCACGATCACCGCGGTCATCGGCAGCGCACCGAGCAGACCGCACACCGTGTTGCCCGCGCCCTGCGCCATCAGCTCCTTGTTGTAGTCGGTGCGCGGGCCGTCGTGCAGCCGGTCCACGGCCGCGGCGCTGAACAGGCTCTCGGCGGAGGCGATCAGCGTGAACGCGAGCACGGTGCCGATGACGCCCACCTCGGCGAGGGCCTGGAACTCACTGCCGCCGGGCGGCTGGACGGCGTCCAGCAGACCCTTGACCTCGACCCGCGCGATCGGCAGGTCGAAGATCGCGGTCGCGGCCGTGGCGAGCGCGACGGCCGCCAGCGGCGCGGGCAGCACCTTGGCACCCTGGCGGAAGCGCGGCCACAGCACCAGGACGACGATGGTCCCGGCGCCCACGGCGACCGCCTTCAGGGCATCCGCGGAACCGGCCACATCCCCGATGAGCTCCGGAATGCTGAAGATCTTGTCGAGCCCGCTGCTCGGGGCCTTGGTGTCGGCGAGCGCGTACAGCTGTCCGGCGATCAGCACCAGGCCGATGCCCGCGAGCATGCCCTGCACCACGGCGACGGAGATCGCCCGGAACCAGCGGCCGAGGCCGAGCGCGCCCATGGCCAGCTGGAGCAGTCCGGAGATGAGGACGAGGACGCCGAGCGCGGCGACGCCGTATTGCTCCACGGCCTCGTAGACCAGCACGGTCAGACCGGCGGCCGGGCCGGATACTTGCAGGCTGCTGCCCGGCAGGAAGCCGGTGACCAGCCCACCGACGATGCCGGTGATCAGGCCGAGCTCGGCCGGCACACCGGAGGCGACCGCCACCCCCACGCACAGGGGGACGGCCACCAGGAAGACGACGAGAGAAGCGGTGAAGTCGGCGCGGAAGGTTCCGGCGCCGGATGAGCCTGAGGTGCCTCCGGCACCACGGAAACGGTCAAGGAGATTTCGCATGAGGGTTGCCTCCAGTGCGCCCCGTCACCGGCTCATGGGCAGGCGGGGGCACGGCATAGCGCTACGTCAGTGGGATCGATGGAATCGGTCGCTGGCGGTTGAGATCGCTTGCTGCGAGACGCGTGAAAAGCGTTGAGATGTGCGTGAGAGGACCGCCGGGCCACGGCGGTGTAGCTCTCAGCAGCGGAAGATCTGAAGGATGACGGGCAATTCGCCCGATCTCGACACCGGAACGGCTTGGCGTCCGGTGACCGAGGTGGAGATGGCGGTACGCGGCACCGGAACACCGGCATCGCAACCGCACACACATCCGTATTTGCCGCTCGGGGTGGGAGCGGTGAGCGGGGCCCTTCCGCGGAGCCCCTTGCAATCTTCAGTTCCGTGGTCGCCGTGCGCGGATACCAATGATTCGGTGGTCGGCCGCGGATCGGCTGATGCGGAGGCGCTGACCGTTTCGGGATGGGTGACCTGCGCGGACGCGCAATCAGCCGCGATGAAGAGGGCAAGCAACACGGCAACCGCCGTTACCAGTGCGTGAGCGGTATGCCGGATCGTCCTCACCATCGCCCCCTTCCCGTACGTATAGACACCGAGCCCTATTGTGTCCATAAGACTGTGACCATTTGCAAGTCGATATGTAACCGACTTGTGAACTCGGAGTCATCGAACAGGACTGTTTCGTTCCGGGCGCCCTGGTCGGCGCGGGCGCAAAGCCGCCTCCCCGTCACGCCGGATGGCGCGAAAAATTAATTCATCGAACAATGAATAAGAAATCGATAAGAGCCAGGGGGAATGGGCCACCCGTGCGAGGATGGCGAAGAACACCTCCGCAGCACACGCACGAACCGCGTAGGCATATCGCATAGGCATACCGCACAGGCATGAGGAGAGCCGCACCATGACGGAGAAGGTCGCCGTGCTCGGCACGGGAAAGATCGGCGAAGCCCTTCTCAGCGGAATGATCCGAGGCGGCTGGTCGCCGTCCGACCTGCTGGTCACGGCCCGCCGCCCCGAGCGCGCCGAGGAGCTCCGGTCGCGCTACGGCGTCGAGGCCGTCTCCAACGCCGAGGCCGCCAAGGCCGCCGAGACCCTCATCCTCACCGTCAAACCCCAGGACATGGGCGCCCTGCTCGATGAGCTCGCCCCACACGTCCCCGCCGACCGGCTGGTCGTCTCCGGCGCCGCGGGCATCCCCACCTCCTTCTTCGAGGCGCGCCTGGCCGCCGGCACCCCCGTCGTCCGGGTCATGACCAACACCCCGGCGCTGGTCGACGAGGCCATGTCCGTTATCTCGGCGGGCAGCCACGCCACCGAGGAGCACCTCGCCCACACCGAGGCGATCTTCGGCGGCGTCGGCAAGACGCTGCGCGTCCCCGAGTCCCAGCAGGACGCCGCGACCGCGCTCTCCGGCTCCGGCCCGGCCTACTTCTACTTCCTCGTCGAGGCGATGACCGACGCGGGCATCCTGCTGGGCCTGCCCCGCGACAAGGCCCATGACCTGATCGTCCAGGCGGCCATCGGCGCGGCGGTGATGCTGCGCGACAGCGATCAGCACCCGGTCAAGCTGCGCGAGGCCGTGACCTCCCCGGCGGGCACCACCATCAACGCCATCCGCGAACTGGAGCGCCATGGGGTGCGCGCCGCGCTGATCGCCGCGCTGGAGGCGGCCCGCGACCGCAGCCGCGAGCTAGCCTCCGGCAACAGCTGACGAAGAGCCCGACGGAGAGCTGTTCCGCTCAGGCGGGCGGCAACAGCCCGATCATGCTGGCGGCAGCAGTCCGACCGCCGCATACGCCTCGTCCACCCGGGGCCGGGCCAGCCCACGCGCCCGCTCGGCCCCGGCCCGCAGCACCCCGTCCACATACGACGGGTCGGCGCACAGCTCGGCGTGCCGGGCCTGAAGCGGACGCAGCACCTCCAGCACCGCCTCCGCCGTGGCCCCCTTCAGCGCCCCGTACGAGCCGAACTCCTCGGCCAGTACCTCCGGCTTGCCATCGGTGCACGAGGCGAGAATGTCCAGCAGATTGGCCACCCCCGGCTGCTCCGTCCGGTCGTACCGCACCTCGGTGCCGCTGTCCGTGACCGCCCGCATGACCTTCTTCCGCACCACATCCGGCTCGTCGAGGAGGTAGACGATGCCCGCCGTCTCCGCGTGCGACTTCCCCATCTTGGAGCTCGGGTCCTGTAGATCCATCACCCGCGCCGAGACCCGCGGACTGGTGGCCCGGGGCACGGTGAAGACCGGTCCGTACCGCTGGTTGAACCGCTGCGCCAGATCCCGGGCCAGCTCCACATGCTGCGTCTGGTCCTCGCCGACCGGCACCTCATGCGTTCCGTAGACGAGGATGTCGGCGGCCATCAGCGCCGGATAGGTGAGGAGCGACAGCCGTACGCTCCCCCCTCCCGCCCGCTCCCGCGCGGACTTCTCCTTGTACTGGATCATCCGCCGCATCTCGCCGTCGGTGGCCGTGCACTCCATGAGATAGGACAGCCGCGTGTGCTCATCCACATGGCTCTGCACGAACAGCGTGCAGAGCTCGGGATCGAGCCCCGAGGCGAGCAGCAGCGTGGCGGCCTGCCGGGTGAGCCGCCGCACCCGCGCCGGATCGTGCTCCACGGTGAGCGCGTGCAGATCGACGACGCAGAGCAGCGCGTCGGCACGGTGCTGGTCCTCCTGAACCCACCGGCGTACGGCCCCCAGGTAGTTCCCGAGGGTCAGATGCCCGCTCGGTTTGATCCCACTGAAGATCCGGCGCCCCGCCGTCTTCGTCTCTGTCATCTCTCCGCGTCTCCCGCTGTGTCGGGACCGCCGGCCCGGCCGGCCGGGATTCGCGGGAGGGAGAAACGCGAACGGCCGCCGGAGCGGCGGCCGTGGTTGCGCATGTGGGGAAAGGGGCGGCCGCCGTCAGGCGGCCCACCACCGTGGGTGAACACATGCGCTCGTCATGCCATAGACAGTACGCCCTGACGGGGGGTCCGGCCATGGGTTTGATGGTCCTCGGGGCGTCGTGTAGTGTTCACCGAGTTGCCACGGGGCCCTGCGGGGAAACGCGGTGACCATCGAGCCGCACCGGCGGCAAACCACTACTGCACGGCCCCTCATCGGGATGGATTTCGGCATGCCGGAATTCGGACTGGGGAACTCGATTATGAGCATCCGGGGGAATCCGCTAAAGTAGTGGACACGCCGGAAGGCGCGAAAGACCCCGCTCCAGCAGGGGGCCGGAAACGTAATTCGGATCGGAAACGAACCGGAAATCGGATCTGGTAAGGTTGGAAACACCGAAGGGAAGCGCCCGGAGAAACCGGTGAAACGGTTTCGAAGGAAGCGTCCGTTCCTTGAGAACTCAACAGCGTGCCAAAAGTCAACGCCAGATATGTTGATACCCCGTCCACTCGTGGACGAGGTTCCTTTGAAGAAAAACACAGCGAGGACGCTGTGAACCATCGGATTATTCCTCTGGTGGTTCCGCTCTCGTGCAGTGTTCACCGGGATATCCCGGAGGCATTCACGGAGAGTTTGATCCTGGCTCAGGACGAACGCTGGCGGCGTGCTTAACACATGCAA
>NZ_JBQTCE010000026.1:0-114270 GCF_052665095.1 Streptomyces sp. NEAU-174 | reverse complement strand
GCCCGCAGTCCTCGAGGCCTTCTCGCGGCCGCGGCCGCTGATCGAGGGCGCCGCAGCGGCCGGCGACCCGATCGAGGTCCTCCCGGCCGTCTTCCACGCCCTGTGGCACCACACGCTGACGACAGCACTCAAGGCGCCGCTGCACGAACGGGTCATCGTCAGTCCCGGTTCCCTCCGCGAGGCATGTGGCGCAGCGCCGGCGGGGAAGCCGGCACGATGACGCCGGCGCCGGGCGTGGCGAGGAGAGCCAGGGCTGCGTCCCCGCGGCCGAGTGCCCGGCGTCAGACGAGGGGTGCGGCGGGGCTTGCGCCGGGTGCGGGGAGGCGGTGTGAGCAGCAGCCGACAGAGCGGTCGGCCGGTGGTGGCGGTCGCGTCTCATGTTCGCTTCCGCGGATTGCGGTGGCAGGTCGTTGCCCTGGCCGGGCAGTGCGTTCACCTGGCCGGCGAGGACGGCAGTGATGAAGCGGTGCTCGCCGGGCACCTCTTCACCGATCCAGGCTTCGCCCTCCTGGGGGCAGAGGCGCAGCAGCCTCAGGCGGTGCCGGGCACCAGTATGGCCCGCCGAAAGAATGTGCGCGGGGATGTCGATCCCGGCAGGCTCTGTACGACGCAGGGGTGAGAGAACGACATCAGCACGAGAGGCGAAGGCCATGCCCAAGGTCCGCGTACACAACGTGACGATCTCCCTCGACGGCTTCGCGGCCGGCTCGAACCAGCGACTGGACGCCCCGTTCGGCGACGGTGTCGGCTGGGGTGAGGACCTGCACAGCTGGTTCGTCTCCGCGGCGGAAGATTCCGCCGCGGGGAAGACCGGAATCGATGTCGACTACTTCGCCCGCGGCGAGCAGAACATCGGCGCCACGATCATGGGGCGGAACATGTTCGGCCCGCAGCGCGGGCCGTGGGAGGACGAGTCCTGGAAGGGCTGGTGGGGCGACAACCCGCCCTACCACCACGACGTTTTCGTGCACACCCACCATCTGCGCCCGACGCTGGAGATGGCCGGCGGAACGACCTTCCACTTCACCGACGAGCCGCTGGAGACGGTGCTCCAGCGCGCGTTCGACGCCGCGGGCGGCAAAGACGTCCGGATCGGCGGCGGCGCGGCGGTCATCCAGCAGTATCTGCGCGCCGGGCTGATCGACGAGTTCCACCTCGTGATCGCGCCGCTGCTCATCGGGCGCGGCGAGCGGCTGCTCGACAATCTGGGCAACGGGATCGACGGCTACCGGGTGTCCGAGCTGGTCAGCTCGCCGACCGTCACGCACGCGGTGCTGGTCCGCCGCTGACACGCGGGGCCAGGGTTCGCCGGGCTGGGTGTGCTGCCGCGCCCGCCTCGGTGGTTCCTCGTCGTGGTCCTGAACCCCCGGCGGACCCGGGCCGGGGTGAGCCGGCCGGAGCTCGTGGGCTTCTCCCAGGGCCGACGGAGGTCCGCGGCGAGGGACCGGGCGAGCCGGAGCAGGGTTGGGCGACGATCAGAATCCAGGTCCAGCGGTCCGCCGCCTGGGGAGTACGACGTTTCGGGGGTGGTCCACAGCCCAGGGTCTGCTTCGCGAAGCCGAAGGTGTGCTCCAGATCGAAGCGACGCAGACATGCCTGCCAGAAGCGGTCCACCTCGTGGGGGGGGTGGCGCCGGTTTTGAAGGACCATAACCACAAAGGACCATAACCACACTGGCAGGGCATCCCGTTCCTTCGACAGATGCTCGACCTTCAGCCGACATCAACCTCCCTTCGACCAGCGGAAGTCCGCCGTCGTGGTCGAGCCAGGAGGAGCGGTGGGTGAGCCTTGGGCGGACCCGGTCCCCTGCCTGGGCTTCGGCCTGGCCGTCGTTGGTCGTGTCCGTGGTGATCGCAGGCTCGGGCCAGGTCTCCGGCATGGTGAACCGCAATTCCGGGCCGTGCTTGAGCGGCCGGCTGTTGACGCCGTGCATTCCCGGTGCTTCCGGCAGCCGCATCACACGGTCGGAGCCGACCCGGCCGGCCAGTTCGACCGGCAGGTCGCGCAGGACCCAGGCCAGGCGGGTGACGTCGTAGCCGGCATCGCTGACGATCACGATATACGGGACCCCGGCCTGCCATTGACCAGCGGCGATGAGCCGCTCGACGACACCCCGCAACAGGGCGGCGGCGATCGCGGTCGCCTCGTCCGCCGGTCCGAGCCGGACCACGTCCAGGACCGCGGTCCACGACGTGGCGCCCGGCTCCAGCACAGCCACGAAAGAGCAGGGCCGGCCCGGAATGCACTGCGAGGCCGTCTTCACACGCCCGTAGGGACGTGGCAGAACAGGCACTGCGCCGAGCATGGCGCATCCAGGCGAAACCACGGCGGCACATCGACCGCCAAGACCGCAGGCCCACCGCCGAACCGCGGCAACGACAGCCCGGCCGGCACCGTCCACAGCCCATCGACGTCACCGTCCACAGCCGACCGACGTCGAACCGGCCGTGGATCAAACCCCCGCACATCGCTCCGTGTCCACCTCGATACTCGGGCAACAACGCCAAGTCCACCGGCGACCTCACCACACCCTCCACACACCACACCCTCCACACACAGCACCACGCCCACCCACGCCAACAACTCCCCACACCAAACAGTCACACACTCGGAGAACCCGCCCCGGAAGCGTGACGCTTCCGCCAGCGCTTTCCCTCCGGACAGCATCAGGCAGCCGACTCACCCTCACGGCCTTCGTCATGATCACGTGCACCTTGGCCGGAGCACATGATCAGACGAAGGCCGCCCCCGCGTCTGGCGAACCCCCAGGTCAGCGGCTTTGGTCCGAGACACCGTTCGAGACGGGAGAAGAGAGAACAAGCTCATCGGGCGAGAGGCTCGGGGAGACCTGTGAGCCGGATGCCGGCGTGGGTGTTGTAACGCCTGTTGATCCCGATCAGCAGCGCGGTGATCCGCTCGCAGACACCGCTGATGTCCAGCAGGCCGCAGTCGACGGTGCGCAGCCCGGGGATACGGTCGATGAGATCCGCGGCCAGGACCTTGTCGGCCGTGTGATCGCCGCAGAGCAATACGTCCTCGTCCAGCCGGAGCTCGATGTCCTGCAAGGTGGCGGCGCTGACCGTCTGGAGAGCCGAGACCACGCTTGTGCCGTCCGGCAGCAGGGCCTGGGCCTGTTCGGCGGCAGAACCGGCCCAGGGGACGATGGGACGCAGGCCGCGGGGCCCGGCGGGCAGAAGGGGCGCGGTCGTGTCGATGACCAGTTGTCCGGGCTGGATGGCTTTGGCGATGGAGCGCATCGTCTCGACGTGTGCGCTGAAGGGCACGGCGACGACCACCGCCGCCGCGCCTTCGATCATGGTGGTGTTGTCCCCGCCGACCGCTCCGGGGAGTCTGTCGGCGCAGCCCTGCGCCGCTTGTGCACGGCGGGATCCGATGCGGACGTTGACGCCGCTGTGGGCCCACCGGGTGGCGAGCCCGAGACCGAGGGCGCCGGTGCCGCCGACGATGGCGACGGTGTTCTCGTGGTGCGTTGGTGTGGCGGGGAGCGAGTCCGGCTGAGTGACTGTCATGGGTGATCGCCTTCGGTCGGCTGGTTCGGGGGTGGAGAATGCTGGTCATTCGCTGAGGGGGTGGCTGTGTGCGTTGTGTGCGGGGCCGATCCACACGCTCTTGACGTTGGTGAACTGACGCAGTCCGAAGGCGCCCAGCTCGCGTCCGTAGCCGCTGCGTTTGATGCCGCCGAACGGCAGCCGCGGGTCGGAGGCGACGATCCCGTTGACGAACACCGCGCCGGCCTCGATGCCGGGAATCAGGCGATCGGCGCGCTCGAGGTCGGTTGTCCACAGCGCGGCGCCGAGACCGAATTCGGTGGCGTTGGCGATGTCGACGGCCTGGGCCGGGTCCGTCGCGGAGACGACGGCGGCCACCGGCCCGAACGTCTCTTCCGCTGCGACAGCCATCGTCGGGGTGACCTGGTCCAGGACGGCGGGCACATAGAAGTACCCGGGGCCGTCGGGGACCGTGCCGCCGGTGACGACGCGGGCGCCCGCTGCGGTGCTGCGCTCGACCTGGTCGACGAGGTCGGAGCGAAGACCGGACCGGGCGAGCGGGCCGATCGTTACGTCTGGGCGGAACGGGTCGCCCACGGTCAGGGCGGCGACACCGGCGGTAAACGCGTCGGTGAATTCCTCGACGACCGTTTCCTCGACGATGAACCGTTTGGCGGAGATGCAGCTCTGCCCGGTGTTGTGCATGCGTGCGCTGACCGCCGCCGCGGCGGCGGCCGGGACGTCCGCGTCGGCGAGGACGATGAAGGGGTCCGAGCCGCCGAGTTCGAGGACCTGGGGCTTGAGGTGGTGCGCGGCCATGGCAGCGACGGCAGAGCCCACTTCGGTCGATCCGGTGAGGGTCACGGCGTGGATGCGGGGATCGGCTATGAGGTCCGGCACCGCGTCGGGGCCGACGAGCAGCGTGGTGAACAGACCGGGCGGGCAGCCGGCCCGGTTCCAGATGTCGGCGATGGCCAGGGCACAACGCGGCACGTTCGAGGCGTGTTTGAGCACGGCACCGTTGCCCGCCAGCAGCGCGGGCGGCGCGAAGCGGAACACCTGCCAGAGCGGATAGTTCCAGGGCATGACCGCCAGGACCAGGCCCAGCGGGTCGAAGGCGACGTGGCTGCGGGCGGCCCCGGTTGCCACGGGCTGGTGCCTCAGTAGTTCCGGTCCCTGCCTCGCGTAGTACTCGCAAGCCCGGGCGCACTTGTCGACCTCGGCTTCCGCTTCGGCGATGGGCTTGCCCATCTCCTCGGTGATGAGTGCGGCGAGTTGGTCCCGTTCGGCGCGCAGCAGCGCGGCGGCCCGCTCGAGGTGCTCCGCCCGTGCGGTGACGGGTATCGTCCGCCACCTCCTGGCGGCCAGGGATGCCCGCTCGAGTGCCGCGTCGACAGCAGTCGGCGAGTGGGGGGTGAACTGGGCGATGACTTCCCCGGTGGCCGGGTTGACGGAAGTGATCTGGTGAACGGCCATGGTGGCCTCACTCCTTGGGGGTTGAGGTGATGGTCCGCGAAGGGCGGGCATGTCCGCCGGTGGAGTGTCTCGGGGCGCTCCTCGCGTGGCCCGATCAGGCGAGGGACGTGCGGCCGACCAGCTCCGGGTCGGGGCCGCTCCACAGCACGTCGTCGCCGGCGACCCGCTCGTGCGCGGCGGGCGAGGCAAGCGCCTGGAGGACTTCGCCGGCGACCTGCTCGTACCATCGCGCCACTTCGGCGGGATAGTCGGCGTAGCTGCCGTTCTCCCGCAGCACGGGCCCCTCGACGGTCGGGATGTCCGTGACGCCGTCGTAGGTGACGGTGTAGGGCTTGCCCAGACGGGCCGCGGTGGGCGCGTCGATGGTTGCGTCCAGCTTGATCCACCGGCCGTTGAGGAAGGCTTCGCCGAGCGAGTGCCAGGGCAGTGGCCGTCCGACCGGCCCTCCCCACAGGGTGCGGACCTCCGGTGAGAGGAATTCCATCTTCGGGGCGTGGAGCGCCTGGAACGCGATGCGGGCAGGGATGCGGGCGGCCCTGGACAGGGCGGCGAACGAACTCGCCTTGCCCATGCAGAAGGCGACACCGTGGGCGAGGACGTCGCTGGCCGCCGATTCGCCCTCGGCGAGATAGCGGAACGAGGCGAGGATGTCGTAGGGCAGGTCGCGGACGTAGTGGTAGATGCGGCCCAGTCGTTCGCTGTCGGTGGTGGCACCGTCGGTCAGCTCTCGTGCGGTGGACACCACGAGCGGGTGGTCGGAATCGATGTAGGCGGTCGGCCTCAGGTACGCCTCGTCGATGGTGGTGAGCTCGTTGTGCGCGGTGGTCTCGGAGGTCACGCAGTGGCCCTTCGTTTTAGTCGTTGGCGTCGTGGTCGCGCGGCCGGGGTCAGATGGGTTGCGTGCGGTGTGCGGGCTTGATGTGGGGCAGGATCTGCTCCCCGACGACGTCGAGACAGGTCGAGTCCGCGACGTCGGGGATGGTGAACAGGAAGTGGTCGATGCCGGCATCCTGGTAGGCGCGGATGCGCTCGACACAGGCTTCCGGCGTCCCGGTGATCACTCCGGTGTCGGGAATCGACTGGAAGCGGGTACGCAGCTCCTCCTGCTGTGCCGGGGAGTCGGTCGGTGCGAGCAGGGTGGTGATCGACAGGCGCAGGGTCGCCGGGTCGCGGCCGATCGCCTCGCACTCACGGTCCAGGAACGCGCGGCGCTCCGCGCACTTCTCGGCGGGCCACCACCGGACGTTGATGCCGTTGGCGTGCCGGGCGGCGATGCGGTGGACCCGCAGTCCCTCGCCGCCCACCCACAGGGGCGGATGCGGCTGCTGGAGCGGGGGCGGATCGCAGACCGCCCCCTCGATGCTGTAGAAGTCGCCGTGGAAGGTCGGGTGCGGGTCGGTCCACACCTGGCGCATCACCTGGAGCGACTCGCCGAGCGCGGTGACCCGGTCCCCGGTCGGGGGGAACGGGATGCCGTATGCCTGGTACTCCTGCTGGAACCAGCCCGCTCCCATGCCCAGGTCCAGCCGGCCGCCGGAGATGACATCGAAGGTGGCGGCCATCTTGGCGAGCACGGCGGGGTAGCGGTAGGAGTTGCACAGCACACTGGTGCCCAGGCGCACGGTGGTGGTGTCACGGGACAGGGCCGACAGCGCGGTCCAGCATTCGAGCAGCGGGACCGACGACGAGCGGCTGTGCCGGGCATCGCCGTCGCTCCCGGGTCCGGCGGTGATGCCCGCGTCCCGGACGTAGTCGTCGGGGCTGAGGGTCAGGAAGTGGTCGCACAGCCACACGGAGTCGAATCCCCAGGACTCGGCGGCCTGCGCGGCGCGGACCATGTCGGGATAGTTCCCCACGGCGAGGCCGCGGATGGTCAGGGCCAGGATCAGCCCGATATGCGGCTCGGGCTCGTGGGCGGGACCCGCGCCGCAGGGATCGTCGTCGTTCATGGACGTGGCCTTTCTGTCATGTCGGTCATGCCGGCCGGGGCACCGGAGACGGTGCGGGGAAGCGTTACGGTGAATCCGTAGCGTTCCGGGCGGTAGTGGAAGATCACGACTTCCAGTGGACGGCCGTCGTGGCCGTAGCTGACCCGCTCCAGGACGAGCACGGGTGCGGACTCCTCGATCTCCAGCGCCGCGGCGACGTCCGGAGAAGCCGCGGCCGCGTGGATCTGGTGCCGGGCCTGCGCGATCCGCACTCCCAGGCGCTGCTCCCACATCGTGTACGTGGTCTCGGTGGCGGGTTCGCCGGAGCGCAGCGGCCCGGCCGCCTCCAGCACCCGCGTCGGGAGGTGGATCGTGACGAGCGCGACCGGCTTCTCCCCGTCCCCGTACCGGCGCCGGATCGTCAGCACCTCGGACTCCCCGAGGACCTGCGCGACGTGGGGCGCAGCGGATTCGACCCCGAAGCCCAGGACGTCGATGTGCGGTGTGACGCCCTGTTCGAGCAGGACCTCGGTGATGGTGCGCACGCCGGAGGACAGCTCCTGGTCCACCGGTTCGGAGACGAAGGTGCCCAGTCCTTGCTTGCGTACCACCCAGCCCTGCGACTCCAGTGCACCTACGGCGGCACGGACCGTGATGCGGCTCAGACCGGTCTCAGCCATCAGCTCCCGTTCCGTGGGCAGCCGCGTTCCCGGCGGCAGCTGCTGCTTGAGGATCAGTGCCTTGATCTGCTCCGCCAGCTGCGTCGTCGCCGATGTCCGGCCCCGTTCGATCCGGAATCCGGCGGCCGACAGGTCGAAGCGGGGCTCGTTGCCCATGTCAGATGTCATAAGTCGTATTGAACCCGGCAGCAGGCCCGGACGCGTAACCACCCCTTCGGGTGTCACGGCCGGCGGGGTCACCGAACCCTTGACGCATGTCATAAGACGTTTTATAACGTCTTACATCTGGTGGGCGCAAGTAGCCCCCGCCGGCAATCAAAGGAGTCCCCGTGACAGACCACAACCACGTGACCGTGATCGCCCGCTTCACCCCGGCCCCAGACCGCGCTCCGCAGCTTCAGGCCCTGCTCGAAGGAATGATCGCCCCGACCCGCTCCGAGCCGGGATGCCGCTCCTACGACCTCTACACCACCGGGACGCAAGCCCCGGACTTCGTCCTCCTGGAGCGCTACCAGGACTTTGCGGCCCTGGAGGCGCACCGCACGACGGCCCACTACACGGCGTACCGCGCCCAGCTGTCCGACCTCCTCGCCGAACCGGTCGAGGTTTCCGTCCTCAGGCCGGTCAACGTCATCGGCTGACAACGGGCACGTCGCGACGTCGCGCGACCGCTCAGACGTCGCGCGACCGCTCAAAGGAGAGCACCATGTCCGACCTGCAAAACGACGTGTCGCCCCCCAGAACTCCCGGCCCGTCCCCCGCCGTGCGCCACATCGACAAAAGCAGCCGCCGTGCGCTGTTCGCGTCCTGGCTGGGATGGACCTTCGACGGGTTCGAGACCTACGCCCTCGTCCTCGTCGGCCCCACGGCCGTCGTGGCGGTGGGCACCGAAGCACAGCTGGCAGACCTTCCCGCCTACGTCAGCGGCCTGCTGGCGGCCACCCTCGCCGGCTGGGCGCTCGGCGGGATCCTCGCCGGCTTCGCGGCCGACCGACTCGGCCGACGCCGCACCCTCATCCTCTCCATCCTCTGGTACGCCCTCTTCACCGGTCTGACCGCACTCGCACCCGACTACTGGTGGCTGCTCGCGCTGCGCTTCATCACCGGCATGGGACTGGGAGCGGAGTGGGGCAGCGCCACCGCCCTGATCGGCGAACTCTGGCCGGACCGTTCACGAGGACGAGCCGCCGCAGTACTTCAGTCGGGCTTCGGCGTCGGCGCCGTCATCGCCGCGCTGGCCTGGTACCTGCTGGAGCCCGTGGGCGACAACGCCTGGCGCTACCTCTTCCTGACCGGCACGCTCCCGGCACTCATCGTCCTCTACGTACGGCGGGCCGTCCGCGACCCGCAGATGTGGACCTCGGTCCGCGACCGGCGGCGCAAGGCCAAAGCCGCCCAAGAAGCCGGCAACACCGTCCCAGCCGCGGACAGGGAACTCCTGCGCTCCCCCTTCACCGCCGTCTTCGCCCACGCCCACCTACGCCGCCGCGGGCTGCGGCTGCTCGTGCTGACTGTCGTGTCGGTCATCGGCCTGTACGCCGTGTCGGCCTGGATCCCCCCATACACCGCCCAACTCGCCAAGGACACCGGCGAGACGGGCACCCGATGGGGTGCCAACGCCGGCCTGGTGTTCAACGGCGCCTCCGTACCCGGCTACCTCCTGCTCGGCTACCTGGCCGACCGCTGGGGCCGAAAACCCACCATGCTCCTCTACTACGCCGCATCCGCGGCCGTCGTCCCGGTCCTCTTCTACGCCGTCCACACCCCGCAGGCAGCACTGGCCGTGGCAGCCGCGGCCGGGTTCTTCATCCTGGGCCAGTTCGCCTGGATGCCCATCTACATGCCCGAACTGTTCCCCACCCCGGGCCGCGCCACCGCGATCTCCGCGGTGTTCAACTCCGCGCGCATCGCAGGCGCGCTGGTCACCCTCGGCACCGGAATGCTCATCAGCCTGCTCGGCGGGATCACCGCCGCTGCCACCGTCGTCGGAGTGGCGATGTACATCACCGCCATCGCCACCGTCTGGTCCACCGGACCCGAGACCAAAGGACAACCCCTCCCCCGGTAAACCGCATCCAGGCCCCCACGGCCACAACCACACAACAGCAGCCGGCGGGACCACCAGCGAACACCCCCTGACCGGCCAGACCACCCGGCCCCGCGCCAAGAACGCCGGAGGGCTCCCGAAGGCTCCGCGCCCCTGATCCACAACAGCCGGCCCACCCGAGCCGTACGGTCGGCCGGCGATCGAACAGCAGACAAGCATCAACCTCCCCAGCTGAGTGCAGTCACGCCAGGTGAAACCCGACAACCGACATGAAGCCGGACCAGCAGGCGGCACGCAACGCAGACCGCCCGCATTCTGCGGCTTAGCAGCACCTGGCAGATCACCGAGGCCAACGTCCCGGAATCGCGCCGATACCCCCAATCTGCCAAGACCTTGCATATCCATCCGACGGCGTCGTCGACGAGCTCGGCCCCGAACACCCGGCGGGCCAGGGCCGGTCGCATAAAGCGGCCGAGCTGGTCGAAGCCCGTGAACTCGCCCAGCAGATAGGCGCAGGCGATCACGAACGGCCGGGCATCGGGGCCGAACTGGCCACCCCATGAGCGTCAGAACCCAGCGCCGTCAGCGTTGATCAGGTCCGCCCAGCTCTGCACCGACCAGCCCCACAAAGCCCGGCGGAGTTCGCCACAGCGCATCAGTATCAGCCCAGCCGCATCTCGCGCATACCGCTGCTGATGACGGTCTTCCGGCAGCCAGTGCAGGGCTACGAGTGCCTCCGCCAACGGCCGCATCAGCTGGGATCGGCTCGCCCGGGTTGATGAGCGTGTCCATCAGGACGTCACCGGCCGCGGTGATGACCCCGAGGGTCTACGATGCGGGCCTCGTCATGCAGGCCCGTGGTCTCCGTATCCAATATGACCGTGTCCGGATCGGCGAGGACCTCCCGCGCCCACTCCTCGAGCGCCTCGACCTCGAGCCGCCGCATTTCGATGGCACGCTCTTCGGCCTCCCGCCGCTCCCGCTCCCGTTCGGCCCGTTCCCGCTCGTCCCGCTCGGCGCAGGGCGGACACCAGCGCGGTCCGCACCACGTCCCGGCGGCCCACTCGGCGGCGACCTCCTCATCCGTCGCGGCCACCTTGTGGCAATCCCGGCCGGGCACGCCGACCGACCGTCGCCGTCCTGAACACGCTCGCCGACGTCTTCGGTTGTACTATCGACGCATTACTGGACTATGAGGACCGCCAAGCACTCCCGAACAGCGACCGGGCGATCCTCACCCGACTGGCCCCTGCCGAACCCCACGGAGCCGACCTGGTGCGCCTCGCCGCAGACGAGTCCATGACCTGGGCACGCTGGGCGGAATCCTCCAACGTCGTTGACCTCACGCTGGCCCAGCTGATGGGACAGACACGGTTCCTGGCTGCCGAATACCTCAAGCCCGACTCGAATCCCGTCGACCTGTTCAGCCGGGCCCGTCACCTGCGCATCCGCATCTTCTCGCTACTCGAAGGACATCAGCATCCCCATCAGGCCAGCGACCTGTACCTGGCCGGCGGCTACGTCTGCGGCCTGCTGGCGTGGATCTCTTCCGATCTCGGTCATACGGCCGAGGCGGAGGCGCAGGGGCTGACGGCCTGGCTCTGCGCCGAGCTGTCGCGCAACAACACCCTCAGGTCGTGGGTCCTCTCAGTGCGGTCGAAGACCGCCTTCTGGGACACGCTGGAAGGACGCCATCCAGCACGCCCGCCGTGGAGCCCTCTACACCCCGTCCGGGACGGTCGCTGTTCTGCTCGCCTGCCAGGAGGCCGACGCCTGGTCGAAACTCGGAGCCACCGACGCGGCAGTGGCCGCACTCGCCCTCGCCGATACCGCCCGGGACTCGGCTGAGGGCGGAGACGACACCGGCGGCCTTTTCGCCTGCGGACCGACGCGACAGGAAAACTACACCGCCGCGGTACCCTTGCGCCTCGGCCAAGCGGCTGCCGCACTACACGCCGCAGACCATGCGCTGGATCTCATCAGCACTCAGCCGGTCCGGGCATACGGCACCCTCGCACAGATCCATATCAGCCGCGCGGCGGCATACCTGGCCATGGACGAGCCCGAAGGCGCCCATGAGGCACTCTCACCCGTCCTTGCCCTCCCCCCGGACCGCCGCCTCGCCACGGTCACCGACCGCCTGATGGAAGTCGCAACGACTCTCGGCCAGGTGCGCGACACCGGCAGAGCAGGCGCCGGACTGCGCGCAGCAATCGAGGAGTTCCGCTTGAACTCGGCGCCGCGGCGCCTTGCCCTCTCGCCAGGACAGACCGCGGGCTGATTGGATCCTGGCTATGACGACTCTGCCCAGGAGCATGCGGAACCACTGGTGGTGGCGGCCCGGCTGGGGCGTCGGCCGGCGCTTCTACACCTGGCACCTCACATTCGAGGGTCAGCACGATGTGCATCGCCTGGCCGCCGAGTACCGAGCCGGGCTCGGGCCGCTGGGCCCCGCTCTCACTCCCATCCCCGATCGGTGGCTGCACCTGACCATGCAGGGCATCGGCTTCGTCAACGAGGTCGCGGAAAGAGACGTCAAGGCCGTTGTGGAAGCGGCGCGTGCCCGTCTTCTGGCCGTGCCTGCTTTCGACCTCCAGCTCGGGCCGGAGGTCATCGACCCCGAAGCCGTGCTCCTGCCCGCTCATCCCAGCGAGCCGGTCCAGGACGTCAGGGACGCGATCCGAGCCGCCATCGGCGATGTCCTCGGCGAGGTGCCGGAGAGTGCCGACGGATTCAGACCGCACGTGTCTGTCGCCTACTCCGCCGCCGACGGCCCGGCCGCCCCCGTCTCCAAGGCCCTCGCCGCGCTCGACGCCCGGCCCGCCCACGCCCGCATCACCACGGCAGAGCTGATCGTCATCCACCGTGACAACCTCATGTACGAGTGGGAGCCCTACGCAACAGCGCCACTCGGCTGAAGGCATCCCCGCGTTGCCCGCCGGACGAGGACCAGGTCCCCGAAGACCACACGGCTGTGAAGAGTGCGTCAGCGGTTGGCCTCCTCTGTGGACGGAGTCGCTTCTCCGGTCGTTTCACTCTTCGTGCGGAGGCGCTCGTCGTGGTTGCGGAGAGCGGGTCGGATGAGCCGGAGCGACTGCGGATTGGCATGAGTCTGAGGGGCTCAAGGCAGACGGGTGATCGTCATGGGCGTACGACCGAAACGAACGGCTGGCCAACGCGTTACAGCGGGCCGGGATCAGCAACCGGGACCTGGCCCGACGCGTCAATGTCCGTGCGGCGGCCGCCGGACTCAACATCGCGGTCGACTTCGCGCGGGTGGGGCGATGGCTCAAGGGCGAGCATCCCCGGGATCCGGTGCCCCGGATCGTCGCCGAGGTGCTCAGCCAGACGCTAGGGCCGTTGACGCTGGCACGAGTACGCCCGGAGCGATCTGCTGCTCAGCCGCCGCGACATGGCCCAACTCGCCGCCGGCCTGCCCCTCATTGCGGCCGCCGAACGACTGTGGTGGGCCGACCCGCCCGCCGACACCACGGCGGCCGGCACAGCGGCCCGGGTCGGCAAGGAGGATGTCGCCGGCATCGAGCGGCTCGTCCGCCATTTCCGCGACCTTGACGGTCGGCATGGAGGAGCGCTGTTCCGGGCGGCCATCGTGGCCCAGCTGCAAGACGTCACCGAACTGCTGGCCCACCCTCCACTCCGGCCGTCGACCGGCGGCTGCGCCAGACTGCCGTCGACCTCGCGCAGCTGGCCGGGTGGACCGCGCACGACGCGGGCTACTACGGGACGGCACAGCGGTACTGGACCCACGCCATCACGCTCGCCCGGCAAGCCGGGGACCCGGGGCGCGGCGCCGAGGTGATGTCCCGTCTGGCGCACCAGATGGTCTACCTCGGCCGCCCCGATGACGCTCTCCAACTGCTCGGCGTGGCCGTCCGCACTGCGGCCGCCGCCCACAACCTGCGGCTGACGGCCATGCTCACCGCGCAGCGCGGCCGGATGCTCGCGGCCGTCGGAGACGCCCAGGCGTCCCTGGCGACGCTCGCCCAGGCCCAGGAACACCTGGCGCGGGCCGAGGAGAGCGGGGAGAGGATCGAGGACTGGATCGCCTACTTCACCGCCGCCGAGCTCGCCGGGGCGACAGCGGTCGCCTACCGCGACCTGCACACCCTGCACGGCAAGCCGGTGGGCAAGGCCAGCCTCCATTTCGCGACCGCCATCGAGCAGCGCGGTGCCGGGTATGAGCGGGTCCGGGCCATGGACATGGTCGGCATGGCCGCCGCCCACCTGGAAGAGGACAACCTCGAAGAAGCCTGTGTCGTCGCCAGGCAGGCCCTCGACCTTGCCGAACGCCTCGATTCCACCCTGATCCGCTCTCGCGTACTGACCCTCGCCACCGCAACCGACCGGGTCAGCAGTCACCCCCAGGTGGTGGAGCTCCACCAGCGCCTCGGAGGCTGGGCCGCTCCCGGTCTGCATGCCGCTTGACCGGCTGGTGATCCTTCTTCGTTGGCGCGCGCCTCGCACTCGGAAAGGGAGGCCGATGGCCTCCCCATTTTCTTGTTGGCCTGCTGCGGAACGTCAGCTGGCGCGCGTGATGATGGCGTCTTCCCTGCCTTCGTCCAGGACGTCGAGCAACGCGTCCGCGCCTTCGCGGCCACCCCGCCCGGTCGTCGGGAGCTGATATGTCAGGCGATGCTGGTCTGGTCGACCTGCCGCAGTGCGTCGGACAGCTCACCGGGGTCAACGAATCGGGGTCGGGTGGGGTGCAGAGTGCTGAGCCACGCGGCGGAGATGGATCCGCGCTGACCTGTCGGCATGAGCAGCCATGATCCGGCTGTCAGGGAGCGGGTGCCTTGTACTGTGCACCGGTGGGCGGTGCCGGCGGGGACGTGGACGATGAACTCCTGGCGGACGTAGTCGGCCAGCACGGAATAGCCGGGGCCCACGGGAAGGCCGAGGCTGGTGAGGGCGGACAGGCCGCGTTGCAGCGGCGCGATGACGATGGCGTCCCACTCCATCCCGCAGTTGACCAGCCTCGTGCCCTACGGCGAGGAACTCCACGCGGTTTCCTCCGGCTCGACCAGCGCGGACCATCCAGGGCCGGTCTCAGCCTTCGGCGTGTTCGACACCGCTCCTCCTGAACAGGTCGGTCCCGGATCCCCCGGACCTCTCCCGTGCCCGCACGTCGGCTCCCGCCGGGTGCCCGGCGCTGCCGGACGGAGTGAGGCGGACGGTGCCCTGGACGGTGACGACGGCGGGGCCGGTGAGGTCTATGGCGCCGTCGGGGCGTACCGCGATGTGGAGGCGGCCGCCGGGCAGGTCGGCGGTGTAGTGGACAGCGATGGGCGGGTGCGGCTGGTGGGCGCGGGCGGCGGCGACGGCGACGCAGGCTCCGGTGCCGCAGGCGCGGGTCTCGCCGACGACTCGTTCGTGGACGCGCAGCTGGAGGTGGTGGGGGCCGCGGGTGGTGACGAACCGGTGTGGTCGCTGGGGACGTAGACCCTGCGGGTTCCGGCGCGGGTGGCGATGAGGAAGGCGCCGGACCGGTGCAGACCGGTGTCGACGAGGAGGCGCAGGCCGTTGCCGCACATGGCGCCCAGGTCCGTGATCGCCCACCACCGCCGCGCGCTCACTGTCCACACCGTCACACGTTCGAGCACAGCTGCCCCCACCGCGTAACGACCTGGATAGAGGAGGGTCCCGAACCCGGGAGCGGGTTCGGGACCCTCCTCACGCAGTCCCTCGTTCAGCCTGCGCAGCAGGCGACGGACGGCGACGATGTCCGCCGCGGCGGCCCGCACGCGGTCGGTGGTACCGCGGGCGGGCCGACGACCGCGCACGGGCACCAGCCCCCGGTTCAGGCGGTATGCCATGACCTCCCCGGGCTCACCCGGCTTGTGGACAACCCCAGCCGAGCGTCTCGCCAAGTGCCTGGCAGCTTCAGGTGATCGTGTAAGGCCTGAGGTAGCCCCTCCGGGCGTACCCCGCAGTCTTTCCGTCGAGATGCTCCAAGGCGCAAGAGCGGCCGTGCGCCTCCAACAGCATGACCGCGGTGCAGATTGCGAGAGTGTGGATCTGGTCCGGCAGGGCTAGATCTTCGACCGCGCGGGTAAGTCCGATCTCCTTCCTGGCAACGCGTCGAAGGGCCGTTGTCGTCGCGAACTCGACCTCTACCGGGGCCAGGGCCGCCAGCGCGTCGGCTCCGCCGAGCAGGGTCTCTATCCGGTCAGGACAACAGGTGTGACTGAGCGGCCGAGTTGGCCCGTGACGCTTGAGTTGGGGCCCGGGTGAGCGTCGTGGTCGGCCCGCAGGGCGCAACTCAAGTCGTCAGGATGTGCCCGCGAAGACGACGTCCTTGGTCTCGACCGCCCCAGCGGTCCGCCCCGGCGCCGTCTGGTAGGTCCAGTACAGATTCGTGTGCGCGATGACCTGGTCCGGCTGCGGCGCACCCCATGCCGTCTTGTCGCCCGTCGTGTGGGCGTCGCTGACCAGGGTCGCGTCGTACCCTCTGGCGAACGCACCGTGGAGCGTCGAGCGGATGCACGCGTCGGTCTCCGCGCCGACGACGACGAGCCGCCCAACACCGAGGCCCGACAGCACGGTCTCCAGAGTGGTGTCTTCGAAGGAGTCGCCGTAGCTCTTCTCGACGAGCGGCTCGGCGTCCGCTGGAGTGAGCTCCGGGACGATCCGCCAATCGTCGCTCCCCCTCGTGAGCTCCTCGTCAAAGTGCTGGACCCAGACGACCGGGACCCCCTCCTGCCGCGCCCGCTCGACGAGGCTGGCGACGTTCGCGACGACCACGTCGCGCTGGTGGGCCCCTTCGACGACACCCTTCTGCACGTCGACGACAAGGAGCGCGGTGTTTGGCCGACTCTCCAATGTGGTCATGATCCTCCTCTACTCGCGCTGGGCTCGTGTCTACGCACGGTAGCCCCGCCCACCGACAGCGGGCCGGACGTCGATCAGCGCCGCCGCCCAGATCTTGCGCAAACCACGCAGGTGAGCAAAGCGACCTCTGCCCTGCGGGCCAACCACGAAACGGGCCGCTGAAGCGCTCACGGGCCAACTCAGCCGCTCAGTCACAACAGGGCTACCGACACTCCGGGCGCGTTCACCGCGACTCAAGAATCGAACAGGCGTATCATTCTGGCCATGGCCAGAGCCTTCTTCCCCTCGGACCTGCTCGACCCGCAGGAAGAACTCCACCAGGTCGCCGGCGACCTCACGGTGCTTCTCAAGAGCCTCCCGTGGTCCGTTGAGCCGCACCCGGGGTTCAGTGATACCGACATCTGGCGCCCGCGGAAGCGCCCCCGACCGACGGCTGGTCCGAGGAGGACCAAGCGGAGGTTCAGCGGCTGCGGGACCGGCAGCGGGAGCTGACCCTCAACCTCGTCACCCATCCCTTCTGGGCAACCCTGGAGGGCCCGGACTGCGTGACTGCTCGCCTCGACCGCCGCAGCGCCGGGGGCGGCTGGTGGTACGAGGTGCGTCTGCCCGTATGGGCCGAGGTGGAGCTGCCGAACCGCATCACGGTCGAGCCCGGCTCGATCGTGATGTGCGTCCCCGCCCGCCTGATCAATGCCATCGAGGGCACCGACTACTCCGCCGTGCCGACCCGGCGGAAACCCCGGCCAGCCCGGCCGCCCCACTCCTCCCCCGCCGCCCCGGCAGGCCGGTGGAGCGTGCAGCACCTGCCCGCACCCGCCGGCGGCCCCGGGCGCCTGGTCATCCACCACGAGTCATGCTGGATACCGACCGGCGACGCAGACCTCACCCTCGGCCAGGCGCTACGCGAACTCACCCCGCCGGGCAGCGAACCATGCACCGCCTGCGATGCCCGCCATCTCCCGACGCCCTGAAGCCGACGGGGGCGGTATCGCCCGCCGGGCGCCCCAGCGCAACCCAGCAGGGCCCGGCTCCAGTACCTACATCAGGCAGATAAGTGGTCTGAGCTGGGCACTCTGCCGTTGGCGTGTCTACGCTTGTAGGATCTCTCGGCTCATGACATGAGGCAGCCTGCTGACCTGGTGCTCTGCGACCAGTCTCACGGTGTGGCATAGGAGATCCGTCTCACGAGGGTGGCCATTTCCTCAGTGCAGACGGCAGACTCCGGCGGGGACCTCGAACTCCCCGCGCCCCGCTCGACACGAACCAACTCCCGCCGATCCTGATCTCTATCCGGATCTTGAGGCTGCCGGCAGCCTGGCCGCGGCCCTGGTATTGGCTGCTGCCGGGCAGGGCCTCGATCTGGGTGCGGTGCTGAGCAACGCTTCGGACCCGCTGCGGACAGCCGGCGTCACAAGCACGATCCCCGGTCGGGAACCCTGCTGGATCTTCATCGGATCAGAGAGCCGTTGGTTCCACATCAACGGCCCGTACCAAGGGGTTCAGCTGCTCTCGGGCTCGACTTCCGATCTGGGCAAACTGGCCCGAGCTGCGGCAGGTTGGCGTAACGGGGCCAGGCTCCGCGAGATCCAGGAGGATGCTTCCTTCATCGAGGTGAGCGAGCTGGCCGAAGCACATGAACACGGCGCAGCCGAAGCAGTCACCGTGCAGTGGCGGATCCTCTTGGAGGACTTGCGCCAGGAGGCCGATCGACTCGACCTCGCCCGCCAGACACTGGCGCTCGCCGAGGCCGCGTCCGCCGAACCCAAGCTGAGGCAGTTGTATCCGTTCACCAGCCACTGGTCACTTCACTTCACGACCTGCACCGGGTTCCCGTACTCATGGGACGTGCCGTTCATCGATCCGCTGAGCGACGGCCGGTATCGCGTCTGCGGTCCTTCTCCTGGAACGGTCATCGGTGAAGCTGACACCGCAGCTGCGGCTATCGCCATGGTGATGAGCTCGCTTCCCGCGAACTGCGGGCCTGCTGTCGCAGGCACCGCAAACGATCAGCGTCAGGGCTGACTCGTGCTGCCCCCCAGCCCGGGCGATTGCCCGCAACGCCACGGTGCCAGCACACTGTTCTCGGGGAGTCCGCACTGCGGCCGGACCACCCAAACGAGTGAGGGCCCTGACCAGCTGTCCTGTCGAAGCACATCTGTCAGATAGCGAGCCGTTGACGTGCTGTGATGCCAGGTCGTTTGAGAAGGCGGAGGCCCGGGGTTCTCAAACGACCTGGCTTTCGCGGAAGTCGCGATCTCGATAGAGGCAGAACCTCCGGTAGAGGGGGCCTGGGGTCCGAGAGTGGTGTAGATCCGTGCAAATCATCGGCTCAGCTCGGCGGTCGTCGCCAGATAGAGCTCCTTGGGATCGAGGGCGGCTGTGGGCGGGGCGAGGATCAGATGCGTCAGCACCACGATCTCGGGGAACGCTGCGAGGTGACTGCGGTCCTCAGCCGAGACCTTCTTGCCCGGCGAAGTCAGTCTCCGTCTCATCCAGCCGGGATAGAGGTCTGAGGGGCATCCGCGCCCGGCCGTCACGCGGGTCGCTACCCGACCGCCCAGTCCCCGGTGCGGGCGAACAGCTCGATGTCGGCCTCGTACGGCGCGGGGTCGAGTCCCCGCGCACGCACCCACTCCGTATTGAGGTGGGTGTTCCGGTACGGATCAGCGACGTCGCCGATAATGGTGACGACGCTGCCCCGCATCCCCATTTGGTGCATCCGTGCCACGAGGTGGCACGTTCCCCAGAAGTTGGTGCCGGTCGCCGGTCCGGCTTCGATCCCGGCAGCAGTGCGAAGCCACCGCATGGCCGCAATGGACGCCGCGTCCAGTACCGGGATCATCAAGTCGATCACCGCCGGCAGGAAGCCGGGCTCGGTGCGTGGGCGACCGATGCCAGGTATCCGCGAGGGCATCCCCGTGGTGTAGTCGCCACACCCGCTCGCCCACGCGGGGAAGTAGGCGGAGTTCTCCGGGTCCACCACGGCCAGCCGCGTCGAATGACCGTGTCGCCGCAGGTGGCGTCCGATCGCTGCCGAAGTCGCCCCGGTTCCGGCACCAGTGACGATCCACTCCGGGATCGGGTGCGATTCCCCGCTCATCTGCTCGAAGATCTCGTCGGCGATCGTCGGCTCACCACACCCGGCCACCGCCCGGTCCGCGTCGCTGAAGTGGTCCAGGAAGTGGCCGCCGAGCTGCTCGGCCAACGCCCGCGCCTCCTCCTGCACCGCGGCGGGCGGCTGCTCGCCCACCTGCCACCGTCCGCCCTCCCCTTCGATCCTGGCCAGGACGTCCGCAGAGGTCTTCGCCGGTACGACAGCGGTGAACACCAGGCCCAGCAGCCTCGCGAAGTGGGCTCCGGCGACAGCAACCGCTCCGCTCGTAGCCGCGATCACCGGTGTGTCCGACCTGATAGCACCGCTGGCGATCGCCTCACAGAACATGGCCCGCACCAGGCGATACTTCATGCTGCCTGTGGGATGCGCGGACTCGTCCTTGACGTAGATCTCGACGTCCCGGATCGCGAGTCGCGGAAGCGGACGCAGGGGCGTCGGTGTCAGATGCAGGCCGTCTGTCCGTACCCGCCGGATCGCGTCCGCAGCCCACGAGTTCGGGTGTCCCGTAGTCATGATCGGACCCTACTGGAGCCGCGACACCGGGCAGGTCGCCATGCTCAACGGTCATGGTCGACAACGAACCTGCCGCTGCGCCTGCTACCGCGCTTCGGCTCGGCCATACTCCTTGATCGACTGGATTGGATGACACGGCGGCCGGCTTCGGTGAGAACGGTCACGCAGTGAGAATCCGACAGCACGAACGAGAACGAGTGAGAATCCGGCAGCTTCAATGCGACAGGACACCAGCCAGTCTCAGATTCGTGTCCGATCGGCTACCGACAGGACATCGGCCATGAGATCCCGTTTGGAGCGGAGCTGCCAGTTTCGGGCTCGTGACTTCTCTGAACTACTGACCACTGAGGATTTCGTTAGTTTTGTGGTGGTTGAGTATGGATCGTAAGTCCCGTGTGGGTGAGGAAGGACCAGCGGCTAAGAAACGCCCGCTGCCGCCCGTCGAGGTACCTGTACAGTCTTCAGCCACCTGAAGTAGGTTGACGATCAGAATCGGGCTCGTCGACGCGCTGGTGGCTGGGTAGCGCGTCTCCTCGACATGCCCGATGGAGACATCAGTGTCGTATCGCTCCCTGCTGCGTGTCGCAGGCGTCGGCTTCTTTCCCTTGGGATTCCTCGCCCGCCTGCCGTACGCAACCTCCGCCCTCTCCACACTCATCCTGCTCCAGGCATCGACCCGGAGCTATGCATTCGCCGGACTCGCCAGTGCCGCCCAGAGCATCGCCATCGCCGTCGGCGGCCCCACAGTCGGGGTCTTAGCCGACCGCTACGGGCACCGGCCTGTCGGGACCGCTGCCGCGCTCGCCAACTTCGGTGCCTGGGCAATCCTGCTGGCCACGTGCCACGGCACTCGGGAGAGCATGTTCGCCGCGGCCACTCTGGTGGGCCTGACCCAGCCTCAAGTCGGCCCTCTCGTACGCGTGCACTGGTCACGTCTGGTGCGCTCGCACGACGAGCACCACCTGTTGTCCGCGGCTCTGTCCTACGAGGCATCCGCAGATGAGATGAGCTTCGTCGCTGGACCCGCGCTTGTCGGGTTACTGGCGTCAGTGAGCCCCCTCGCGCCAGCCGTGACGACTATGTTCCTGATCGCAGGAAGCACTATCCCTTTCGCCCTGCTCTACACCCACCGCCCGACACCGTGGCCCCTTTCAGGGGTGCGCCTGAAGTCGCAGCTACCGCGTCGCCCCTTGGCCGTCATGTTCCTGGCGATGGTCGCGATGGGGGCGATCTTCGGTGCGGTCCAGACAGCTGTCACCGTGTATGCCGACACGATCGACAAGCCCGGTGCCTCAGGGCTCCTGTACGCCGAATTCGGTATCGGCAGTGCCTTGGCGGGTGCCGCCTGCGCCTGGATCCCGCAGCGTTTCTCCCTGCGCGCTCGTTACGTCTCATTCGCTGCGGGACTCTTCGTCGGCATAGGTGTTCTCTTCGTCGGCGCCCAACTGGTGTCTGTTCCCCTGGCTATCGCGCCGGCAAGCCTCACCATCGCGCCCTACATGATCAGCCTGTACACCTTGACCGAACGACTCGCCCCCGTTGAACGGGCAGCGGTCGCCATGACCATCTTGTGCGCTGGCGGTCCCCTAGGGACAGCCGCCGGACAGGCCGTATCCGGTGGCCTCGCGGAGGCACACGGCCTCGAAGGTGCTCTCGTGGTAGCTCTCGTCGTCGCGGCCGGCGCGCTCCTGCTCGCGCTCTCGGCATTCCTGGCCGACCGGAATCGCAGCATCTGGATCATCGATCCCGTGCCCACCGAGAACCAGGTGCCTGGAGTTCCTGCCGAAGATGTACAGAACGCCCTCTGAGACGCACAGGGACAGAGGGCGTAGCCCGTCGGCCATACAGAAGTCGAGTGCGATGTTGGCATAGGCCGCCTGAGCCCGAATCGCCACCGCAATCACGATGGGGAAGCTCCTGTAACGCGCATCAGCGCTGGTGTCACCGACGCCGAAATCACCGCGGCCTGCGGGATTTCGGCCTCACCGACAGCAGCTTCAGGACGTCCTGCGGTGCCGCCAAGGTGGTGTCGGCGAGCTCGTCGGGGTCGTACATGTGGCCCCACGCGGCGGCGGCGCCGTGGCACCGTGCCTTCGCGGCGGCACGCAGGTCCAGGGGTGAGTCTCCGACATACACCACGCGCTGCGGCTCGGTCCGCAGCTGTTCGGTGGCAAGCAGCAGACCGTCGGCGGCGGGCTTGGGGTTGAGGATGTGGTCGCCGCCGATGAGGAGATCGACCCTGAGGCCCGCGGTTTTCAGCAGCACGGCTGCCGCCCGGCTGCTGGCCCCGGTAAACACTGCTACCGCTCGTCCGTTCCTGCGTAACGCCTGTAATGTCGGCATTACTCCGGGATAGGGGGCGACCCGCACCTCGTCCAACTCCCGGTAGTACGCTTCCGTCTCCAGCCGGGACAGCTTCCGGCCAACCAGATACTCGAGGATCACCTCTGGCGTCCCACGCCAGTACGCGGCGACGACTTCGTGGAGGTCCACCTCGGGCCCGCCCAGAGCGCGCACGGCCCGGACGAACGCCGCCGGAACCACCTGACTGGAGTCCAGCAGGGTCCCGTCCATGTCCCAGACCACTTCTTCCAAATCCATCCGCTCATCCTTCACTACAAGAAATAGGTTGAGGACTCTCCCCGCGGAACGGACGGCGGTCACCGAGGTTGGCCTCTCTCCGAAGCCTCCAGTCTGCCGCCCCTGGTGATTTTGGGCCCTTAGGTTCGGAAACAAGCACTGACCTTGAGTTTTAACCTCTGAGGTTCGAACGCGGAGCGGCAGTTCCTCCACGCCCTGGACACACCACCGTTGAGTGTTGCTTTCGCCGGTGCACAGGGGTTTTGGGACACGGACCGACAGAAGAGCTGCTTGGCCGGTGAACGGAAACCTCTCGGCGCTGAGCCTTGCCCCTGCCCCATGGGGCAGGGCTTAGCGTCCGACCATGAATGCGACTCACCGCCTCGTACGCCTGGTCCGCCGCCCCGATGGATTGCCGACTCCGGACGATTTCACCCTGGTACAAGCGCCCGTACCCCGTCCTGAGGCCGGCCAGGTGCTTGTCCGCAACACCCATTTTCTCGTCTTCCCGGGCTTGCGCACCCTTATTGGGGGCGAAACACACGATGTCCCGCTGCCGCCCCTGCACCCTGGCGATATCCTGTTCGGCCCCGCGATCGGCGAGGTGGTCGACGGGCCGCTGGAGAAAGGGCGGCTGGTACTGCACCTTCAGGGGTGGCGGGAGTACGCGACGCCTGCCGCCACCGGGTGTCGGCTGCTGGACGGCACCCTGCCCGACCCGGTGGGCCATCTCGCCCAGGGCTCCGCGGCGTACGGCGCGCTGACCCGGCTGGCCGAGGTTCAGGAGGGAGACACCGTGTTCGTGACCGGCGCCGCTGGAGCCGTGGGCACCATGGCGGGCCAGATCGCCCGGCTACTGGGCGCCACCCGGGTGATCGGCAGCACCGGCTCACCGGAGAAGGCTCAGAGACTGGAGCGGGAGTTCGGCTATGACGCCACAGTGCTGCGCGGAGCGGGTTCCGTCGGCAGCCAACTCGCCCATGCGACGCCGGACGGCATCGACGTCGTGCTGGACACCGTGGGCGGCGAATTACTGACGGCCGCCGTCCACGCAGCGAACCGTGGCGCCCGGATTGCCCTGGTAGGCGCGTTGGACGGCCAGCTGTCCCCGGACCGAGCGGGTGGGAGTGCACCTGCCGTGCTCGACACCTACCGTCTGCTGACCAGGGGCATCACGATCGCCGGCTACAACGGCATGGACCACCCGGACGTCGAGGCCGAGTGGGAGACCCGCTTCGGGGACTGGCTGCGGGCCGGAGACATCCGCTTCCCGTACACCCCGGTCCGCGGAATGCAGCGCACCCCGGGCGCGTTGCCCGAACTGATCGCCGGCCGCTCCTTCGGGGCGTCCATCGTGGAGTTGTAGGACAGGACGGGACGGGAGCGGACATGCGGATCGGCGAGGCAGCGGCTGCCGCTGGAACCACCCCGCGCGCTCTGCGCCTGTACGAGGCACGCGGCCTGCTTCCGCCTCCGCCACGCACCTCGTCCGGCCAACGCGAATACGGCTTCGCCGAGGTGACCCGCGTCCGCGTCATCCGCAGCCTCCTGGGGCTGGGCCTCACCCTGGAGGACATCCGCCGCCGCGCCCATCGACTGGACCTCCTCGTCCAGGAACAGCCGTCGCCCTCCTGCGCCGGCCGCCCCGGCGAGTTCAGTGACGTCGTAGCCGATCGCCTTGCGGCCCTGGACGCAGAGATCACACGCCTCACACACCTGCGGCAGGGTCTCGCCGCAGCCGCCGAAGGGTCACCAGGTGCCGCATGCTCGCCGGCCTCCCACAGCGACAGCATGCCTACACCTACGCCTGAGCGCTGATCTCTCTCCCCAAGTCGGGTGCCACGTGGTCCAGCCTGCCGCCGTGCACGACCCCCGACGTGGCCGCCCTTCGAGAACAATGCCGCCACGCGTTCTGGAGGTTAAAACTCAAGCTGACGCAAGACGGAGAGTGCAAGCCGGGTCATGCCGTTGCGGTTCCTACCGCTGGGTTGGCATGCCGAGCATCACCGGCCCGCGATTGGCGGTCGTGTCGATCTGGCTGACCTTGGACTGGGCGCCAGCGAGGCTGACCTGTAGTCCTTCGATTTCGCCGAGCCATCCTTCGTGTTCGGCCTCGGCGATGCGGGCGAGGAGGTTGTCGCGGATCTCCACCAGGCGGCCGCGCTGTGCTGGGTCTGGCCGCAGCAGTGAGCAGCGTACGCAGGCGTGTTCATGGACGCAGGCGGTTCCGTAGGCGCGGGCGCAGGTGCCGACAGAGAGTTTGCGGCGTTCGAAGTGGCCGAGGAAGTCTTCCCACTCGGTGTCGGTGGGGGTGCGGTATTCCTCGGCGGGCCGCAGGGTGTGGCGGCGGGTGATGAAGGCGCGGTGGGCCTCGATGGTCTCGGTGGGGTAGATGGCTACTGGTGACGTCGGATATTGGAACTGTCCGAATGCCCCTTGAGTCAGCCGTCCGGTGTCGAGGTCGTCACGATTGGCAGGCCCGGATTAGGGAGGCAAGGACGGCGTCCGGGTCGTGTAGGGGGCGGGCGCCGTCGGTGACGACTCGGCGTGTTCCGGGATCGACCGGGTCCGTCTGTGCCCAGTCGGGGGATCCGATGTTGATCTCGACTTCCAAGCCCGATGTTGTGGCAAAGCGTCGTTCGCTGATCAGGCCCCATGACTGGGTTCTGATCAGTTTGCCGAGAGCGAGCTCATCGGCCCATGCGTTGCGGGAGTACTGGGACTCATCTGTTGTGAGGAGAACGAGATCGATGTCGGAGTCGGGCCGTGCGGCATTGCGAGCGCACGATCCGACTAGGAGGAGACCGACGACATCGTCGTGATCTGCGGCCCACTGTGTGACACGGTCGATGATCTCTTCTGCTTCGGCAAGTCGTTCCGGTGAGATCCCGGATGGCTTACTCGCGGGCTGGTCGTCACGGTGCATCGTGTTGCCTTCCGAGTGAGTAGAGGCGGCTGACTTCGGCTGCGTAGTTGCCCCAGTCCCCAGCGGAGAGCCGCTGCCAAGCGACGGCGGTCGGTGTGGATGTCCAGGGTGCGGGCGAGGACGCGGCGGGGAGCGCTGTTCGGTGGTTAGGCGTCGCGGCCGGGACGGCGGGCCAGGTCGGTGGCGTAGGTGGTGCGGTTAGCGGCGGCTTCGGCGGACCAGCGTTCGGCTGAGTTGATGTTCAGGCCGAGGAGACGTGCGAGGACGACGGGCGGAAGTTCGGCGGTGAGTTCGATCAGGGTCGTGTTGCGGGCGGGTCGGGCGCGAATGCCGAGCTTGTTGAGGGAGATGGTCAGGCGGGATGCGGAGATCGGTTCTCCGGCGCTGAGTCCGGGGACCAGCCAGGGGTGGTCGGGTCTGCGGCCCAGAGTGCCGTGGCCGTGACGGCGGTCGGCGAGGTCCAGGACGAGCTGGGCCAGGGGGTCGGGCAGGGCGGTCGGCACAGGGCCGAGGGCGAGGTAGACGGTGTCGTCGGTGCGGGTGATCTGGTCCAGGCGGAGCCGGGCGGTACGGCTGACAGGCTGGGCGTAGAGCAGTAGGAGCAGACCCGCGACGCGGGTGGCGGCGGTCAGGTCCGCATCGTGCAGGAGGCGGCGCACCAGGGCCCAGCGGCGGTCGTGGCCGATCACGGGCATGGGGCCGTCTCCGTTGGTGCGGGAGATGCTCTGGGCGCGGCGGTGGGTGACGGCCCAGGAGACGAAGGTGCTGGCGACGTAGCGCAGGTAGTGGGTGCCGGTGAGCCAGGTGTCGATGTCGTGCTGGGTTGCGTCGGCGAGGCTGGTGCCGCGATCTCGCAGCCACCGGATCAGGGAGGTGGCGGCCTGGATGTCGCGGCGGGCTGACAGGGCCTGGTAGTAGGTGGTGGGCGTGGTGGAGGGAAGGCGCCGCAGGCGTTTGAAGTGGTGCCAGGTCGCGAACGAGTGGACCGCTTGCCGGTCCGCTGCCGTCTCCAGGCGGGCTAGTTCTCGCGGCAGCCACCGTTCCAGCGTGGCGAGTTGTTCGTCGCGTGGGGGCAGAACGCCGTCAGCCACGAGGGCTGCTCGCAGGTAGGCGACCGTGGCTGCGGGGCGCAGGCCGTCCAGGAGTTGGTGGGTGACCGGTTCGCCGGAGGTGGCCAGGGCCTTCAGGGCGGCCGGAGGGCCGGGGTGCGTTTGCAGCCAGCGCAGCGTGGGGGTGGGCTCGCCTCGCATCAGGCACGCGGCGACCGGGCCGAGGCGGGAGGGGACCGTGCCGTCGGGGTCGGCCAGGAGGTGGTCGAGAAGGTCGGCGAGCGCGCACGAGGGGCATAGGCCCCGGTGGTGCAGCCGCGTCACGTCCGCACAGCGTTGACATGGGCGGCGGGAGTCGGGGTGGGTGGCGAAGCAGGCCCGGCACAGCACGGCCCCGTCCGCGGTGCGATGGCCGACCCGGCGGCGGTGGCCGCACTGCGAACAGGGCTGGTGACGGCGTGCGCGGGCGCAGTTGGCGCACAGCGGCTGCCCGTCGGGCCCGCGTGTCTCCACCGGGCGCTCGCGCCCGCAGGCTGAACACACGACTGTCTCGCGCAGCCGGTTGTTGCACGGCTCGCACCGCGGGTGGTCGGTCGTGGCGTACAGGCAGGGGCGGGTGCGGTCGCACGCCGAGCACACCGCCACCGGGAGGCGGTAGCAGTGGCCGCACAATCCGCCCTGCTGGACGCGCCGGACGATCCACGCGAGGCGGCCGCAGCCGGAGCAGGCTTCGTGATTGGCCGGGTCCGCCCGGAGACACGGGTGGCATACCGCCGTCCCGCCCATGTCCCGGCTGCCGACGGGACGCTCCTTCCCGCAGCGCCCACACGGCTCCCGTCGCTTCCGGCTCAGGCACGAGCGGCACACACGCACGTCGTTCAGCGGTGCGTAGACGCCCTCTCGGCCGCACCCGGGGCACGTCGGCCGGACGACGGCTCGCGCGCCGCGGGCGGGAAGGGCGTCGATGAACCGGACCATCTGGGCCGAGCCCTGGGCGCCACCCCCGGTGAGCAGGCCCGGGTCCGCGCGCAGATCGCGGGCGAGCTCGCCCCGCTTGCGCACGGTGCGGCAGACCGCAACGACCGCCTCGGCGAGCAGTACCTCGTGGCGGGTGGTGCAGCCGTCTGCGTCCTCATCCACCCAGTGCTTCGTCCGTCCGTAGCCGGTGCGATCCTCGCCCCCCACGGGGAGCGCCTGGATGGCTGCCCGCAGGGTGGTGACGACCGTGTCGGTGGCAGCGAGGGTGAGGATGGTGGGCCTGACGCGCGTCCGCATGGTGTGCGACATGCGATAGACGCATCGAAGATCACTCGACAGAGCGGGGTGCTACGGTCCTCGGCCGTGCTCCAGCACGCCTTTCCTGGTGCGGTGCGCGCCCCGCTGCCGTGCGGCGGCAGCGGGATCACTCGGTACCTCCGTGCTGTGACGGTTGTAGGCCAGCAGCAGCACCAGAACGCCCAACCTCCCGTGCCGGTCCCGGCCCCGGACGTGATTGATCCGGGCGCCAGCGATCCTTGGCGAAGTGCGAAGTGCGAAGTGCGGAGGCCGAGGGCGGGGCAGGGGTCAGGCCCGTACGAGCAGGCCGACCGCAGCGACCAAGTCGTCGTGCGCGGCCCGGGCGAGGTCGCCGCGCCGGTCACGGTCGGCCCGGTCGGAGGCCTCGTGCAGGGCGAAGGTGACATCGACGACGCGGACCGCGAGCTGAAGAACCCGCGGGTCGTCGGTCAGCAGCTGGAGTTCGGTCAGGGCCTCGCCGACGACGGTGCGCGCTTCGAGCGCGGCCTGCTTGGTGGCCGACTGCTCCGCCTCGGACGCGTCGGCCTCCCGCAGCACCGAGCGCACGTTCTGAAGACGGCGCATCGCGGCGAGCCGGGTGAGGAAGCGGACGAAGACCTGCCGTAGTTCCGCCCGCTGCTGCGCCTGCCGTGCATGTCGGTCACGGCGTGCGGCGGACCGCTCCTGCGACGGAACCCGAGCACGGTCGCCAGCAGTGCGATCAGGGCGGCGACGTAGGACGAAACCAGCGGCAAGCGGGCTTATCGTGCACGGTCTTCACCCGCGCGTTGATCATGCGGGCCCGATCTTCGGGCTGGGAGGGGATCCCAGTCATACAAGATGAGAGCCCCCACCGCCGCCTCCGCCGCAGGAACCAGAAAGGCCGCACTCGCATTTACATTCGCGCAATTCTGGGCCGCCGTTTCCGCCGTCTACAGGCACCTCGGTGCGCAGCGTAAGGAACGGATTTTTCTCTGGAAGATGCACTTGCTCGGGGAGCAAGTCCTGTAGATCGTCAATGATGAGCGATTCTTCCGGGGCGAACTCGCCTGCGTTTGGGCGCACAGTCTGAGTGAACCCGGGGATCCCTTTTTCCTGCACGACGCGCTCGGCAGCGGTGATGTATTCACCGTCAGGGTCAATGGGAACCAGATGAAATTCCCGCTTGCTCGTCGGTGGTTGGGACATGTGCTACTCCCGTCAGACACTGGTAGGCATTGTGGTCTTACTGAAATTGTCGCCCGCGCCGCCGACATCCGGCATCCCCAAGAAGATTGTCTCATTGCTTCCAGTCGGGACTTGCTCCGATTCCACCTCAACACCACACGAGCGGAAGAGCTCGTCAGTGATAGTGGTCCTGAGGTAGCCGCAATAGAGGTCAACCCCTCGGTGGTCGCCGATGGAGTGTAGTGTGTTGGCCTTGCAGCCGCCTCCACACAAAAAACGGACCTCGCACGATCGGCAGACATCGTTGTTAGCTTCGACGTCCATCGTCTCCACATAGGCACGGTTTCGCTCACTGAAGAAGATTTCGTCAAATGGTTGATTAAAGATATTGCCGAGCCTGATTCCGGTGCCAAGGCCGAGGGGGGCTCGGAGGCGGGCGCCGCGGAGAAGCAGTCGGGTGGCGGGCAGGCCGACGCCGAAGGCGGTGGCAGGGCGCATGCGGGTGTCGAGCGCTGCCGCACCGAAAACCTGGAGGCCGCTTTCGCCACGGGCCAGGACGCGCTCCCGGTGCCGGAGGACGGCGGGACGACCGCCACCATCGTCCTGATGAACAAGGGCTCCTACTCCTGCAAGCTCGGCGGTTTCAACGTCATGCGGGCCAAGACCTCGTCCGTGGCCCGGGAAGTCGTCCAGCTCGTCGGTGGCTCCGGCAGCGCCGAAGTGCAACTGCACGCCACCCGGCTCACCAGCCGGCTGGCCGAACTCACCGGCGCCCGGCCGGTGTTCGCTCCGTCCGCCGCGCCGGTGGGCAGTCGGGAGCTGCGCGATCTGCTGTCCCAGGAGCCCTTCATGACCGAGACGATGAAGGCCTGGAGCCGTCTCACCCAGGTGCTCGTCGGCATCGGCACCCTCCAGCCCTCGCCCCTGCTGCGCCGGTCGGGCAACGCCATCACCACCGAGGACCAGTGGCGGCTCGGGGAACTGGGCGCGGTCGGAGATGTCTGCACCCGCTACTTCGACATCTCCGGGAAGCCGTTCGACGCCCCGTTCAACGACCGCCTCATCGGAATCGAGCCGGACCGGCTGCGCGCGGTGGAGCGACGGATCGGCGTCGCGGGCGGTGTGAACAAGGTGTCGGCCATCCGGGGCGCGGTGCGTGGCGGTTGGGTCAACGTGCTGATCACCGATGTGGAGGTGGCCCGGGAGCTGCTGGCCGAACAACGTTGATCAATGCCGACGGGGGTCCGCTTCGCCACCGGAGAGGCCGCCGGCGTCGTGCGTCCGGTCTCCGTGCGACAACCGGCCGGCGAAGCGGCGCAGTGGCGCGGGGCTCCACCAGTTGGCCCGGCCGAGGAGGCGCATCAGGGCGGGTACGAGGAGCGCGCGGACGAGCGTGGCGTCCAGGACGACGGCGAGGGCCAGCCCCACCCCCAGCGTCTTGAGGCTGGAGACACCGGAGGTGGCCAGGGCGATGAGCACCGCCGCGAAGAGCGCGGCGGCGGCGGTGATCAGCCGTCCGGTCCGTTGCAGTCCGCGCGCGACGGCGAGGCCGTTGTCACCGGTGACCGCGTACTCCTCGGCGATCCGGGACAGCAGGAAGACCTCGTAGTCCATGGAGAGCCCGAAGGCCACGAAGAAGATCAGGATCGGCATGCCGACGTCGATGTATCCGCTGGGGTTGAAGTCGCCCACCAGCCACCGCAGATGTCCCTCCTGGAACACGTAGACGAGGGAGCCGAAGGTCGCGGTGAGCGACAGCAGATTGAGCACGATGGCCTTGATGGGGATGAGCAAGCCGCCGGTGAACAGGAACAGCAGGGCGAAGGTGGTGACCCCGATGACGGCCAGCGCCCAGGGCATCCGGGCCAGGAGTTCGTCCTCGGTGTCCACCAGTTCCGCGGCCGCCCCTCCCACCAGGGGAGCGACCGGCGCGGGCAGCGCGCGCAGCCGCTGGACCAGGCGGGTGCCCGGCCGGGTGTACGGTCCCGCGGTGGTGGCGACCTCCAGCCAGGTGCCGGCCCGCGCCCGGTAGGGGGCGTCCGCACCACGGCCGGCCGGGTCCACCAGCCGCCCGTGGGCGTATGTGCCGCCGACCGTGGTGACGCTGCGCACGGCGGGGAGGGCCGACACCCGGCGCGCGTAGTCGGCCAGGGCCTTCCGGGGTGCGGAGGCGCTCGGGTCGAACCCCTTCAGCACCACGGTCACCGGCGGGGAGCCGGCGGCCGCGAATTCGGTGCGCTGCCGCTCACCCGCCGCATGGACCGCGTGCCCGGCCGGCAGCGCGCGGTCGTCGTCCAGGCCGAACCTGGCGTGCAGGAAGGGGGCGGCGAGCAGCGTCAGCAGCGCCACGACGGCCAGTGCGACCGGCACCGGCTTGCGCATGACCGCCCGCGCCAAGCGGTACCAGAAACCGCCCTCGTGCGCGGTCAGCGGACGGGTGCGATGCCACCGGCGCAGCGGATCCAGCCTGGTCACCCGGGAGCCGAGCAGTGCCAGTACGGCGGGCAGCACGGTCGTGGCGACCACTGCCGCCAGAAGCGTGACCAGGATTCCGGCGTACGCCAGCGAACGCATGGACGGGAAGACCAGCGGGGCGGCGAAGGCGAAGGCGACGGTGAGCGCGGAGAACCACACCGTACGGCCGGCGGTCGCCACCGCCGTGGCCACGGCGGCGGGCACACTGTCGCCGTGCGCCAGCTGCTCCCGGAACCGGGTGGTGATGAACAGGCTGTAGTCGATCGCGAGGCCGAGGCCGACCGCGGTCACCAGATTCAGCGAGAACACCGACACATCGACGACGGCCGCGAGCCCGCTGAGCGCCGACAGCGCGCCCAGGATCGTCAGCACCCCGACCCCCAGCGGCAGCAGCGCGGCCACCACGCTCCCGAAGGCCAGGATCAGCAGCACCAGGGCGCCGGGCAGGGCGATAAGTTCGGCCCGCACCAGATCGTGCTGCATCTGCTCCTTCAGCGCCGCCTGGACCGCCGCCTCACCGGTGACGGACAACCGCAGCGGCCCCCACCGGGCGTCCGACACCAGGGGCAGGATCTCCCCCGCGCGGGCGGCCCGGTCCTCGTCTCCGCCGCGCAGCCGCACCAGCAGCAGCCCGGTCCTGCCGTCCTTCGACCGCAGTCTGCGGGGATGCCCGGAGTCCCAGTACGAGCGCACCTGTGTCACGCCGGGCCGGTGCCGGAGCGCCGTGGTCAGGGACCGCACCGCGGTACGTGTCCCGGCGGCGTCGACGCCCCCCTCGGCCCGTGCGAGCACGACCATGTGCGGATCGCCGGCGCGGAACTCCTCGTCCAGCATCCGGTCGACCGTAGCCGCCTCGGTGTGCGCCACGAACTGGCTGGACGTCATACGGCTCTCGGCGCCCAGGGCGACGGGGACCGCCAGCACGGTCAGCAGGGCCCCGGCCAGCAGCATCCGCCACCGTCTGCGGGCGAGCCACGCTCCGGCCCGGCCGCGGCCGACCGCCTCGTCGGCGGGCTTCCGCGTGTCGCGTGCGCGTACTCCGGTGTCCATCAGCGAGCCGTCCCGACCGAGGTGTAGAAGCGGTCCAGCGCCTCGTTGACCGGCCCCGGGGCGCCGTACCCCAGGATGTGCTCACCACCGGGCACCAGGACCGGCTCGCACCGGGGGCCCAGAGCCTTCGCCATGGCGCGCATCCTGCGGAGCGGCACCAGCCGGTCCCGGTCGCCCATGATCATGAGCGACCGCATGGGCAACTCGCCGTGGACCGGGCGGTGTTCGAGCATCAGCGGGAGCACGCTGTGCCTGACGTAGCGCGGGAGCGCGTCGATCCGCCGGACCTCTTCGTGGAGCCATGCCCGCGGCAGCCGCGGCCCGCTGAGATAGTGGCTCAGCAGGAGGCGCAGCGCGAAGGCGGGAACGGCCCGTTCGATCGGCCACCGGTAGAGGCCTTGGGCCAGGAGCGTCACCGGCCCCGGGAAAGCGTAGACATCGGGCAGCCCCATGAAGGTCACCGACTCGAAACGGTCCGGGTGGCGGCTGGCCGCCAAATAGGCTGTGGCGCCCGCGTCGCTCCAGGACAGAATGTGTACGGAAGGCCGCTCCAGCGTGTCGGCCACGGCCGTCAGCTCCCGGGCGCGGTCCGCCAGGCTCACCCGCGCCGAGCGGCTGACCCGGGGATCGTAGAGGACGAGCTGGTATCGCTCGCTCAGCGCCCGGATCTGCGGCGCGTAGACGAAGCCCAGCTCCGGCACGGTGGCCGCGCACACCACCGCCGGGCCGGAGCCGAACCTGGCCATCCGGATCGTGCTCCCGTCGGCCAGGGGCACGCTGGTCATGGCCTGTTCCACCAGGGCCCGGTCCCGGCGCACTTCGTCGCGCAGCCGACGCACCGCCTGGGACGTCATGACGGGTCACCGCCCGGTCGGGCCGGTGACGGCGCGTTGATGAACTGCCGGAAGACCAGGTGCTTGACCGGGGTCGCCCGGTCCAGCGCCCGCACCCCGGCCCGGCGCAGTCCGGTGGCGACCGGATGGCTGAGGCCGGCCAGGACTCCCCCGGCGTGCGCGTGGCGGAAGACCCGCCGCGCGTGTGCTCGCCGCTCCCGCGCGTATTCCGCGGCCGCCCGGTCGGTGCTCTCCAGGTCCCAGCCGGCGGCGAGACGGCGGGTGAGGGCCTCGGCGTCCTGGAAGGCGAGGTTCATGCCCTGGCCGCCGGTGGGGTGCACGGTGTGGGCCGCGTCGCCGAGCAGGACGGCCCCGGGCGCGGCGAACCGTTCGGCCAGCACCCCCCGCAGACGGTAGGCGTGGCCGTCGATCAGGCTCAGGGTCTCCTGCCCGAGCGGGCGCAGGATCCGGGTCGCGCGCTCCGCGAAGTTCTCCCGGCAGGGCCGCTGGGCCGCCTCGGCGGTGCGGAACTGGATCCCGATGCGCAGTTCGTCGTGCGGCAGGGTGACCAGGACGAGCACCCCGCGCCGGTCCACGACGTAGTAGCCGCACCCTTCGTAGGCGGGGAGGGCCTTGACCCGGGCGTTGTAGAAGGAGGTGCCGTAGTCCCGCACCGTGGCCCGGCCGAAGCGGGCGTCCCGCAGCCTGGAGCGGGTGCCGGTGGCGATCACGGTGAGCGGTGCGCCGTACTCGCCGCGCGCCGTGCGCACACCGGTGACCCGCCCACCGGCCGTGCACAGCTCCATGACCGGCTCACCGCGCCGCAGGTCCACCAGACCGCAGGCCTGTGCGGCGTCCCGAAGGCCGCGGACGATCTCGGGATGTCTGAGCGCCGTCAGCCGCCGGCCGTCGCCCGCCAGGGACGGCACATCGACGCCGAGCAGCCGCCGCCCGTCCCCGTCGATGATTTTGAACTGGCTGAAGTACGTCGGAGAACGCGCCTCCAGGTATTCCCAGGCGCCCCATGCCCTCAGCAGCGACGAGGAGCCGAGGTGAATGATGTCCCCCCGGTCGATATCGTTCGTCGACCCCGGCCGTTCGAATACGATCGACGGTCGACCGCGCTTCGCCAAAGACAGGGCGACGGCCATTCCGGCGGCCCCGCCCCCTGCGATCAGAATCGGGTCCCGCATTTCTTCCTTCCCTTCCGAGCTATCGGGATGTGACCCGGTCTCTCACATCGGGGCGATTCTCCTGCTATTCTCCGTTTCAGGTCGGCCACATCTGGGGGTCTCGATGAATCGTGCTGTCTTGGTGACCGGAGGGAACCGGGGAATTGGATTCGCCATCGCCAGCCTCTTTCACGATCGCGGCGACCGAGTAGCGGTCACGTATCGGTCGTCACCGCCTTCCGGCGACTTTCCGGGAATTAGTTGCGATGTGACGGATGAAGACCAGGTGGATCGGGCACTGGCCGAATTCGAAGAACTCTACGGCCCGGTAGAGATTCTGGTGGCCAATGCGGGAGTCACCCATGACAAACTCATCCTGCGGATGACCGACGAGGAATTCGAAAGCGTCCTGGCCACGAATCTGACGGGGGTTTTCCGGCTCGCCAGGGCGGTCAGCGGGAAAATGGCGAGGTCCCGGTGGGGCCGCATGGTCTTCATCTCATCCGTCGTCGGTACCTTCGGCGCGCCGGGACAGGCCAACTACGCCGCTTCGAAGGCCGGTCTGACCGGGCTGGCCCGGTCACTGGCCTGGGAACTCGGCCCCAGGGGTATCACCGTCAACGTCGTCGCCCCGGGGCTGATCGACACCGATATGACGGCCGGGATCAGCGATGAGCGGCGGGATCTGCTCGTGGGGATCACCCCGCTGGGACGCATGGGGACTCCCCAGGACGTGGCGCATGCGGTGGCCTTCCTGGCATCGGAGGAGGCCCGCTTCGTCACCGGCGCGATTCTCCCCGTCAGCGGCGGCCTGGCCATGGGACATTGACGCATTCCCATCACACCTCGACGGCCGCGGCACCGCAGGAGAAGCCGAGCCCGAACGCGAGCAGCAGCACGCGCGTGCCCGGCGCCAGCCTGCCCTCGTCCCTCGCGAGAGAGAGGTTGACCAGAAGGCTCGCCGGTCCCATGTTGCCCAGTCGGCGCACGGGGAGCGGCATGATGTCGAGGTTCAGGCCGAGCCTCTTGGAGCCCATCTGGAGCATCTTGGCGTTCGGCTGGTGGATGACGATCAGTTCGACGTCCTCGTTCTTCCAGTCGGCCTGTCCGAGCACGGTGTCGATCACGTGGGGAAGGACGCGCAGGGCTTGGCGGTAGAGGGACTGCCCCTTCATCTCGTAGAATCCGGCCGCGATGTCGACGCCGATGTCGGTTTTGCATAAGTGCCGGATGTCGACCTCGCCCATCTGCCAGTGCTCGGTGTGCGATTCCCAGTGGATTCCGCGGACCACCATCTCCTGGATGTCCGTCGTGTCCTTGGAGATGATCACGGCACCCGCCCCGGCTCCGAAGAGACCGGCGGTGTCGGGGTCCTTGGGATTGATGTAGGTGAGAAAGTCGACGGCCGCGGAGATGATGACCCGCTCGCAACTCCCGGACGACAGCATGAGCGTCGCCAGCTCCAGCGCCGCGATCGGCTCGGCGCACACTCCGTCGAGTCCCAGTACCCGCACTCCGCTCAGATCCATCTGGCCGGCGAGCACGACACCGGCCGGCGGTGTCAGATGGGTGAATCCGTTCTGTATGTGGATGAGTACGGTCTCGTTCCCCAGCCGGTCGGGGTCTAGGGACGCGTCCTCGCAGGCGCGGGTCACCGCCGCCGCCCCCAGGGAAACGACATCCTCGTCGGCGCTGCATATGCGGCGCTCCTCGATTCCGGTCCGTTCGACGAACCAGTCGTTCGGCATACCCAGGGACTTGGCCAGGTCCCGGTTGCTGATCACCGTCGAGCCGAGCGCGTGCCCAAGCCCGGACAGGCCCAAGCTGATCTCCATGACTTCCCCCAATTCGGGCGCATGCCGATGTCTTCCTGTCCGCTGCCCCTGCGGGCCGGACATACCAGGTGGGTCTTCCCAGCCGTCACTGAAGCTTCCCGGACCGCCCGGAACCCGTCTTGTACAAATCCGAACGCTTCACTTGAGCAAGGCGCTGGTGACCTGTCGCGGGACCCGGTCCGCGGCCGACTGCTCCGGTCTGACGGAGCCCCGCAGAACCAGGAATCCGCCGACCGTCTGGCCCGTCATGGCCTTGATCTCCCGGCACATATGCGACTGGTCGTGATACCCGCTGACGGCCGCCGCGTGCCCCGCGGGCGCACCGTTGTCCAGCAGTCGCAGCACCCGTTGCAGGCGCAACACGCGCGCCATGGTCTTCGGCGACAGACCGACCTGCTGACGGAAGCGGCCTTCCAGATGCCGCAGACTCACGCCGGCCTCCGCCGCCAGCCCCGCCGTGGACACCATGCCGTGGCTGTCGCGCAGCACCCGCCAGGCCCATTCGACCTGCGGCACCCATCGGCGTCCCGCCGCCATGCGCTGAAGGAGGTCGCGGTCGAGCACCCGGAACCGGCCCGACCACGTCGGCTCCCACGCGATGCGCTCGAGCAACGACATCGCGCCCCTGCCGAACAGATCGCCCAGTTCCACGTTCCGATCCGTCAACTCACCGAGCGGGACCCCGAAGACGCCGTATGCCGCCCGCGGTGTCATCAGCACCTCGATCCCGTACAGACGACCGCTGTGACTGGCGGTCCACGCACGGCTGCGCATCCCCGTGACCACCGGGCTCGTGCACAGATGCGCCACGTCGGGACGCGCGGTGCTGGAGATGCGGAGATCCCCGCCCAGCCCCAGCAGCACCGACACCGCGCCGTCCGGCACCTCCAGCCGGGTGCGCCCGCTCGTCATCTCCACCCGATAGCCCCGGTAGCACAGCACCTGCCCTCTGAGGCGTTGGTGCGGCGCGGCCCAGACCACCTCGTACGTTCCGGTATCCCCTTGCCAGCGAATGGCCTGATGTGTCGCCATGGTCGAACTTCCGATCCTGGACGGCCGCCTCGGCCGGAGACCGAGCACATGGCTCAGAAAATATCCGGATCAGTGTCGTTTACATCGCATTGCCGCCCCTGATCGCCGGGGCGAGTTCGGCCAGAGTTCCCGGCTCCGAGTGGGAGGAGGTTGTGCAGCATGAGAGCGCGGTGCGCGTGGGCCGTGAAGAACTCCGGATCACGCCCGGGCGCCCGGCGCACTCGGCGGACATCCTGGAAGGGGCGTGCCAGGAGTGACGTCCGGGGCCGCCGTCCGGGGCCGGGGACGGCTGGCCGGAATGCCGTCATGGCTCGGCCCGGGGCGTGAGGCGCCGCCCCGGGCCGCTCGGCGGGGAGCGCCGGCCCGGCCGAGCAGCCCCCACAGCTGCTCCGGCCCGGTCCGGCGGTCCCCATACCGGCGTCGGCTCAGTCCGGCAGTCCCCACGGCTTCGCGTCGCCGACGGCCGGTACGTCGCGCGGCCGTAGCTCCGGGTGGCTGCCGCTCGGGGCGACGACGGCCGTCTCGTCCCGGCCGAGCGGGATCTCGATACGGCCGGGTCCCGTCTCCCGGTACCGCAGCCGGCGGCCGTGCTCGTCCCGTACGTCGATGGCGCCGGCGATGCCGTGCTGGAGCACCAGCGGCGCACCCGCCTCGCTGTGCACCCGCACCCACCGGGTCCTGCCACCGGCGCGGTCCGCGTCGACGAGGAACGCGCCCTGAGCGCGCAGGGCCTGGAAGGAGACGTCGGGCCAGCGCCGTGAGACGGAGGGGAAGACCCGCACGACGCCGCCATGACTCTGCATCCCCATGTCGAGGATCGACTGGGCCGTGGCCAGCGGGCTCTCGATGCCCAGGTTGGTGTCCTCCGCGTACATGGTGTTCGCGGTCATGTAGCAGTCCATGTAGGACTCGTCGAAGAGGTTCCCGGTGAAGGTGGTGAGGAAGTCGAGGGCGTCCTCGGGCCGTCCCATCCGCGACGCCATGGAGGAGGCCGCCGCGTAGCTGTATCCCGCCCAGAGGTCGCGGTCCTCGGTCCAGTGGTCGAACGTGGTCCGCATGATGTCCCGGTCGGCCGGCCGGTCCCAGGTCAGCTCATGCAGCGGGTACAGCCACAGCATGTGCGAGAAGTGCCGGTGGGAGTCGGCGAGTGGTACGTCGGCGCCGATCAGGACGCCGTCCGCGCCGCGCGGGTAGTCGACCAGCCGCCGCAGGATCTCCCGCCAGCGCCCGGCGCGCGGGTTGTCGGTGCGGAGGATGCGCAGGCAGTCCAGCAGCGTGGCGCAGCCCCAGCGGAGCAGGGAAAGGTCGTAGGTGCAGTCCACCGCGTCCGCGTACTCCGGGGACCGGGTGAGCGGCAGATGCAGCTTGCCGTCACCGCCCTCGTACAGGAAGTGGTCGTAGTAGTTCACCGCCTTGACCAGGATCGGGTAGAGGACGTCGCGCACGATGCGGATGTCCATGGTGTGGCGGTAGCTGAGCCAGACGTTGTGCATGGCCCAGATGAGATTGCCGTTGTTGTCGGTCTTGGTGGAGGTACCGGGGACGCCGACGGTGTGCGCGCCGGGGCGCAGCGTCCAGTCGGAGGGGTGGGACAGGGCGTAGATCTCTTCGTTCGGGATCTCGGGCGGGAGGGACAGCGGCAGGTTCTTCTCGAAGCTCTTGAAGGTGGAGGTGACGGAGTCGAGTTCGAGGTGGTTGGAGCCCTGGATCAGCCAGGTGGCGATCTGGACGTTGAGGTTCCACCACACCGCGGTCCAGCTGCCGCCCGTCTCCGGGTACCAGGGTCCCCACTCGGACATCGAGGGCCCGTCGGCGCGGGTGGCGCAGGCGGCCTTGTAGAGCTGGATCCAGTAGAAGTCCTGAATCCGCTTGTCGGGCACGGAGAGCAGGCTGCGCTCGTAGAAGCGGTTCCACCAGCCGCGGTGCTCGCGCACCAGGTCGTCCGGATCCTCGGCCAGGGTACGCGCCACCTCGGCCACGGCGAGTTCGGTGGTGCGCGAGAGGTCGCCGGGGTGGCGGTAGACGATATGCGCGGCGAGCAGCCTGCCGGTGCCGACTCGGCGTTCGCGCCAGGCGGTGGTCCACCCGCCACCGGCGATCAACGGCTGTTCGACGTAATGGGTGTCGCCCGTGGAGCCGGTGCGGGGGTCGGGGTTGCCGGTGTAGTCGGCGGGCTTGCCCTTCGTCCGGGGCGAGGTGGCGGACATCCATGTGAACGACCAGGCCGCGCTCTCCTCCCCCGCGCTGGGGTGGGTGGAGATCAGCAGCGCGGTACGGGCGTTGTGCACCAGCATCGAGAAGCGGACGCTGCCCCGGGTGGTGGTGACGGTGCCGCGCAGCTCGGCGTCCCACAGGTCGAGGGTCCAGTCGATCCCTGTCACCTCGCCTGCCAACGTGAGGTCGAAATGCCCTATGGGCAGCCGTGAGTAGCCGTACGTGGCGGCCCACTGGGGCCGCTGGTCCTGTACCTGATTGTGGCTGACCATCACCTTCACGGAGTTGGCCGTGGCGCCCCGGTAGACGCTCACCCCGAGCAGACCGTTGGCCAGGAAGGGACCGTCCTTCCAGTCGCCGGGCATCCGCCGCCAGCGCGGCGCCGCGGCCCTGGCCAGCCGTTCGGCCAGGCTCCCCGACCCGCCGGGCTCCCGGGGCGCGGCCCAGGCGGTACCGGAACCCGTCAGCGGCCCTCCGGCACCGAGCGCGACCGCCGAGCCGGCTACGGCCGCCGAGCCGATCACTCCTCTTCGAGAGATCCCGTTCCCTGTTGTCGGGGTCACGTATGTGCCTCCCATATCCGGTGGTGAACTACCCGGCATGGTGCAGGCCGATGAGGTCCAGGGGAAGACCTCCGACGTATCAGAATTCAGAAGAGCCCATATCCGCAGGTGAGTTGAGGCCGCTCAGCGACATCGAGGCGATGGAGGACGCCAACCAACCGATGTATGGCCGCGACTCACCCCGGTGAGCCGGCGAAGCGGGGCAGGGCAGACTGCACCCGGTTCGGTGTCAGGGGCCTACATGAAGGTGGGAGGCCCAGAGGTCGGGCCTGTCGGGGTGGGCGCGACGGAGTTCCGCGGTGGCCGTGTGCAGGGCTTGGGCGGCGTGGTCGGGACCATGGGCCGCGATGACGGTGTAGAAGTGGTCGGCGATGTCGGCCGCCGCCAGGTCGGCGATGCGCCAGTGGGTGCCGATGACATGGCGGAAGCCCGCCAAGTGGAAGGCGCCGGTGATGTGCATGGCTTCGTCGGCGCCGAGGAAGAGGACATCGCTGGTGGCGCAGGCTGACAGGTAGGCGAGGTCGGCGTCCAGGCCGAACGGCAGATCTCTCGGGGTGAGTGGCTGGTCATGGAGGAGCAGCCGGCTGCGGGTGGGTTCACGGGTGTCGGCCTGCGCATGGCAGGCGAAATGGATGATCCGGGTGCTGGGCAGGGCCGTCAGGACGGCGTCGCGGGTGGCTTGCTCGTTGTGCAGGACCGTGGCCGGGAGCAGCCGGGAGAGGCTGTTCACCTCGGATGCGGCACCCAGCAGTGAAGCCTGGCCGGGAGTTCTGCTCATGGCCACCACGAGGGCCTTGCCCGGGGAGGCGGGGCGTCGGCGCTCGGCGGGCAGGGACCGGACGGTGGGCAGATACGAGGACACCACTCTGTCCATGACACCGTCGTGGCCGTCGCCCGCAGCGTGCAGGGGGAAGAGCGACATCACCCCCACCGGGCACCACCAGAGGCGGGCCCCCTGCCACCCCGCGGCCTTCAGCGCCTCCAGCACGGGGCGGGCGACCGTGTGCCAGAGCCAGGTGAGGACGTCGAGGACGTCCTCACAGGCGCCCGAGGCGAGGGCCATCTCCAGAGCTTTGTGCCGGGCCCTGGCCTTGTGGAGCCTGAGGCCGGGCAGGGCGACGGGGCGGACACCCGACGGAGTGACGAGCAGCGCCAGACCGCCGGTCTCGATCGCACTGACCGTGACGATCGGGCCACGGGTGGCGTTGCGGCACAGGTGGCGGGCGGTGGTGGCCCGAGTGCCGCGCCATCCCGGCGTCGGCATGGTGTCGGCGAGGATGCCGCGCGCCCTTTCCAGGAGTTCCAAGGCCCGATCAGGGCGGTTGGCCGCGACGGCGGCGTCGGCTGCCTTCGCGCCCAGGCCGGCGTGGACGGACAGCATGAACTCACGGTCCTCGTGGTGGGGGCTGCTCAGGCCGACCTCGGACAGCAGCTCGACGGCTGCCTCGAAGGCCGACAGCCTCTCCTCGGGATTCACCGTGGAAAGCGACGCCAGCTCAGCCTGCTCCAGACTGATCCGCATCCGGTATCTGGCCGAGAGAGCGGGGAGGGCGCGCGCCTCGGCGAGCGCCGCCCTGGCGCGGTCGAGATCGGTGGTGTCGCCGGTGCCGCCGAAGCGCAGCCGGCGGGCGCCGCTGAGATCGAGCAGGATGCCCGCCCGCTGTTGGGCGGGGGCGAGCTCCAAGGCGCGTTCGCCCGCGGCGATGGACTCGTCGAGGTCGGTGATGTCCCGCGTCAGGTCGTACCGGTACCCGAGGGCGGCGGCGAGCAGCGCAACCGGCAGGTAGCGGTCGGGTGCGTCGTTGACGGCTTCCCGGAACCGGTCGATCGCCTCGGGCAGGGCATCTCGCTCACCGCGCAGGGCGAAGCGCGTCATGTGGACTCTGCCGAGCCCGCACAGGAACTTCTGGCGGCGACGCGTGTCGGTCGCGGCCACGAGGTCAAGCGCGGCGCGGCCGTTGTCGACCGCGCTGTCCAGGTCCCCGAGCGAGCCCGTCCGCCGGTACCAGTGCAGCTGGGCCTGGCTGAGTGAGTAGAGGGCCTCCGCCCGGGAGAAGTTGTCATCTTCGGGGAGTTTGCGCAGTACGCGTTTCCTCAGGGCGAGGACTGTGAAGAGGTGCTCGCTGTCCTCCGTGCGCTCGTACTGGGCGAATGCGATGTCGGACTGGAGAGCGGTGATCTGGAGCTCACGGGTCAGGCACAGGGTGGCCTCGAGGATCGCTGCCGCGGCCCGGTCGAGGTCGTCGCCGGAGTGTGTCGTGTGGTAGCGCGCGAAGTACAGCGAGGCGATCTGCCACTTGATGAGCGGGTAGTCCTGGTGGTTCCGCTGGACCAGCTCCTCGGCCTGCTCGGCCCGGGCGATCGCCTCGGTCACGATGCCGGGGTCCCGGGCGGTGGCAGACCAGAGGCTGAGGGCGCGCGACAGCACCAGCAGCCGGGTCGGCAGCTGCGGGCCGGGGAACTCGACCGAATCCTGAAGGAAGCCAATGGCGCGGCGCAGGTCCGCGGTGTCGGGATCGCGCAGGAACCGCTGATAGAGCTTCTCGCCGAAGGAGAAGAGGAGGGAGCATCCGATGGCGTCGCGCGCCGAAGAATGTGCGTATGCGGCCAGTTCCTCCGCGCACCGGAGCGCCGCCTCGTGATCCTCCGCGTTCCCCGTCGCCTCGTAGCGTTCTTCCAGCGCCAGGAGGAGCTCATGACAGGTGGCGAGGCGGTCCCGGTGGCCCTGCGGGACAAGGCCCGCGCGTGCCGCGGCGACGGCCTGGTCGAGGTGGGCGGTGTCGCCGCGCCGGGCGGCCAGCAGCCGCAGCGACCTCCGCAGGGCCCGCTCCCGCTCCTCGCGCTGCGGATGGCCGTCCTCGGTCGCCATGACGATGCGTTGCCAGGCGAACGCCGCACGCTCGGCACGTGCGGGATCGGGTGAGCTGCGGGCGTCCTCGCGCAGCCGTTCCGCCTCGCAGACGCCGTAGTCGGCGAGGAACGGGAGCATGTCGGGCGGCAGGGCCATGTCCTCGTACAGCAGACAGGGCATGAGCGTCCGGATGGCCATGAGCATGTCGGTTCGGTCGTGCGCCGCGAGATAGCGGTAGAAGAGGAAGACACCCAGCACCTGGGACGACTCGGTGTCCGCGTCGTCCCAGCTCTGCCAGACAGCCGAGAGGGGCCGTGCCATCTCGTCCGCGAGGGTGAGCCCGGTGTCGCCGGTCTCGGTCACCCGATTCACGCAGGCGATGAGTTCCCGTAACGCGTGAGTGTCCATCAGTTCGTCTCCGGTGACGTCTGGTCACCCGCTCACAGCGCGCTGACGGCGGGTGAGGTCCACGAACGCGTGGGCTCCGAGAAAGAACGCCGGCACCAGCGCTATCACGACGAGCGGCTGAGGTATACGGAAGAACAGGGCGATCACACCCAGACTCAGGCTCAGCGCCGAGGTGACCGAGGCCGTGGTGACCGATCGGCGCAGGATGAGCGGCAGGAGGCACAGCAGAAGGCAGGCGGCGCCCCCGATACGCACCGGCCAGCCGTACCAGATGCCGGGCGCGGACACCGATACCAGGATGGCGAGCAGGACGGCCATGCCGAGCCAGGCGTCGCGGCGGATCGCGCGATCGAGAAAGGTGGCCCTGACCAGCCAGGCGAGTTCCCCCACGATGCCGGCCGCACAGACGGCGAGGACCGCCCAGCGGCCGCCGGTCGGCTGCCCTCGGGGCACACAGATGACGAACAGCCCGGTGAGCAGCGCGACGATTCCCGCGTGGTAGAAGCCGCGTGCCAGGTTCGCCCAGCGCTGGGCCTGCCGCAGATGGCTCTCCTGCATACCGGTCAGGAACCGGCTCGGAGCCCCGTCGGTCTCCTCGCCGGGGAACCACTCCAGAAGGTCGCCCGGGGTGCACATGTAGCGTCGGGTCCATGCCGTCGCCTGAATGGTCGCGATCTGGAGCAGACCGGACAGGACGAACAGAGCCAGGGAGGCGTCCGGCCAACGGCTGACGGCCGCGGGGCCCGGGGCCGACTGGAGCGCCACCACCGCGAGCGTGAAGCTTCCTCCGGCGAGCAGCGGGGCGGCGAACCCGCCGACCGCCTGGATGCTGTCCAGGTAGCCCATCGGAACGGGTGGCCGCCAGCTCATGTGCCGGCCGCTCTCGGGCACTCCGCGGTGTGATCGCCGTCGACCCCGCCGCAGGAGCAGGAGTAGCCGCGCCCGGCGACGCCCCGGACCTCGGAGACCGCGCGCTCGAAGGTGATCCGGGGCGACGGCAGCGCCAGCGCGTCCGCCACCGCAGAGCCGACGGCGATCAGGTCGGCCGTCTCCGGCACCACGATCAGCATCCGGAGGTCGCCCGGCTCGGCCGGCATCACCTCGACGAGGTCCGCGCCGAACCGCGCGAGAGCGGTACCGACCAGCCCCGTGTCGGGTGGTTCGGTCTGCTGCCACGTCCCGCGTAACCGCACTATCAATTCTTCCCGCACCGGGCCATCATGCCCGTGCCATGGCCCGGGGATTCACGAAAACCGCGGACAGAGCCACGTTCGGCCGGGAGGTCCGCCGGACACTCCATGCCCGCGTCATGTGTTGTCCAAGCCCTGTCAATTCCACCTACTGGCCGTCTGGCTAGGGTCCATGGCCGTGGGACCCCGCCGTCGGCCGGCGGCGGGGATATGGTCACGGCACTCCTTGGAGCCAGAGTGAAACGTCGCACCCTCCTGCGTGCCGCCGTCATCGGCGGCTCCTCGGCAGCTCTCGGCGGAACCCTGTGGCGCGGCGCCGCGTACGCCGCGCCCGCACAGCCGGGCGCCGGCCCGTACGGGGCGCTCGGTTCGCCGGACGCCAATGGCGTACGGCTTCCCGCCGGGTTCACCAGCCGGGTGATCGCCCGTTCCCGGCAGACGGTCGCCGGCACCTCGTACACCTGGCACGACGCCCCGGACGGCGGGGCCTGTTACGCCGACGGCAGCGGCTGGATCTACGTCTCCAACTCGGAGATCAACCCGTCGGGTGGGGCGAGCGCGGTGGCGTTCTCCTCGGCCGGGGCGGTCACGGGCGCGTACCGCGTCCTCTCCGGTACCCGGCAGAACTGCGCCGGAGGCAAGACCCCGTGGAACACCTGGCTGTCCTGTGAGGAGGTCGACCGGGGCTATGTGTACGAGACCGATCCGTGGGGCGTGAAGGCCGCGGTGCGGCGCGACGCGATGGGCCGCTTCAAGCACGAGGCGGCGGCGGCCGATCCCGTCCGCCGGACCGTCTATATGACCGAGGACGTCACGGACGGGTGCTTCTACCGTTTCACGCCGACGACATGGGGTGATCTGTCCTCCGGGAGGCTGGAGGTCATGGTCGCCGGTTCCGGCACCAGTGGCCCCGTCACCTGGGCGGCCGTGCCGGACCCGACCGGCGCCACCGCCACCCGTAACCAGGTGGCCGGGGCCAAGCGGTTCAACGGTGGCGAAGGGTGCTACTACGCGAACGACACCTGCTGGTTCACCACCAAGGGCGACAACCGGGTGTGGAGTTACGACGCTGCCGCCCGGACGATCGAACTGGCCTATGACGATTCGCTGGTGACCGGTGGGACGGCGCCGCTGACCGGTGTGGACAACGTGACCGGCGCGTCCTCCGGCGATCTGTACGTGGCCGAGGACGGCGGGAACATGGAGATCTGCGTGATCACCCCGGACGATGTGGTGGCCCCGTTCCTGCGCGTCGACGGCCAGTCGGGCTCGGAGATCACCGGCCCGGCGTTCTCACCGGACGGCAGGCGGCTGTACTTCTCCAGCCAGCGCGGCACCAGCGGCAGCTCGTCGGGCGGCATCACCTACGAGGTGACGGGGCCGTTCCGCGGCTGACGGCCCGCGGTGCACCGGAGCCGGGGCCGCCGCCGGTCAAGGGCCCGGCGGCGGCTCCGGCCCACTCCGCTCATCGAGCGGCCGCTGCCCCATCGCCCATCACTGTGCGTCGGTCACGGTGACCGGGTCGTCGTTCCTGAGCTCTTGCACAAGCTGTTTGACCTTGGCCTTGTCCCACTGGAGGTTGCCGCCGACGCTGCCGGAGATCGGCATGTTGATCGACTTGCCGTCGCTGCCGGTGACGTCCTGCATGGCGAAGAACATCTTGGCCAGGTAGTAGGGGTTCATGTCCTTGTCGACGATGAGGGTGTCGAGTCCGGCGCCCATGGTGGGGTAGAGCTTGAAGGGGTTCAGGAGCGTGCCGGGCGTCGCGGTCTGGTCCGCCAGCGCGGAGAGGAACTTCTGCTGGTTCTTGGTGCGCTCCAGGTCGCTGGTGGCGAACGCGTGCCGGGTGCGGACGAACGCGAGTGCCTGCCGGCCGTTCAGCGTCTGCTCGCCCGCCTCGAAGTCGGCGCCGGACCACTTGTCCTTGAAGCCCTTGTCGAGGTTCATGTCGACGCCGCCGATGGAGTCCACGATGTTGGCGAAGCCGGAGAACCCGACCTCCGCGTAGTGGTCGATGTGCAGGCCGGTGTTGTACTCGACGGTGCGGACCAGCAGCTGTGGGCCGTCGATGGAGTACGTGGCGTTCAGCTTGTTGTCGCCCAGCGGGCCCTTGAGACGTCCGGACTGGGAGCCGCGGAACTTCGGGATGGTCACGTTCGAGTCGCGCGGAAGCGATATGAGTGTCGGGCCGGACGCGCCGTCGTGCAGGATCATCATCGAGTCCGTGCGCTTGCCGTCGGCGGAGCCCGTGTGCAGGTCCTTCTTCTGCTGGTCGGACATGCCCTCGCGGCTGTCGGATCCCACGATCAGATAGTTGGTGCCCTCCCCCGTGCCGGGGCGGTCGACCACCTTGCCTAGGTCGACTTCCTTGCGCAGCTGGGAGTCGGCCCAGAAGTACGTCGCCACCGAGACGACCAGCAGAACCAGGACCACGGCGACCAGGACGCGTACGACCGTCCTGCCACGGCGGCGGTGCGGTCTGCCGCGGTGCCCGCCACCGTGCCCCTCGTACGGGAAGTCATCCGGTGGGTACGGGCCGTCGGCGCCCGGCGCGGCGTTTCCCCATCCACCAGGGTGCGCGTAGTCGGCGTTTCTACTGTCTGTCCTTGGGTGCATGCCCGACAGTGTGCATTCCTCACCCGACTGAAACGCAAATGGCGGAGGGCATGCGCCTCGGAGTGTTTCCAATTCGATACACAATTACGGCGGGCAGCGAAAAGCGCACAGCCGATATTTCCCATCAGCTGTGACTGCGAATGTGAAGGCCTTGCGACCACTCTGCATTTCGGACATTATCTGAGTGTGCTCTCGGTGGACCTCCGGCTCTCATGTGCTGATGTTCCGGGATTTGCCGCGTGCGGCTGGGGCATGGTTCCACACACCACTCCACGGCGGCGCTGATGGCTCCATTACCTACAGCGCCGGGGGCGCGGATCGTGTTACTCGACCACGCTCGGACGGGGTGCGCCGGGCGAAAATGGCCCAGGAGTAACACGCGTTTACGGTACGGCGCTGTAAGTACTGCCGATTGGTCATCGGCGCGCGCCCTCCCTGGTCGATCTCCGGTCCCCCCCGGGTTCAGGGACAGCAGGGCGCGTGGCGCGGGCGGGTACTCGCTATCCGCCCGCGCCCCCCTCCAGCCCCTTGCCTGCCCCAGGCGCCGACGTCGTCCGCGCGGGGCATCGCCGCTGGTAGCCGCATGGTCCGCCCGAACACGACGGCGGCCGGCACCCCTCGGCACGAGGAGGGGTACCGGCCGCCGAGCCTGCCGCGTCAGAGCCGTCGCACCCAGGCCGCCGCACCGTGCCCGATCGCCAGGTAAATCACCGCGGGCAGTGCGTAGTTGAAGAAGACCCGCACCGATTCCGTGTCCATCGTGAAGATGTCCTGCGACCAGCCGGCGAGCCAGTCCGCTACACCGTGCACGAAGTCGACGAAGACATTCGCCTGATTCGCGTCGAGCATGTACAGCAGGATCCACAACGCCAGAAAACCCGCGGCAATGTCTGCGACGGTGTGAATGACCAGCGCTGTCCTGTCTGCGCCCAGACCCCCTCGATTGGCCGCCCGGCGCTGATTGGCGGGGGCGGGATAGCCGACCGGGTCGGCATGGTATGGACGATTTCCATCGCTGTTGTACTGACTGTTATCCGCTATGCGGTCATGGGGGTAACTCATGGGGCTCCCCCTTGCCGGGACAGCCCAACCGAAACCTTCTTCACACTCGTTTCACACCGGTGTTCCCGGGGTGTTATGAATTCTGCAGAGAACCGGTCCCGGCCGCGGCAATTTGATGTGGCGTCAGTTCTCTTGCAGCGGTGTGGATGGCATGGTCGGGTGTGTGGAGCTACGTCACCTTTCCGGATTCGTCGTCGTCGCCGAGGAACCGCACTTCGGGCGGGCAGCCGAGCGGCTGCACATCGCCCAGTCGCCGCTCAGCGAGCAGATCCGGCTGCTGGAACTGGACCTCGGCTTCGTGGCGCTGTGTGCCGGTGCTGCCGATCGCGCTGGGCTGGCGCTCGGGCAACCAGTCCGCCGCGCTGGCGGCGGTGCTGCGCGTCGCCGACCGGGTTCTGCCCACCCCGGCGGACTTCCACGGATAGCGGTGATCGCCCGTCGATTGTGATGGATGACGTCTCACCGATGGGCGTAAGCCTCGGCACACATCCGAGATGCGTACCCTCGCCCTCGGCCAGGCACTGACCGGGCACACGGCCTTCCGCTGGCCCGGACGGCTCCGGGAGCCGCCGTCCCGGAGCTCCCATCCCCGGCCCGCGGCTAGGCCCGCTGGGTGAACCGCACCCGCAGCGAGCCCGGGCCCCGGGTGAACACCCCTGTCTCGGTGGGGGCCTCACCGTCGGCGAAGGCCATCGTCGGGAAGGCGTCCAGCAGGTGGTTGACGCCCACCTCCACCTCGGTCTTCGCCAGCAGCGCCCCCACGCAGAAGTGCCGCCCGAGCGCGAAGGCCAGATGGTCCGCGGCGGCCGAGAAGGCGCTGCCGGTCGTCAGGTCCTCGCGGAAGATGTTGAACGTGTCGGGATCGGCGTAACGGCCCTCGTCACGGTTGGCCGCCCCGATCAGACAGGTGACGGTGGCACCCGACGGAATCGTGCCACCGCTCACCTCCACGTCCTCGCGCGGCTGACGGAAGATCATGTGCACCGGAGGCGTGAAGCGCAGCGTCTCGGCGAAGGCCGCCGGGATGAGCGTACGGTCCTCGCGCACGGCCGCCAGTTGCTCCGGATGGGCCAGCAGATTGCGGAAGAGACCGGCGATGGCCTTGTCCGTCGTCTCACCGCCCGCCGCGAGCAGCAGGCTGACGAACGCCTTGATGTCCTCGTCGCTCATCCGCGTGCCGTCGATCTCGGCGGTGCACAGGACGGAGAGCAGGTCGTCGCCCGGGTGACTGCGCCGGTCCCGAATGATCGGGATCATGTAGGCGGCGAGTTCGTCCCGGGTGCGCAGCCCCGCCGCCGCGACCTCGGGGTCCTGGCTCAGATTGCCCAGGAAGTCGATCATCGAGGTGTACCAGACGTGGAACCGGCCGTGGTCCGCCCGGTCCAGCCCGAGCATGTCGACGATCACGTTGATCGGAAAGCGGGTCGCGTACTGTCCCACCAGATCGGCTTCGGACGCGTCCCGGAAGGCGTCGATGAGGTCCCGGGAGTTGCGCTCGATGACGGGCAGGAACTTCTCCCGTAAGTCCTTCCCGCGGAAGGCGGGCGCCACCAGCGCGCGACGCACGGAGTGCTCACGCCCGTCCATCTGGAGAATGGTCCGGCCGTGCACCGGCTCGATCTGCCAGTCGTAGTTGTGGCTGGTGAACACCGGGTCCTTGAAGGCCCGGGCGACATCCTCATAGCGGGAGATGATGTAGCCGTCGGTCGTGTGGTGGTGGATCAGCGGAAAGTCCTCGCGCATGGTCCGGTAGGCGGGGTAGGGGTCCGCCGCGAACTCCGGGGAGAGGATGTCGGGCGCCGTGGAGGGGGTGGTCGTCATGACGGAGCGCTTCCTGGGCGAGCGGCGGCGGTCACCGGCCGTACGCACCCTGGCATATGGCCCGAGGCAGCACGACAGGTCACGACGACGGCCCCGCCCATGCCACATGATGGGACGTCAGGTCGTGGCCAAGGCTAGACGCAGCGGAACCGGCGGGTCCAGGTCCGCTCCCGGCCGCCCCCGGGCGCCACGCTGAAGTCACCGCCGCCCGGGAGAAGGCGTCGATCGAGATTCGCTCAAGGCCGGTACCTTCAGCGCTTCGAGGCCGACGTAGGCGTGATGGGCTTGGTGGCGGTCGCGGCCGTCAGCGCGGCCAGGTTGTGGTTCATCACGAGCCCTCCGTGTTCTCGGCCGGCTGTTCCACGAAGCGGTCACGCTCGCTCGGCGTGGTCCCATAGCTCCCGCAGTGCGGCATTGGTTTGTTCGGGCTGCTGCGTGTGTGGGTAGTAGCCGGGGACGATCAGGTGGTCGGCCCCGATCGCCGCCGCGACATGGTCGGCGCAGGCGATCAGCGGCTCGCCGGCGTACTTTCGGTACTGCTCGGGCGCCCCGTCCCAGTCACCGGAGATCATCAGCTTGGGGAAGGGCGCCTCGGCCAGCGGTCCGAGTGGGATGTCCGCGTCCCAGCAGGGGCGTTCGGCCATCGAGGCGGCCGCGGCGCGCAGCCGCGCCGGCGTCGGCTCCGGTGTCGCCATGCCGACCGATGCGGTAGCCGCGCTCAGGAACTCCTGGGGCGTGAGGTCGGCGGGCAGCGCGGCGGTGGCCGCGCGGGCCCGCGCCAGCGCCTCGGCGACGACCGGGTGACGTTCGGCGGGCCGCAGCGCGCCGGGCTGGATCAGGGTGAGCGAGTGGACCAGGTCGGGACGGCGTACGGCGGCGGCCATCGCGCTGACGCCGCCGTACGCGTGTCCGACCAGATGGGCCCCGGTACCGAGGAGCCCGACGATGTCCTCGGCATCGATCGACCAGTCGCTGCGCGCGATGTCCGGGCTGCGCCCGTAACCTCTGCGGTCCATCACCAGCAGCCGGTGCCGGTCGGCCAGCGGGCGCTGCGCCGCGAAGCCGTATCGCTCGTCGTCACCCCAGGTGAGAATCCCGTGGACCAGGACGACGGATGGGAGGCCCGCTCCACCGTCCTCCCACACGGTGACGTGTACTGGTCCGGCTGCCTCCGAGTGCTGGTGGGCGGATGTGTCGGTCATCGGTCCCCTCCCGGTCTCGTCGCCGCGCCTCGTCACCGCGTGGCCCCGCCGACAGTCTGCCCTGCCGTCCACGGCGCGTCGGCACCGGGCAGCGGGGCACGGGGGTCTCCCGCGCGGCGGCCGGCGATATGGATGAGCGATAGGCTGACGCGGGAGCTGCACGGGGCGAGGGAAGGGGCTGACCATGACAGTGCCACGTACAGAGAACGACGGTCCGCTGATCCCCATGCCTGCCCTCACCCTTCCCGCGTTGCGCCAGGCCGTGGCCGCAGTGGCACCTTCCCGCTTGCCGGAGTTCTTCGAAGACATGCAGAAGGCGTTCATCCGGGCGGGCGAGGAGGACAGTGTCGTGCCGATCCGGATGTTCTACCGCCAGTGGGGGGTGACCGTGGAGATCGAACGGCATCCCCGGACAGCCGACCGGCTGCACGCGGCCGAGGCCGCCATGGACAGCGAGGACGCGGACGTGCGGGCCCGCGCCATCCGCGAGGCGGGGGAGATCGTACGGGCTGCGCACCGAGAGGTCGCTGGTGGCTGACTGGCACTGGGAATCCGACCCGGACGATCTTCTTAATGAGCTGCCACCCGAGGCACGCGCCGAGGCCGAGCAGCTGGCGCAGGAGATCGCCGTGCGGGAGTCCATGGTTTTCCTCGAAGGCGCCTCGTACACCGGTTCCAGCCCCGGGCTGCGCACCGAGGCCCGGGGCCATCTCATGCTCACCTATCTCACCGACGTGCGCGGCGAGCGCATCGTGGTGCTCCAGGCCACCTGGTTCGGCTGACAGTCACCGCCGACCGGTGCCTCGCCCAAGCGGGGCCGCTGGGGGTCGTTCACTCTTCCCATTGGTCCAGGAGGGCGCCGGTCAGCGCGGTGGTGGGGGCCGCGCCGTCGTCGTGGAGGGACTGTTCGGTCCAGATGATTTTGCCGCGGGCCGTGTAGCGGGTCCCCCAGCGCTGGGCGAACTGGGCGACCAGGAACAGGGCTCGCCCGCCCTCGTCGGTCGTGGCCGCCCGGCGCAGGTGCGGCGAGGTGCTGGAGCCGTCCGCGACCTCGCAGATGAGGGTGCGGTCGTGCAGCAGGCGCAGCCGGGCGGGTTGTGTGCCGTACCGGATGGCGTTGGCGACCAGTTCGCTGGTGATCAGTTCGGTGGTGATCAGTTCGCTGGTGATCGGTTCGCTGGTGAAGCCCAGTTCAAATGCCGCCTGGCAGGTCTGTTCCGGGGTTCGGTGGGTTTGGGCAAGGACGTCTCGCAGAAGCTCCAGGCCTGTGTCGAGGTCCCGATGGCGGTCCTCGATCAATCCGTCGGTGAACAGGGCCAGTCGGCTGCCCTCCGGCAGGTGCAGGGTGGCGGTTTCGACCGGGAGACCGCCACCGAGGCCCAGGGGCGGTGAGACCGGGGTGTCGGGGAACGAGACGGCGCCGTTGGGGTGGACCAGGGCCGGGCCCAGGTGGCCGGCACGGGCGATGGTGCACGTTCCGGAGACCGCGTCGTAGATCGCGTACAGACAGGTGGCTCCAGTGACCTCATGCTCGGCCTCTTCTTCGCTTTCGTCGGCGTCCATGTGGGTCACCAGCTCATCCAGATAGCCCAGAAGTTCGTCGGCCGACAGATCCAGGGCAGACGAGTTGTGGATCGCGGTGCGCAACCGTCCCATGGTCGCCGCCGCATGCAGACCGTGGCCGACCACCAGCATCCTTCGGGCCCGGTCGGGATCCTGCTCCCGCCACTCTCCGGTCCCCAGCAGGTCCGCATCGACCAGCGCCCGCCCCGTCTCCAGCGCCCGGGCCTGTGGTGTTCCCGGCCGGAACGTGATCAACTCACCCTCCGGATACAGGGGCAACCCGTCGCGATGACCGCTGATCGCCGTGTGCCGCATCTGCCCCCACGGCTCCCGGGCCGGTTCTTCCCCCTGTACCACCGCGTCCAGAAGATCCACGGCGACGACGTCGGCGAACCGTGGCACCGCCACCTCTGTCAGTTCCTGTGCGGTGCGGACGACGTCCAGTGTGGTCCCGATCTTCCCATCCGTGACCGGGTCTGCCGATGCCGGCAGCCGCACCGTCTTGCTGTCCAGACCTATGTCGTCCACATACCGGCGCTCCGCGTCGGTCGGCAGATCGAACAGTCGCCGTGCATCGTCGTTGACCAGCAGCAGCCGCCCGTCGGCTCCGATGATGAGCACGCCCGCCCGGACCGCGTGCAGCACCGCATCATGGTGCTCGTACATCCGTGTCATTTCCGTCGGCCCCAGCCCGTGCGTCTGCCGCCGCAGCCGCCGGGAGACCAGCATCGTGCCGACCGTCGACGCTGCGAGCGCGCCCGCGCCGGAGCCGAAGTCGACATCCGCCCGCTGCCGGGCCGCCTCCGCGCGTGGCTGTAGCACCGCCGTCGGATTCCGGCTGTCCAGCGCCGCGACGACGCCCGTGGGAGCGGTCGGCGTCATCGCTGTGGTACCTCCGAGGTCGGGTAAGAAGGTCCCCGCGGATACCGGTCCCCGGGCCACCCTGGTCGTCGCAGTCGAGCATGGTCGCGGCACCATAACGCAGGCCATGACCTGCGCGGGCGTCATGCCGTAGAGGCAAGGATGTTCGCGGGGCCGGGCAGCGCGGTTGAGAAAGTGTCGGTGACCCGGTCCAGTGCGTCGGCCGCCGCCGGATCGATATCGGCGCGCTCGTCACCGACGGCGATGTCCCTGTCCAGAGTGAACCGCCCCTGCACGATGTGCGCGGCCCCCATGGAGCTCAGGACGGGGCGCAACGCATAGTCGATGGCCAGGACGTGGGCGGTGCTGCCGCCGGTGGCGAGGGGCAACACGGTCTTGCCGGCGAGTGCGTACTGCGGGAGGAGATCGAGTAGGGCCTTCAGCAGACCGCTGTAAGCGGCCTTGTAGACGGGAGTGCCGATCACCACCCCGTCCGCATGCTCGAACCGGGCCGCCGCCTCGACGATCGCCGGGTGGTGGAAGTCGGCGCCGAGAAGCGCGTCGGCCGGCAGCGTCCGGACGTTCAAGGTGGCCACGTCGTGGCCGTGGCGCGTGAGTCGACTCGTCACGTGGCGAAGCAGATGAGCCGTGCGTGAGACGGCGGACGGGCTTCCCGAGACGGACAGAATGGCAGCCATGAAGGACTCTCCAGGTTGACGCGCGAGGTCACACCGCCGGCGCTCGTCCCGTGGGAACGGAGGAGGCGGGGGCGGGCGCTTCGGTGCGGACGGCGATCTGGACGTTTCCGCCCCGCCGCAGCGTGTTGTAGATGGGACAGCTGTCGGTGAAGAGCCCGGTCAAGGCCTCCGCCTCCTCCTGGGTGACTCCGCTCAGCCGCAGTTCGAGGCGGATGCGGGCATACCGGGTGGGGTCCTCGGGATCGCGTTCGTAGCTGACCTGAGCCTGCCCGCCGGTCAAACCCGATGCCCGTTCCCGTGCGTGGAGTTGGATGTTGCTCAGGGAGCAGGACGCGAGCGATGCCAGCAACAGCTCCCCCGCCTGGACCGCCTCCCCCGGCCCGGTTCGCGCGTCGGAGACGAAGTGGTTGCCCCGTGCGGTCACCAGGAACCGGCCCAGGGTGTCCGTGGTGCGGCCGCTGATGCTTGTGGTCTGGCCTGCGGTCGTCATCGTCCGTGGTCTTCCCTTTGGTCGTCCGGTCGTCGAAGAGAGGCTGGGCGGGCGCGACTCGGGGATCGCGCCCACACCGGTCGCGGGTCATACGCCGTGCCGGCGGCTGCGCCACGCTCCGGCCGCTGGGCGCTCCAGGCCCAGGTTGTCGCGCAGCGTCCGGCCTTCGTACTCGGTCCGGAACACGCCCCGACGCTGGAGTTCCGGCACCACCTGACGGACGAAGTCCTCGAAGGCGCCCGGCGTGTGGACGGCACCCAGGGTGAAACCGTCGCAGGCGCCTTCGGTGAACCATCGCTCCATGCCGTCGGCGACCTCGGCTGCGGTTCCGACGAACGTGCCCTCGACGCGGCCGCCATAGCGCTTGCCCAGTTCCCGCAGCGTCAGGCCCTCGCGCCGGGTCATCTCCACGACCTCCTTGTAGTGGCCCTGGACACCGGGAACATCCACATCGGGCAGCGGCTCGTCGAGCGGGAGACCCGAGAGGTCGACGTCCAAGTGGTAGGACAGAGTCGACAGCCCCGCCAGCGGCGGTACCAGGTCGGCCAGTTCATCCGCGGACCGCTGTGCCGCCTCGGTGCTGGGGCCGATGACGGGGGTCGCCATCGGCAGGATCTTGACGTCCTCGGGGCGACGGCCATGGCGCTCGGCGCGGCCCTTGATGTCCTGGTAGAACTCACGGGCCGACTCGAGCGAGGCGTGGCTACAGAAGATGACGTCCGACCAGCGGGCCGCGAAGTCACGCCCCTTGGGCGAGGCGCCGGCCTGGATGATCACCGGATAGCCCTGCGGCGGACGCGCCACGTTGAGCGGGCCCCGGACACTGAACCACTCCCCCTCATGGTCGATGTGGCGCACGCGCTCGGGTTCGGCGAACAGCGGGGTGTCCGGGTCGAGGACGAGAGCGTCGTCCTCCCAGCTGTCCCAGAGCTTGCAGGCCACTTCGAGGAACTCATCGGCCCGCTCGTAGCGCTTGTCCCGGTCGATGTGCCGGTCGTTGCCGAAGTTGCGCGCTTCGGAGTCCTGGAAGGAGGTGACCACGTTCCAAGCAGCCCGGCCGTCACTGAGGTGATCGGTCGTGGCGAACGAACGTGCCACCGGGAAGGGTTCCAGATAACTGGTGGACACGGTGGCGGCCAGGCCGATGTGGTCGGTGACGGCCGCGATCGACGCCAGGATGGGGGTGGGGTCGAGGCGCAGGGACCCGAGCGATCCGTACCGGAGCTGGCTGTCCATGCTGTTGCCGAGGCGGTCCGGTACGGACAGGATGTCCGCGAAGAACATCAGGTCGAACTTGCCCTCTTCGAGCACCCTGCCGATGTGTTGGTAATGGGACGCGGACAGCCAGTTCCGGTCGGCACCCGGGTGGCGCCAGCCGCCCGGCCGACCGGGACCCGCGGTCACGAAGGCGGCCAGATGCATGTGGTTCGTGTGGTTCCGGGAGCTGTTCATCGGGGTCTTTCTGCCTGAGAGTTACGCGGCCGTGGACTGTCCGAGATCGGTGCCGAGGTCACTTCCCCAGTTCGGCGGCGACCGTCTTCCTGATGGAATCGAAGCGGCTGTCCCGCAGGAATCCGGCCACATCGATCTTGGACGGGTAGACGCCCAGGGCGTGGAAGTTGTCGGCGAGATCCTGGGTGCTCTCGATCGCCTTGCCGTCGACCGCCGCGAGGGCATCGGCGTTCGAGTCGGACAGGAGCTTCTTGCGGGTCAGCTCCAGGTAGACGGCGCGCTCCACATCCGTCGAGCCGAAGCCGCCGATGCGGTCGAAGAACTCGACGCTCTGCTCGGGCGACCGGTTGATGCTCCGCTGCGCGTCACGGACGGCGCGCACGGTCTTCGCCACCGCTTCGGGATAGTCCTTCACAAACGACTCACTGGCCACGTAGAAGCTGTAGTCGTACGTCTTGACCCCGGGCAGGCTGCGCGCCTTGTGCCGGGTCCTGGCCAGGCCGATCGCGGGCTGCCAGCTGATCCAGGCGTCGACCTTGCCGTTGGCGAACGCGGACTCGGCATCGGCGGCGGGCAGGTTGACGTAGTCGATGTCGTCCAGCCGCAATCCGGCGGTCTCCAGGTACTTGATGAGGCTGTAGGTGCCGGTCGTGCCCTTCTGGTCGGCGATCCGCTTGCCCTTGAGGTCCGCGGCGCCGTGGATGGCCGAGCCGCGCGGCACGAGGATCTCCACCTCGGTGCCGGGCAGCGGGTAGGCGGCGAGCGGCACGATCGGGACGTCACCGCCGACCGCGTAGGCGACGGCGGTGGCGGTGGCGAAGGAGAAGTCGACGCTTCCGGCCTTGAAGGCCTCCATGACGGGCAGGGAGGCGGTGAACCCGGACGGCCAGGAGACGGTCGTGCCGCCGAGAGTCCTGCCGAGGTTCACGCCGTTCATCTTGTAGCGGAGGGTCGCGGGTATGCCGGTCTTGCCGCTTCCGATGACCGCGAAGCGGAGCTTTTGGGGCACTCCGTCCGCGAGCGGCTTGGTCTCCGGTCCGGCTGTCTTGTCCGCACCGCAGGCCGCGAGGGCGGGGGTGAGGGCGGCGAGGCCTCCAAGGGCGAGGAGTCCACGGCGGGAGAGCCCGTCGGCAGGAGTCGTGGGGATGGCAGAGCGGGAGGTGATACGGCGGAGTCTGGGCATGGTGAGGTCCTTGGCATTCCGCGGGGTGGCGGATGAGGGGGTACGAGGGTGGGCCGGGGACGGTCGGTCCGCGGCCGGTGTCCGGGCTGATTCAGGCGGCTTCGGTTCCGGCGGACGCGGGTTCGAGCAGGTCCTGGAGGATCTCCTCCTTCCAGGCCACGAGGTCCGGGTGCCCGCGCCGGTCCCCGCGGGGAAGGTCGACCCTCAGGTCTCGTCCGAGCGAGCCGGCCGCCAGGACCAGTACGCGGTCGGAGAGCACCAGCGCTTCCTCCACGTCATGGGTGACGAGCAGGACGGTGCGCGGCTGGTCCAGCCAGAGCCGTTCCACGAGTTGCTGCATCTTGATCCGCGTGATGGCGTCCAGGGCACCGAACGGTTCGTCCAGCAGCAGGAGTTCGGGGTGGTGCAGCAGGGCGCGGGCGAGGGCGACTCGCTGCTTCTGCCCTCCGGACAGTTCGGTCGGCCAGGCGCTTCCCCGGCCGTCCAGGCCCACGGCTCGCAGCAGCGCACGCGCCTCGTCCCTACGGCCGTTGACGCCCAGCCGGACGTTGTCCTCGACGCTGCGCCAGGGCAGCAGACGGTCCTCCTGGAACATCATGCGGGCCGTGACGGGCCCCGGTCCGCTTCCGCGCAGGGTGACACCGCCTGTGCTCGGCTGCTCGAGTCCGGCGATGATCCGCAGCAGTGTGCTCTTGCCCACGCCGCTGGGGCCGAGGAAGGAGACGAAGGAGCCGGACTCGATCTCCAGGTCGAGGTTCCGCAGAATCCAACGGTCGCCGTACCGCCGACCCACGGCGTCAAGCGAAAGCCCGGCGCCCTGGGAAGCCTGCGGACGGGTCACGGGGACGGGCGGCGGTAGCTGGGGTGCCATCGCAGGATCCTTCGTTCGATGAGCCGGGTGAGGAGGTCGGCGAGCAGGCCGGCGCAGGCGTACAAGACGATGGCGAGCACGATCTGATCGGTGCGGAGCATCTGGCGCGCGTCCTGGGCGAGGTAGCCGATTCCGTCACTGGCCGAGATGGTCTCGGCGATCACGAGCGTGATCCAGGCGACGCCCAGGGAGTACCGGATGCCGGCCAGAATGGTGGGCATCGCCCCGGGCACCGCGATCTCCCGGACCAGGGCCCATCGCCCCAGTCCGTAGGAACGGCCGAGCTGGAGCAGTTTGGGGTCCACCCCGCGGATGCCGGTGACGGTGTTCAGGTAGATGGGAAAGAACGTGCCCAGCGCCACGAGAAGGATCTTGGGCTCCTCGCCGATGCCGAACCAGGCGATCATCAGGGGCACCAGTGCCAGGTGCGGGATGGTGCGGACCATCTGTAGTGAGCGGTCCAGAAGTATGTCCGCGATTTTCGACATGCCCACCAGAAACCCGAGCATGAGACCGGTGACCGCGCCCAGCCCGAACCCCTGCGCGATGCGACGCAGGCTGGCGAGGATGTGCCGCTCGAGTTCGCCGGTGGCGGCGAGATCGGAACCTGCCCGTACCACCACCTCGGGGGCGGGCAGTACGGAGGGCGGGAGGACGCCGTTCCGAGCGGTGACCTGCCAGACCACGAGAGCCAGCAGCGGTACGGCCCAGGGGCCGACCGCACGACCGAGGGCGGGTAGTCGGCTGACGATCCGGCGCGGGACAGCGGATCGGGACGAGGGTGGCACCGGCCCGCGCCCCGCTTCGGATCCGGTGCTCCCCACCGGCTCGGAAGGGAGCCGACCCCCTTCTTTTGTGAGCAGTTGCCGCTCGGGCATGGATCTCCCCTTCAGGAATGATCGCCTCGGTCCTCACCCGCACAGGAGTCGGCGCGGGAGCCGAACCGAGTGTGAGGCCGTGGGAGGGTTCCCGCGCGCGGCGGGTGGCGTGAGGGACACATCGCCCGGGCTGGGCCGAAGGCGACGTGCTTGGGAAACGCTCACGTGTGAGAGCCGGGCTCGCCGGACGTGAAGCTACGAAGTGATCAAGATCAGCGACAGCGCGCGCTGGAGCTGCGCATGAGGTCGATGTGCCGACGGCACGTCAACTTGGTCCGCCACGGGAAGGCGATCACGACGGCCAGGCGGGCAGGACCCCGCCGTGACTGGGCATCGCGATGCATCTGGAACTCCCCTGGACATGGAGGTCGGCCGTCTGCCGTGCGCTCCGAGCCTTGCGGAGCACTTGGGGGGATCATAACCACAGCTGCATCTATGTGCAAACATCTGTATACACTTGTATCGAGTGGTGGACGAGATGACAAGGAAGAGGACGTGACCGCTTCACAGGACGATGGACGCACCATCAGCCACTACGCCCGCATCCGGCAGCGCATCGTCAATGGGCAGGCGGGACCGGGGACCGTTCTGATCCCATCGGCTCTGAGCGCCGAGTACAACGTCTCGCGCACCCCGGTGCGGGAGGCTCTGATCAGGCTTGAGCAGGACGGGCTGGTCGAGCAGGCGACTCGCGGCTACGTGGTCCGTACCCGTACCCCGGAGGAGATCCTGGAGATCTGCGAGGCGCGCATCGCGCTCGAGTCGACGATCGCGCAGGCCGCCGCCATGCGACGGACGGAACTCGACCTCGCCCGTCTCGTCCACGTCCACGAAAGCACGGCGGACACCACCGATCCCGCCGAACTGCGGGACCTCAACAGCGAATGGCACGTGGTGCTGCGCGAGGCCGGGCACAACCCCACCATCTCCGAACTGATGGACCGTCTGGACGCCCAGTTGAAGACGTACGACGCACACACCTCTTCGGCCACCGACCTGCCCGACAACCTCGAGCAGATCCTCACGGAGCACGCGGGGATCCTGGACGCGGTACGACACCGCGACGCGTCCGCCGCGCGCGACCGCATGATCGCGCACCAGAGCCGCACCCGTGACCTGCGCCTCGGCGCGCTGGCCCGGGCGGCGCGGGGCACGTCGTAGTGTCCGCCTTCTGCGCATCGGCCTTCCGCGACCCGCTCTAGTCGAAGTTCACGAGCACTTCTCCCAGGTTGTCGGCGATAGCGGTGTGCGGTGCGGCCTCGAGCTGCTCCCTCTGGTGTGCTCCACCGAGGACTCCGATGACATGTCCGGCTCCGGAGCGTGTACCGGCGAGCAGGTCGTTGGCCGTGTCGCCGGCGACGAGGACGCGCTGCACCGCGTCGATCCCGAGGCTGATGACCGCGGTGAGGATCATGTCGGGGTAGGGGCGGCCACGGAGTGTTCCGGACTGGGCAACGGTGAGGTCGACGAGGTCGCGCCAGCCGAGCGTGTCGAGGAGCGCACCCTGGACCGCGAGGTCGAAACCGGTCATGAGACAGGTCTTGACCCCGCGTTCTCGCAGGGCGACGAGGACTTCCTCGGCGCCGTCCCTGGCGGGCAGCTCACCGGCGAGCACCGCCTTGAGCATGAGGTCCACGAAGTTCTGGTGGGCTTCCGAGGCCTTGTGCGGATCGGGCGCCAAGCGGTTGAACATGTCGGTCTTCGCCATGCCGCGCAGGGGCCGGAGCGCTTCCGGGGTGATCGCATCGAGACCCGCGAGGAACAGGGCTTCGTCCACGGCCCGTTCGACGATGCCGTTGTCGGCGATGGTGGTGCCGGCCATGTCGAGGACGGCCAGGTCGATCACTGGGGAGTGGTCGTGGTGGGGCACTGGGTGTGTTCCTTCTACAGGGAGTGTTCGATCGTGGTGTCGGCCATCACGTCGAGCGCTTTGGTCGATGCCTGGGGACGGCGGACCGCGATGCCGACGAAGAGAGCGTCGACGATCCCCAGGTGGGCGAGGCGGCTGGCCATCGCTTCGAGGCGGAAGCCGTATTCGGGCCCTCCCGCGATCAGCGCGGTGTCCACGACGCGGGTCAGGGGCGAGTTGGTGAAGCTGGTGATGGCGACGGTGAAGGCGCCTGCCGTCCGCGCCGCCTCCGCGGCCCGCAGCGACTCGCGGCTGGCACCGGTGTGGCTGACGACGAGGCACACACAGGACTCGTCCAGGTGCCGAGCGGCCAGGTGCTGGGCCATGACATCGGTGGGAAACATCGTGACGAGGCCGAGCGCGGAGAGCCGGTAGGCGGCGTCATGGGCCGGCGCCGCGGAGGTGCCGTTGCCGATGACGAGGACACGGCCGGCCGCAGCGATGCGGTCGATGGTGAGTGACAGCGACTCGGGGTCGACGGTCTGTGCCGCGTCGACCAGGGCCCTGCCGCTGCGGCGCAGGACGCGGTCGAGGATGTCACCGGCAGGCGTCTGGCCGTCTATCCCCTCCTCGTGAGCGAGTTCCTGCTCCTCCTCGCCCTGCTGGGCGAGGTCGCGGGTGATGGCGAGCTTGACGTCCTGGTAGCCCCGGTACCCGATGCGCTGGCAGGCACGGACCGCCGAGGACTGCGCGACACCGGCCCTCTGGGCGAGCTCGGTCACCGAGCCGCGCACCACCGCTTCGGGGTCGCTGAGGATCAGCTCGATGAACCGCTTGTCCGTCGCGCCCAGGCCGGGCAGCGCGGCTTGGGCACGAGTGACGAATTCACCGCTCACCAGGGACGACTTGGCCGCAACCACGGAACCTCACTTCGCTCGCCATACACGGATCGACTGTCGATGCGAGCAGGAGACTAGCACGGGATAGATGATCCATCCTGAGTTCTAAGCTGTATCTGGATAGTTCATCCTTCGGTAACCCCAGCTTGGCTCGCGCGCCACCCACGACTCCGAGCCTGACACCACCGACGCGGGTCGGCAGGTATGCGAACACCCCTGCGCCGAGCGGCCGCACGGGACAGCGACACCGACCCGAAGTGACCCCATGAGCGCGGAGGGTCACTGCACATTCCAGGTGGCCTGCCGGGCCCATCGACATCGGCGCGGCACCAAGACCCCGCACCAGGGCCTTGCGTCCGCCGCCTCCGGGCGGCCGATCAACTCCGGAAACGAGGAACAACCCCCGTGATCACCATGTCGCCGACCGCCACGTTGCGCCAACGCGCCGCGAGACTGCGCCGTGCGGGCGTCCAGGTCTTCGACTTCTCCGCAGGCGAACTCGACCTGCCGACCCCCGCCCACATCGTCTCCGCGGCCATCGACGCCGCGCGCAGGCCGGAGAACCACCACTACGGGCCGACCGGCGGCGAGACCCGACTGCGTCAGGCGATCGCCGACCGGCTCACCCCAAGGGCCACGACACCCCTCGACGGCTCCAGCGTGCTGGTCACCCATGGTGCGAAACAGGCGTTGTTCAACACGTTCATGGCGCTGCTCGAGCCCGGGGACGAGGTCCTGATCCCCGCGCCGTACTGGGTGACCTTCCCGTCCTCGGTCCGGCTGGCGGGCGCCAGCCCGGTGATCGTCCAGCCGTCCGACGGCGAGCTGAAGATCACCCCGGACCACCTGGAGGCGGCCCGGACCCCGTCCACCCGGGCGATGGTGCTGTGCTCGCCGAACAACCCGACGGGACTGGTCTACGACGCGTCGGAGCTGCGTGCGCTCCTGACCTGGGCGGCGACCCACGGCGTCTGGATCGTCTCGGACGAGACCTACGTCGACCTCGGCTTCCGGCCCGTCCCCGCACCAGGCCAGGTCGCACCCGGGGTGAGCGACCGGCTCATCACGGTCGGCAGTGTGTCCAAGTCCTACGCCATGACGGGCTGGCGGGTGGGCTGGATGTCGGGCCCGAAGCAGGTCATCGACGCGGCTGCCGCCGTCCAGTCCCACACCACCTCGAACGTCAGCCGCATCGCGCAGGCGGCCGCGCTGGCCGCCCTGACCGGCCCGGATGTGACGGCCGGATTCCGGGCGATCCTCGGCGACCGGCTGAAGGCGTGCCAGGCCGTCCTGGAACCTCTCGGGCTGTTCCGGACGCCTCCCCACGGCGCGTTCTACGTCTTCCCCGACATCCGCGGGTTCGCCCCCGACGACGTCACCCTGGCGGACCGCCTCCTGGACTCCGGCGTCATCACGGTGCCCGGTGCCTCTTTCGGGGCTCCCGGACATCTGCGGCTGAGTTTCGCCATCGCGGAGGAACACCTGCGCAGCGGACTGTCGACCATGGCCGAGCTCCTCGACGGCTGGGCCGCTTGATGTCCTCGTCCGTCCGGCAGGCGACGCGCACCGTGTTCCACCGCTTGCTCCGCCCGTCCGGGCTCCCCGAACTCACCGCTGAAACCGCTGAATCGGAGACGTCATCATGACCGCTGCCACTGACGGCAGAGCCGCGCTCGCACCACCGGGCAGCGGTGCCGAGCAGCCCAGAGCCCCCAAGATCGTCCCCGTCCGGCACCCCGGCCGCTGGGTGGCCGTGGCCATCGCCCTCGTCCTGGTGGCGCAGTTGGTGCACGCCCTGGCCACCAACCCCGGCCTGGAGTGGGCGACCTTCCGGCAGTACTTCTTCGACCGCAGCGTTCTGCACGGCGTATGGGTGACCATCGAGCTCACCTTCTACGCCGCGTTGGCGGGTTTCGTGGGCGGAATGGTGCTGGCCTTCATGCGGCTCTCCGCCAACCCCCTGCTCCGGGTGATCGCCTACGGCTACGTCTGGGTCGTGCGCTCCGTGCCGCTGCTGGTGCAGGTGCTCTTCTGGTTCAACATCTCCTACCTGTACTCGCGCCTGAGCATCGGGGTGCCGTTCGGACCGGAGTTCTTCTCCTTCAGCACCACCAATCTGGTCAGCTCGGTGAGCGCGGCCGTCATCGCGCTCTCGGTCAACGAGGCCGCCTTCGCCTCGGAGATCGTCCGTGCGGGGGTGCTGTCCGTCAGCCATGGCCAGCTGGAAGCCGCCGCCGCGCTGGGGATCCCCAGGCGCCGTCAGCTCATGCGCATCGTGTTGCCGCAAGCCATGCGGACCATCGCGCCCAACGCGGCCAACCAGCTGATCTCGCTGTTCAAGAACACCTCGATCGTCTCCGTGATGGCGATCATGGAGCTCTTCTACACCGTCCAGGTCATCTACGGGCGCACTTCCCGCATCGTGCCCATGCTGCTCGTCGCGACCGCCTGGTACGTCCTGCTGACCACCCTCCTCTCGATCTTCCAGTACTACGTCGAGCGGCGCTTCGCCAAGGGCACGACGCGGGCGCTGCCGCCGACCCCTGTCGAGCGGGTGCGCCTCGCCATTCGCAACCTCCGCGCGGCTGCCGCGGATGAAGGGACCCAGCGGTGACCACGACATCGCCCTCCGCCGGCCGCCGTTCCCGCGAGGCCGCGGCCGATCCCGCCCGGGTGGTCGTCGACATACGCGGCGTCCACAAGAACTACGGCCTGGTCGAGGTGCTCAAGGGCGTCGATCTCCAGGTCCGCGTCGGCGAGGTGACCGTTGTGCTGGGCCCATCCGGATCCGGCAAGTCCACCCTGCTGCGGTGCATCAACCACCTGGAGAAGGTCAAGCGCGGCACCGTCACCATCGACGGCGAACTGATCGGCTACCGGCGGGCCGGCGACAGGCTGCACGAGCTGCGCGAGCGCGAGGTGCTGCGTCAGCGCACCCACATCGGCTTCGTCTTCCAGAACTTCAACCTCTTCCCGCATCTCACGGTGGAGGACAACCTGGTCGAGGCACCCGTCTCCGCGCTGGGGGTGCCCCGTGCCCGGGCCCAGGAACGCGCCGAGCGGCTGCTGGAGCGCGTCGGCCTGCGCGACAAGGCGACCGCCTAGCCCGGGCAGCTGTCCGGCGGCCAGCAGCAGCGCATCGCCATCGCTCGCGCGCTCGCCCTGGAACCCAAGGTGCTGCTCTTCGACGAGCCCACCTCCGCCCTCGACCCGGAGCTGGTCGGTGAGGTGCTGGATGTGATCAAGGATCTGGCACGCGCCGGCACCACCATGATCGTCGTCACCCATGAGATCGGCTTCGCCCGAGAGGTCGCCGACACCGTGGTCTTCATGGACGACGGCCGGATCGTCGAGCAGGGGACACCGGCCGACGTGCTCGACTCCCCCCGGTACGAGCGCACCCGCACCTTCCTCTCCAAGGTCCTCTGACCCCGCCTCCAAGGTCCTCCGACCCCGCTTCTTCCGAAAGACAGGACCACCATGTCCGTACTCATCCGCCCCAAGCTCACCGCGCTCACCCTGGCCATCGCCGCCGCGCTCACCCTGAGCGCCTGCGGCGGCCCGGCCAAGGACGCATCCGGACCGGCGTCCAAGGAGCGCTTCAACACCGGCCCCGACCAGAACCGCTACTCGGCACCCAAGGTCGCCTCCATCGCCGCTGAAGTGCCCGCGGCCGTCCGGTCCCGGGGCACCCTCGAAATCGGCAACTCCAAGGGAAGCACCGCACCACTCACCTTCTTCGCCACGGACAACAAGACCCTCATCGGCGTGGAAACGGACATGGCGTACGCGATCGCCTCGGTGTTCGGCCTCAAGGTGCACTACAACCCGGTCTCCTTCGAGCAGATCTTCGTCGGTCTGGACAGCGGCAAGTACGACGTCGGCGTCTCCAACATCACCGTCACCGAACTGCGCAAGCAGAAGTACGACATGGCCACCTACCGCAAGGACGCACAGGCGTTCGAGGCCAAGAAGGGCGCGACATGGCGCGTCACCGGCCCCGAGGACGTGGCGGGCAGGACCATCGCCGTGCCCACCGGGACCAGTGAGGAGAAGGTCCTGCTGGACTGGAGCGCCCAGAACGTCAAGGCGGGCCGCAGGCCCGTCAACGTGAAGTACTACCAGGACGAATCGGCCTGCTACCTGGCCCTCCAGTCCGGCCAGATCGACGCCTATCTGCATCCCAACCCCGAGGCCGAGTACCACGCCAAGACCTCCGGCCAGACCCAGGTCATCGGCGCCATCATCGGAGCCGGGGGGCATCTCCAGGGCCTGATCGCCGCGACCACCAAGAAGGGCGACGGCCTCGGCAAGCCGCTCAACGACGCGATCAACTACCTGATCAAGAAGGGCACCTACGGGAAGATCCTGGCGCGCTGGGGTCTCACCAGCGACGGGGTGAACACCTCGCGGCTCAACCCGCCCGGCCTGCCGATCGAGGGCAAGTGAGCGCCCGAACACGGAATGCCGGACCCGGACACCTTCCTGGCCCGGGTCAGCCCTCATGGACAGAACCTCGATCGGAGAACACTGAATGGTGAGTACGCTCCTCGTGGTCGTCGATGGCCTACGGGCGACCGATGTACAGAAGATGCCGTTCCTCACGGAACTCGCACAGCGCGGCGTGTCCTACCGGCAAGCGCGCTCGGTCGCACCGTCGCTGACCCGCCCCGCCGCGGCGTCCCTGGCCGGCGGAGCACCCCCCGGCGTGACCGGAATCGCGGGCAACCGCCTGTGGGCCGATGGACACCTCATCGACACCGGCCGCCCCGACCACCTGGAGCTGCTCCGCTCCCTGCGGGGTGATCGGCTGCTCCCCGTGCCGACTCTGGGTGAACACCTCGCCGACCACGGGCGCAAGCTCGTCGCCGTCGGAACGGGTTCGAACGGCTGCACACTGCTGCTCAATCCGGGAGCGGTCGACGGGCACGGGGCCGCGATAGGCGCACGTCCGTTCGGCCATGATGCCTTCTACGCGCGGCCCGAGAGTGTCCGGCGCCGCCTCGCGGGCAGTCTCCCCCAGGCCGGGGACGGTCCGTTCCCCGCATTGGCCTGGGCAATCGACCTGATCGTCGACTACGTCATTCCGGAGCTGGCGCCGGATGTCCTCGTCCTGTGGTCGGGCGAGCTGGACGACGTGCAACACGGCAACGGCGTCGATGGCCCGGCCGGGGACGATGCCCTCTCCGAGATCGACCGCCGGCTGCGTCGGCTGATCGACCGGGTCCGTGAGCAGGCACCGCACACCGATGTCATCGTGACGGCCGACCACGGCTTCTCGAACGCGACGCACACGGTCGACGTGGCCGACATCGAGTCCCTGATTCCGCCGTCGCTCGCCGATGCCGTACAACTCGTCGACAACAACGGCGGGTTGTTGGTGTACGCGCGGCGGCGCCTCCGGACCACGCAGATCGATGCGATCCTCGACGCCATCATGTCGGCGGAGTGGTCCGGGCCGGTCTTCGCCGACGGCGACGTCCCGGGGGTCCTTCCGCCGGCCGGTCTGTGGTCCGCCCGAACAGTCGCCGACGGCCTGCTCGCGTATGTGTCGCTCACCTACCACGACCGACTCGGCAATCCGCGCATCGGGCACAGCGTCCGAGGCGGCGCGCGGTTCGCGGGGGGCCACGGCTCCACCTCGGCCGCCGACATGCGCATACCACTCGTACTGAACGGGCCGAGCTTCCGAACCGCCCATGAATCCCCGCTCCCGGCCGACCACCTCGACATTCCCCCGACGATCTGCCGGCTCATGGGGCTGCCGGTCCCGCCGTCCATGTCCGGGCGGGTGCTGAGCGAAGCCGGTCTTCTCGCTCCGGGAAACGCGTCAGCGCTTCCGGAGGACCGACGGGTCGTCGCGGAGCGCGGCGCCGCGGATGTCACCACGGCCCACTTGCAGCATCTCGCCGGCCGGCAGTACTTCCTCTCGGCCGACCGGCACCGAAGCTGAGCCGGACCGCGGCGGGTGAGGCCGCCGCGTGGTGGTGGAAGGCGCGGCGGACCGCGGGGAAGCGGCGGGGATCACGGCTGGGGTGGACGCGGTTGGTGAGGAGGACGTAGTAGCGGCCTTCCGCTCCCGCCCTGTCCGCCCCCGTCCCGTCCGCTCCCGCCCTGTCCGCCTCGGTTCCGTCCACCGCCGGCTCCACCCACAGGCTCGTCCCCGTGAAGCCCGTGTGGCCGTACGAGGACGGCCCCATCGCCGTACCGACCGGCGACCCCACCGCGTCCCGCCCCTGCCAGCCGAGGCAGCGGCGCAGCGGGAGGCCCTCCGTATGGCAGGCGGTCATACGGGCGAAGCCGGGCGCGCTCAGCAGGCCCTCGCCGCCCGCCGCGAGCGCCCGGCCCAGCCGGTCCATGTCGGCCAGCGGTGCGAACAGACCGGCGTGGCCGCAGACTCCGCCGAGCACCACCGCGTTCTCGTCGTGCACCTGGCCGGTCACCAGACGGCCGCGCCAGGTGCACAGCTCGGTGGAGACCGCGCGTTCACGGGCCGCCGGGCCGGGCGCGAAGACCGTCTCGCGCATCCCGAGCGGCTCGCACACCTGCTTCGCCACCAGCTCGTCCAGGCCGGTCGCGGCGGCCCGTTCCAGGATCAGACCGAGCAGGACGAACCCCGCGGAGGAGTACTCCACCACCGTGCCCGGCGCCCCGCGGAGCGGCAGTCCGCGGAGGGCGGCCAGCAGCCCGTCCCGGTCGGAGTGCGCGCGCCAGAGCGGGGTGCCGCCGGGCAGGCCGGAGGTATGGGTGAGCAGTTGGGTGACGGTGATGTCCGCCTTGCCGGGCACGCGGCGGTACTCCGGCAGATACGCGCCGACCGTGTCGTCCAGCCGGAGCGCTCCCGTCTCCGCCAGCCGCAGTGCGGCCAGGCCCACGATCGGTTTCGTCACCGAGGCCAGATCCCACAGCTCGGTGCCGTTCAGCTCTGCCCCGCCCCAGCGACGTGTGCCCAGGTGCCCGTGGGTCTCCCGCCTGGTCGCGGTGCCGACCGACCAGGCGGCAGCGGAGTAGATCCCGGCCTGGCGGCCGGCCGCCAGGAGTGCCGCGAGCCGTGCCGACCGGTCCGCTGGTGGGCCTGTCTGCCGGTCCGCCGGTGCGCCTGCCTGCCGGTCCACTGGTGGGCCTTGCTGCCGGTCCGCCGGGAGCGGGCAGGCCGTTCCCGTCCGTTCCGCCCCCTGTGGGATCCGGCCGCCCGCGGCCCCGCTCACTCCTGCCCCCGTACGATCCCCAGCGCCCCCGCCCCGCCGCGCAACGCCGCCGTCACCGTGCCGGCGGCGGCCCGCACCATCGGCCCCAGCACCGCCACGCTCTCCTCGTCCAGCGTGAACGTCAGCCCGATGATGCCGACCGCGCCGGCGACCCGGTCGCCCGGCCCCAGCACCGGGGCCGCGATGGCACGGACGTCCTGCTCCGCGTATTCGTCATCGACCGCGTAGCCCCGCTCGCGCACGGCGGGCAGCGCGGCGAGCACGGCCCCCGGGTCCCGCACCGTCCGTGCCGTACGGCCCGGGAGCTGCTCCGTGCCCAGAAGCTCCGCCGCCGCCGGCGACGGCAGGGCCGACAGCATCGCCCATCCCACCGCCGAGCAGTACAGCGGGACTTCGCCGCCCGCGGTCAGCGGCATGCGGTAGGTGGACGACGGCTCCGACTGCGTCACATGCACCGCCACGGCGCCGTCCCGTACCGAGAAGTGGGCCAAGTGGCCGGTGCGCAGCCGCAGGTCGTCCAGGACCGGGCGGGCAAGACGCAGCTCGCTGCTGGCGGCCAGCGCCGTGGCGGCGAGCCCGAGCAGGCGCGGCCCGGCCTGATAGGTGCCGCCGGGGCCCGGGACCGCGTACCCGGCCTCGGCGAAGGTGTGCAGCAGGCGGTGGACGGTCGGCTTCGGCAGTCCCGTGCGGGCGGCGAGGTCGGCCAGGCGGTGCGGGGCATCGGGCTGGACCAGCGCGTCCAGCACCGCGAGTGCCTTGTCCACGGGGCCCGTCGCGGCGGCGGGCGACTCCTCACGGCGGGAGGCGGAGGTATTGACCGGCTTCGGCATGTCGCCTAGCTTAACGCATCATCGTTCCGGCTCCCGGAACGGACGAACCGTTCAATGGAACATCCCGCGGAGGGCAGATCGTGACTCCTCCATCAATGTCGCGCCGCAAGGCCCTTCGGCTGGGCGGGCTCGCACTCCCCGCCATCGCCGCGCCGACAGCGCTCACCGGATGCGGAACGGCCGCGGGCGCGGGCGGCGACGGCGTCCTCCGGGTGGCGCAGCCGACCGACCCCACCACGCTCGATCCGCACAAGCAGGGCGACATGGTCTCCATGAACGTCCTGATCAACATCTTCGACACCCTCACCACCCGGGATGCCCGTGGCCGGCTCGCCGCCCGGCTCGCCACCTCCTGGGAGCCCCGCTCCAGGACCGTGTGGCGCTTCCGCCTCCGGAGAGGCGTGCGCTTCCACAACGGGGAGGAGTTCGACGCCGATGCGGTCAAGTTCTCCATCGAGCGGGTCCTCGACCCGAAGACGCGGTCGCCGATCGTCGAGCTGCGGTATGTGACCTCGGTCCGCGTGGTCGACCGCCACACCGTCGATGTGCACACCACACTGCACGACCCGATCCTGCCCGCGAAGCTGTCGCTCTTCGGCGGTGTGATCGTGCCGCCGAAGTACCTCGCCGATGTCGGCGACGCCGCCTTCGCCAAGCGGCCGGTCGGCACCGGGCCGTTCGTCTTCCAGTCCTTCCGGCGCGACCGCGAGCTGCGGCTGCGCGCCAACCGCCGCCACTTCCACGGCTCCCCCGGGGCCGACCGCCTCGTCTTCCGCGCGCTGCCCAACCCCGCCTCCGCGCTGGCCGCGTTGCAGAGCGACGAGGTCGACCTGGTCACCGGGCTCACCCCGGACGCCGCCCGGCAGCTGTCCGGCTACGCGGGCGTGGAGCTGGAGAGCCACCGGGGCGTGCGGACCGCGTACCTCAACCTCGACACCACCTCCGGACCGCTGCGTGACCGCCGCGTGCGCCAGGCGCTCAACCACGCCGTCGACGTGCCACTGCTCATCAAGGCCGTACTGGACGGCAAGGCGCGCGAGGTGCCCGCGATGCTGCCGCGCGGCGTCGTCGGTTTCGACGGGTCGGTCGAGCCTTTCCGGCGCTCCATACGCACCGCCCGGCGGCTGCTCGCCGAGGCCGGCCACCCGCACGGCCTCACCACCACGCTCACCGCGTCCAACGACGACGCCCAGGTCGCCGAGGCCATCTCGGGCCTGCTCGACCGCGCCGGCATCCGGGCCCGCGTCGACCTGCTCGACCCCGGCACCTTCTCCGCCCGCCTCACCTCCGACAACCGGCACGCGCTCGGCCCCGTCTACCTGGCCGCCTCCACCGCCTGGACGCTCGACGGCGCGTCCATGGTGCAGTCGAACGTGCGTCATGACCGCCGGCAGAGCCGGTGGGTGTCGAAGGAGGCCGACCGGCTCATCGACGCCGAGGAGCTGTCCATGGACCCCGAAGACCGGCAGCGCGCGTTCACCGCGCTCCAGCGCCTGATCAAGCGCGAGGCCCCGTTCGTACCGCTCTACCAGCAGGACATCATCCTCGCCCGGACCACCCGGGTGCGCTGGACACCGGTCGTCAACGGCTCACTGGCCATGGAGAGCGCGGAGGTGCGGGCATGACGGCCGCTTCCGTCCGGCCGACGGCCACCGTCCCGAAGCCGAGGTCCGGTCTCCTCCGCCATGTCCTGGTCCGCCTCGCCACCGCCGTCGGCGTGCTCTTCGCCGCCGCCACCCTTGCCTTCGTTCTGGTACGGCTCTCCGGCGACCCGGTCAAACAGCTGCTGCCCCCGGACGCCACCGCCGCCCAGGAGGCCACGCTGCGCTCCCAACTCGGCCTGGACCAGCCCCTGATCGCGCAGTACGGCGACTTCCTGTGGGGGCTGCTCCGGCTCGACCTCGGCGACTCTCTCGTCTACCACGAACCGGTCGGCCAGGTCATCGCCGACCGCGTCCCGGCCACCCTCGAACTCGCCGCCGGCGCCCTGGTGCTCAGCCTCGTCATCGCCATTCCGACCGGGATCTACGCCGCCACGCGCCGTGGCCGGGCCGGCGATACGGGCGTGATGACCGCGGTGCTGCTCGGCCAGTCCACCCCGCCGTTCTGGGTCGGCATCCTGCTGGTCCTGCTCTTCTCGGTGCGGCTCAAGGTGCTTCCGGCCTCCGGCTACGGCACCTTCGCGCATCTGGTGCTGCCCGCCGTCACACTGTCCGTCTACTCCATCGCGGTCATCGCCCGGCTGCTGCGCTCCTCGCTCATCGACGTCCTCGGCTCGGACCACATCCGCACCGCGAAGGCCAAGGGACTCGGCCCGGCCAAGGTGGTGCTCGCGCACGGGCTGCGCAACGCCTCGCTGCCGACCGTCACCGTGATCGGCCTGGAGTTCGGCGGGCTGCTCGGCGGGGCCATCCTCACCGAGCAGGTCTTCTCCTGGCCGGGCATCGGACGGCTGACCGTGGAGGCCATCTCGCACCGGGACTTCCCGCTGGTGCAGGCGGCCGTCCTGTTCTTCGCCGCCGCCTTCGTGCTCGTCAACCTGCTGGTCGACCTCTCCTACAGCCTCCTCGACCCGAGAGTGCGGGCCCAGTCATGACCGTCGTACGCAACCGGCTCGCCCTTGCCGCCCTCGGCGTCCTCGCGCTGCTGGTGATCGCCGCCGTCTTCTCGCCGCTGCTCGCCCCGGACGACCCGGCCGAGCAGCAGCTCCTCGCCCGGCTCACACCCCCGGCCTGGGAGGGCGGCGGCAGCCTCGCCCACCCGCTGGGCACCGACCAGCTCGGCCGCGATGTGCTGTCCCGGGTCATCTACGGCTCCCGGGTCTCGCTCCTCGTCGGCATCGGGGCGGCGCTGCTCGCGGGTGTGGTGGGGGCGGTGTGCGGGCTGTTCGCCGGCTTCCGCGGCGGATGGCCGGACCGGATCCTGATGCGCTTCGCCGACATCCAACTCGCCTTCCCCTCACTGCTGCTGGCGCTCGCCATCGTCGGCTTCCTCGGCTCCGGGCTGTGGAACGTCGTCCTGGTGCTCGGCTTCACCGGCTGGGTGGCGTACGCCCGTGTGGTCCGCTCCGAGGTGCTGTCGCTGCGCACCCGCGACTATGTGACCCAGGCCCGGGCGACCGGCGTCACGGACCTCACGATCATGCGCCGGCACCTGCTCCCCAACGTCCTGCCGCACCTGGCCACCATCGCCACCCTGCACATCGCGGCGGCCATCGTCGCCGAGGCCTCGCTCAGCTACCTCGGCCTCGGTGTGCCAAAGGAGACCGTCACCTGGGGCTCGATGCTCGCCGACGGCCAGCTCTATCTCGGCACCTCGTGGTGGGTCGCGGTCTTCCCCGGACTGGCGCTGATGCTCACCTCCCTGGCCATCAACATCCCCGGCGACGCACTGCGCGACGTCGCGGACCCGAAGGCATACCGCCGTTGACTTCCTCCTCCTCGTTAACGAGGGGGATTCCTACGGCTCGCGCCGTAGGGCTTCCTGCTTCGTCACCGACTGCCCCGTCCGGGAGGACTCCCGTTGAGGTCTTACACCGGCTCCACAGGCCGACACCGCCAGCCCGGCGGCCAGAAGGTTCTTCGCCGCGTTCACGTCCCGGTCGTGGGTCGTGCCGCAGTCGCACGTCCAGGTGCGGACGCCCAGCGGCAGCCTCCCTCGCAGGGTGCCGCATACGGAGCACAGCTTGGAGGAGGGGAACCAGCGGTCGACCGCGATCACTTCGCGGCCGTACCAGGCGGCCTTGTACTCCAGCATGCTGCGGAACTGCGACCATGCCGCGTCGGAGATCGCCCGGGACAGCTTGCCGTTGCTGAGCATGTTCCGGACGGTGAGGTCCTCGATCACGAGCGTTTGGTTCTCACGCACGAGTCGAGTGGTGAGCTTGTGCAGATGGTCACGGCGGCGGTCGGTGATGCGGGCGTAGACCTTGGCGACCTTGCGGCGCGCTTTGGCCCGGTTGGCGCCGTCGCCCCGGGCCTTGCGGGCGAGGTCGCGCTGGGCGCGGGCGAGGCGGGCGCGGTCGCGCCGCTCGTGCCTGGGATTGGTGATCTTCTCACCCGTGGAGAGGGTGAGCAGGTGGCCGAGCCCAGCATCGATACCGACCGCCGAACCGCCGGCGGGAAGCGGCTGGACGGCGGGGTCCTCGACGAGGAGAGAGACGAACCAGCGTCCGGCCGCGTCCTGGGAGACGGTCACCGTGGAGGGGAGGGCGCCTTCGGGCAGGGGCCGGGACCAGACGATGTCCAGCGGCTGGGCCATTTTCGCCAGCGTCAGTTTCCCGTCCCGGAAGCGGAAGGCGCTGGAGGTGTACTCGGCGGACTTGCGGGACTTCTTGCGCGACTTGAACCGCGGGTACTTCGACCGCTGGGCGAAGAACGCGGTGAACGCCGCCTGGAGGTGGCGCAGGGTCTGCTGGAGCGGAACCGAGGACACATCGTTGAGGAACGCCAGTTCCTCGGTCTTCTTCCACGCCGTCAGCATCGCCGATGTGGCGTTGTAGTTGATCCGCTCCTGACGCAACGTCCACGCCTCGGTCCGGGCCGCGAGCGCCATGTTGTAGACCTTCCGCACGCATCCGAACGTGCGCGATAGCTCAACTGCCTGCGCATCGGTCGGATAGAAGCGGTACCGATACGCCCGCTTCACATGAGTGGACATGACTCACAAACTAGCACATCGGCTCGTGACCGTATGACGGGTTGTCAGTGGCGGACACCGCATCGCCCCGACGGCGATTCGGCTCTCCCTGCCCTACTCCGCAGGAGTCCGGTCCCTCCCCCGCCTGAAGGCGGGGCCTTCCTCGGAGGTTCCCGATGACCACACCCGCTCCCGTGCTCGAGATCCGCGATCTGCACGTCGACTTCCGGCTCGCCACCGGCCCCGTGCACGCCGTGCGCGGTGTGAGCCTGGCGGCACACGCCGGAGAGACCCTGGCCGTCGTCGGCGAATCCGGCAGCGGCAAGTCGGCCACCATGCTCGCCGCGCTGCGGCTCAACCCCGAGCCGCCGTGTGTCTACCCCGGCGGCGAGATCCTCCTCGACGGCCGCGATCTGCTCGCGCTGCCGGAGAAGCGGTTGCGCGAGGTGCGCGGCAACGACGTCGCGATGGTCTTCCAGGACCCGATGACCAGCCTCGATCCGCTCCAGCGGGTCGGCAACCAGGTGGCCGAGGTGCTGCGCACGCACCGCGGGGCCTCGCGCGCCGGGGCCAAGGCGGAGGCGGTACGGGCGCTGGACGAGGTCGGTATCCCGGATCCGGAGCTGCGGGCGCGGCAGTACCCGCATGAGCTGTCCGGCGGGCTGCGTCAGCGCGTGATGATCGCGACGGCGCTGGTCGGCCGGCCACGGGTGCTCATCGCCGACGAGCCGACCACCGCCCTGGATGTCACCGTGCAGCGGCAGATCCTGGACCTCCTCGCCAAGCTGCGCGCCCGGCACGGCATGGCGGTGGTGCTGGTCACCCACGACCTGGGGGTGGTCGCGGAGACCGCCGACCGGGTCGTGGTGATGAACGCCGGCCGGGTCGTGGAGCACGGCACGGTCGCCGAGGTCTTCGAGACGCCACGGCAGCAATACACCCGCGACCTGCTGGCCGCCACCCCGCGACTGGAGCCGACATCATGACGACCACCAAAACGTCCCGGAGGACGAGACTGCTCGAACTCGACGGTCTGTCAAGGGAGTTCACCGGACCGGGCGCCACCCGCACCCTCGCCGTCGACAACGTCACGCTCACCGTCGAGGACGGCGAGACCCTCGCCCTCGTCGGCGAGTCCGGCTCCGGGAAGACGACCCTGACCCGGCTGCTGCTGGGCCTGCTGGACCCCACCGCCGGGACGGTCCGCTTCGACGGCCACGACCTCGCCGCACTGCCGCCCGCCGAGCTGCGCGCGCTACGGGCCGGGATGCAGGTCGTTCTCCAGGATCCGTACTCGAGCATGAACCCGCGCATGAGAGTCACCGATATCGTGGCCGAGCCGCTGGTCACCCATGACGCCACCTACCGCGGTCGGGGCGCCAGGGCGCGGCTGCGGGAGCGGGTCGGCGAGCTGCTGGAGTCGGTGGGACTGACGGCCGGGTTGCAGGACCGGTACCCGCACGAGTTCTCCGGCGGGCAGCGCCAGCGCATCTCCATCGCCCGTGCGCTGGCGTCCTCGCCGCGGCTCGTGGTGCTGGACGAGCCGACCAGCGCCCTCGACGTCTCCGTCCAGTCCCAGGTCCTCGACCTGCTGGCCGAGCTCCAGCGGCAGCACGGCCTGACCTACGTGTTCGTCTCGCACAACCTCGCCGTGGTCCAGCGGATCGCCGACCGGGTGGCGGTGCTGCGGCGCGGCAGGGTGGTCGAGTGCGGGGAGACCGCCGCCGTGCTGGGCGCGCCCCGGCACCCGTACACCCGCGAGCTGCTGGCCGCCGTGCCACGCCCCGACGCGTACCGGACCAGGGCCGGGAACAGGACGGGGACCGGGATCGGCGGCGGGACTACCGGTGGGTGAGGACCAGCCCCGCGCCGCCGAGCAGCGCCACGTCGTCCGGCCGGCCCGCCTCCCCCAGCACCACCCGCGGCGGGGCGGCCGTCGACCAGCCGCTGTCCCGCCGCAGCCGCTCCTCGACCCGGGCCCGGAACCCCTCCCCGCCCTCGACGGCCTCGCCGTGCAGCACGAACAGACCGGGCGCGAAGAGCTGCTGGATGTTGACCAGGCCGAGCGCGAGGTTGTCGGCGTACTCCTCGACCACCGGCCGGCCACCGTCCCCGCGCCGTACCAGCGCCTCGAGCGTCATTCCGGTGCCCAGTCCGCCCGCCTGTGCCCGCCGCCGCAGCCAGCGCGTCGTGGCCACGGTCTTCCAGCAGCCGCGCGCCCCGCAGGTGCACGGCTCGCCACCGGCCAGCACCGTCATATGGGCCCCGCTGCGGCCACCGTGCGGGGCCAGCAACTCACCGCCGAAGAACACCCCGACCCCCAGCACCTCGCCGGTGGACACCGAGGCGAAGGACCGAAGGCCCCGGCCCACGCCGAACCACCGGTCGCCCAGCACCTGGAGCCGGGCCCGGTGCTCGATGTACACCGGCACCCCCAGCGCCCGCCGCAGCACCTCCGCGACCGGATAGCCGCGCAGCGAAGGCACGTCGTTGACCTCGATGAACGTGCCCTGCTCCGGGTCCACCAGGCCGGCCGCGGCCACCCCGACCCCGGTCAGCTCACGCCCGTCGAAGCACTCCAGGGCGGCCTGCCGCACCGCCGCGTCCACTCCGGCCGGCTCCCGCGCCGCCGGGTCGAAACCGGCCGCGGTGCGCCGCAGCAGCTTTCCGGAAGTGTCGACCAGCGCCGCGCGCACCTGTCCCGGCACCACCTCCACCGCGCCCAGCAGCGGGCGTGCGGGGGCGACCGGGGGGTCGGGCACCAGGCGGAGCCGGGGGCGTCCGCCGTCGGGGGCGAGTGCGGCCATGCGCAGACTCTGCCACGCCATGAACCCAGGAGGTAGTACCACAGTGCTCCGGCTGACCGAACTCACCTGGCGGGAGGCCCGGGCCGCGGGCGCGGACGCCATCGCCCTGCTGCCCATCGGCTCGCAGGAACAGCACGCCGCCCATCTGCCGATGGGCACCGACACCCTGCTGGTCACGGCGGTGGTGGACCGGGCGGCCGAGCTGCTGGCGGGTGACGGGCCGCCGGTCGTACGCCTGCCCGCCCTGCCGTACGGGCACAGCCCGCACCACCTCTTCGCGGCCGCGGTGTCGCTGTCGGCGGGCACCCTGGCGGCGGTCCTCGGCGACATTCTGCGGTCCCTCACCGAGAGCGGCTTCCACCGCGTCATGGTCGTCAACGGCCACGGGGGCAATGACGAGATCATGCGCCTGGCGGTCAAGGAACACGCACTGCGTGCCGAGGGCGCGTTCGCGGCCTGCTCCTACTGGAGCCTCGGCGAGTCGCTGGAGAACCCCGGGCACGCCGGCCGCTACGAGACCTCCCTCATGCTCGCCGCCCACCCGGACCTGGTCCGTACGCCCATCGAGCCACACTCCCCCGCCGGGCCCCCGCCGCTCTTCAACGCCCCGCCGCACCCCGGCCTCACCGCCGAGCGGCACGGCGAGTGGGCACGGGTGGGCGGGATGACCGACGACCCGTCCACGGCTCGCCCCGACCCGGGCGAGCTGTCCGCCCGCGCCACCGAACTGGCCCGCGCGATCCGGGCGTTCGCCGAAGCAACCGCCCCCGGTGCCATCTGAGGAGCCTCGTACATGAAGGTCACACACGTCGACGTCTGGGTCGTGAACCTCCCCCTCTCCTCCCCGTTCACCAGCTCCTTCGAGACCAAGACCGGCGAGACCCGCACCGTGGTCCGGATCCGGACCGACGAGGGGGTGGACGGCTGGGGCGAGACGATGTGGGGGCAGCCGGTGGCCGCGCTCGTCCGCAAGCTCGCGCCCGATCTCATCGGCACCAGCCCGTTCGCCCTGGAGTCCTTCCACCGCAAGCAGCACATGGTGCCGTTCTTCCACGGCTACCTCGGCTACGCCGCCATCGCCGCCCTGGACGTGGCCTGCTGGGACGCCATGGGCAAGGCCACCGGCCACGCGCTCACCGATCTGCTCGGCGGGGCGGTACGCGACACCGTCCCGCTCACCGCGCTCGTCACCCGCGCAGACGGCGCCACCCCGGAAGCGCTCGCCGAGCACGCCACCCGGGTGGTGGCCGAGGGCGGTTTCCCGGCGGTCAAGCTCAAGGGCACCGGCGACGTGGACGGCGATGTCGCCAACCTCCGCGCGCTGCGGGCCGCGCTGCCGGACACCGAACTGCGTGTCGACCCCAACGCCGCCTGGTCGGTGCCGGACTCGGTACGCGCGGGCATCAAGCTGGAGGAGCTGGACCTGGAGTACCTGGAGGACCCGTGCCCCGGCATCGAGGGCATGAGCCAGGTGCGGACCAAGGTGCGCATACCGCTGTGCACGAACATGTGCGTCGTCCGCTTCGAGGACTTCGCTCCGGCGGTGCGGCTCGGCGCGGTGGACGTCGTCCACGGCGATGTCTACAAGTGGGGTGGCATCGCACCGACCAAGGCCCTCGCCGCCCACTGTGAGACCTTCGGCCTCGGCATGAATCTGCACAGCGGCGGCGAGCTCGGCATCGCCACCGCCGCCCATCTCGCCGTGGTCGCCAGCACTCCGCTGCTCGGCCGTGCCATCGACAGCATGTACTACCTGCACGCCGATGACATCGCCGACCCGATCCCGCTCATCGACGGCCGCCTCGCCGTCCCGCGGGGCCCGGGCCTGGGGGTGCGCGTCGACGAGGAGAAGCTGCGGCACTACTCGGCGGTGAACGAGCGGGAGGGCGATCTGACGGGATGACGTCTCCGCCCTGCCCGGCAGGCTCTGAGCTGCGGCAACTGCGCTCAAAAAACATCCCGCACAATGAGATACCAATAGGTCTCGCCGACCGTCGCCCCGGGCGAGACCCTCGACATCATCGGCGAGACCGGATCGGGCAAGTCGACGCTCGCACGGGCCGTGCTCGGCCTGGTACGCGCCTCGGCGGGGTCGGTCGTCATCGGCGGGGAGGACGTCAGCGCCTACGATCAGCGTCAATGGCGCGGTCTGCGCCGTCGCGGCGTGGTCCAGTACGTCTTCCAGGATCCGCTGTGCAGCCTCGACCCGGACCTCACCATCGAGACCTCCCTGGCCGAGCCGCTGCTGATCGGGGGCGTCCCGTTCGATGAGGCGGCGGCGCGCGTCCGCGCGTTCGTCCCCCGCGTCCGGCTCTGCGGATCCTCGAGGACCCCGGCTGCTCGTCAGCTCCGCGCCCACGCTGCGCGCCGCGCCCGCCGACCGGGCCGAACGCGAGGCACTTCGCGCACTGCTGCACGCCTGAATCCGACCACAGGGAGGAACCCCCATGTCCCGCACGCTCCACTTCGCGCTGCACCCGTACGGTGTCGGCGGCCGGGCCAGCACAGGCTGTGGAAGGACCCGCGCGTCCCGAAGAACGCGAGCATCGTCATCAACTACTACATCCGGCAGGCGCAGGCCGCCGAACACGCCCTCTTCGACGCCCTGTTCATCGTCGACAGCCAGTTCATCAACGCCACCTACCCGGCGCACTACTTCAACCGGCTGGAGCCGCTGACGCTGCTGTCGGCGATCGCCACCCACACCCGGTACGTCGGACTGGTCGGCACGGCGAGTTCGACGTACAACTCCCCCTTCAACCTGGCCCGGCGGTTCGCCTCCCTCGACCACATCAGCGGTGGCCGCGCCGGCTGGAACGTCGTGACCAGCTTCGACACGGGAGCCTCCCGGAACTTCGGGCTCGACTCGCCGAGAAGGGCGGCCGGACCGGCGCCGCCAAAATCATCGCCCGCGCCACGGCGGGGAAACTGACGCTGGCCGAGCCCGTCGGGAAGTTCCGGCGTTCGCCGTTCGTCGGTGCGCCGGAGACGGTCGCCGACACCATCGAGCGGTGGTTTTCCGCCGGCACCTTCGACGGCGTGCCCTCACCCACCCTCCTGGAAGGTCCCGCCATGACCGCCATCCTGTCCGTCTCCGGAAGCCCCTCCGCCACCTCCCGCACGGCGCGACTGCTGCGCCATCTCGACGACCGCCTCCGCCTCCAGGGCCACGACGTGACCGTACTCGACGTGCGCACCCTTCCCGCCGACGCACTTCTCGCCGCCGACTTCCGGTACCCGGCCATCGCTCACACCGCGGCCCGGTTCGAGCGCGCGGACGGCATAGTGATCGGCACTCCCGTATACAAGGGCCGCCTATTCGGGGCTGCTGAAAGCACTGCTCGACGTACTCCCGCAGTACGCCCTGACCGGTAAGACCGTATGTCGGCCGCTATTCCTTGACCGCCCCCGAGTTCGCCCCCTGCACGAAGTGGCGCTGGAAGCAGAAGAACAGCGCCGCCACCGGCAGGGTCGCCAGCAGGGCCGCGGCCAGCTTCAGCGGGTACTGCGTACCGCCGCCCAGCCCGCCCGAGACGAACCGCGCGAGCCCGGTCGTCAGCGTCTCGTACTGGCCGGACTGCGTGGCCACCAGGAAGTGGGTGAACTCGTTCCACGAGCCCTGGAACGACAGGATCGTCAGGGTGATCAGCGCGGGCCGGGCCATCGGCAGCACCACCGACCAGAAGGTCCGGATCACCCCGGCGCCGTCCACCCGTGCGGCCTCCTCGACCTCCCGGGGGATGGACTCGAAGAACTGCTTCATGATGAAGATCCCGGCCGCGTCCACCATCAGCGGAAGGATCATCCCGGTGTAGGTGTCGAACAGCCCGAAGGTGTTCAGCACCAGGAACTTCGGGATCAGCAGCGCCACCCCGGGCACCGCCATCACCCCGACGACGAAGCCGAACAGCAACGAGCGGCCCCGGAAGCGCAGCCGCGCCAGCGCGTACCCCGCCATCGAGTCGAACAGCACCCGCCCGGCGGTGACCAGGACCGCGACCAAGGCCGAGTTGCCCAGCCAGCGCAGGAACGGCACCCCGTCCCCGGCCTGGCTCAGCCCGAACAGCCGCTGGTAGGCGGCGGTCGTCGGGGTGGTGGGCAGCAGTCCGAGGGGATGCGCCGCCGCATCCGGGTCGGTCTTGAACCCGGTCACCAACTGGAGCACGAACGGCAGCAGGTACACCAGCCCGGCACCCACCACCAGCGTGTACCCCAGCACCCGCAGCGGCGGCGGGAACCGGCCGAGCACCGGACGCCCCCGCGCCGGGGCGGAGGCCTTGGCCTTGGCCTTGGTCTTGAGGGCGGCCGTGGCCTGGGCGTTCATCGGTTCCTCCCGGGGCGGGGACCGCGCTCCCGCAGCGCCCAGCGCTGGAGGGCGGTCATGCACAGGATCAGCGCGAGCAGGATGAAGGCGATGGCCGCGCCCTGCCCGAAGTCGGCGTCGTCGAAGGCCGTCGAGTACGACAGGAAGGCCGGCGTCAGCGTCGTGTTGCCCGGGGCGCCCTGGCCCATCACATACACCTGGTCGAAGACCTGCCAGGTGGCGATCGTCCCCAGGGTGAGGACGAGGAAGAGCACCGGCCGCAGCGCGGGCAGCGTGATGTGGCGCAGCATCTGGCGGCGGTTCACGCCCTCGATGGCGGCCGCCTCCTCCAGCTCGCGCGGGATGTCCTGGAGGGCCGCGAGGAAGATCAGCATGAAGGTGCCGGAGGTCGTCCACACGGCCAGCAGAATGATCGTGCACATCGCGACGGACGGACCGGACAGCCACTCGTACCAGGAAAGCCCCATGAAGGAGTGGCCGGCCAGCACACCCGGGGGGTGGCCGGGGTCGACGATCCCCAGGCCGCCGAGGAGCGCCGAGAGCACCCCGCGCGAGTCGGCGAACCAGTTCGGGCCCTTCACCCCGATCCAGGACAGCAGCGTGTTGACGGCGCCACTGCCCTGGAAGAGGAAGAGGAAGACGGTGGAGACCGCGATCGAGCTGGTGACCGACGGGAAGAAGAACGTGGTGCGCAGGGCGCCCCGGGCGCGCAGCAGCCGCTGGTTGACGATCAGCGCGAGCACCAGCGCGAGCCCGGTCTGAAGCGGCACGGTCAGCGCCACGTAGTAGACGTTGTTGCGCAGCGAGGTCGCGAAGAGGGTGCGGTCGAGGCCGTCCTCGGTGAGCAGCGCCCGGTAGTTGTCCAGGCCCACGAACTTCGCCTGCCCGGTGAACGGGTTGGACTGCCCGTCCCAGTCCAGCAGGCTGACCCACAGGGCCATCACGATCGGCAGCACCAGGAACAGGCCGAGGATCAGCACCATGGGGCTGACGAACAGCCAGCCTTAGGCGCCTTCGCCACGGGGGATGTGGCGCGCCGTGCGGTGGGGGGTGCGGAAGGGCATGGCGGCTCAGTCGCCCTTCGCGAGGGTCTGTTCGCCGTTGCGCTGGAGGTCGGCGAGGATCTTCTTCGGGTCCGTGGTGCGCAGCGACTGGAGCTGGGTGTTGAACTGGCTGAGCACCTTGTCGAACCCGGCGACGGTCACCGGGCCCTGTGCGTAGACGCCTGCGTCAACCCAGGCCTTGGCGTCCGGCTCCTGCTTCGCGTAGTCGGCGAGGGCGCTGGTGCGCGAGGGCATCACCCCGAATCGGTCGGCGAACTCCAGCTGCCGCTCACCGGAGCTGAGGTACTTCACCAGGTCCACGGCCGCCGACCGGTGGGCGCTCTCGGCGGCCACGCCCCAGCAGTTGCTGAAGGCCAGCGTGGCCTTCCCGGCCGGTCCCGCGGGCAGCGGGACCACCTTGTACGGCACCTTGGGGTAGTCGAGCTTCATGCCGCCGGTCAGCCAGTTGCCCTCGATGGTCATGGCGGCCTTGCCCTTGCCGAGGGCCTCGCCGCCCCAGCTGGTGTCGACCTGCTTGGCGTACTTCATCGAGCCGGACCGCAGCAGCGACCGCACGAAGCCCAGCCCCTCGGCGTTCTTCGCGCTGTCGGCGGTCATCTTCGTCTGCTTCGCGTCGGTGATCCATCCGCCCGCCTGCTTCATGAAGACGCCGAGTCGCTGGTATTCGTCGCTGGTGACCAGGCCGGTGACCCCGTCGCCGGTGAGCTTGTCCGCGACCTTCCTCAACTCGTCCCAGGAGGTGGGGTAGTCCTTCTCGGTCAGCCCGGCCTTCTTCCACAGGTCGGTGTTGATGGCGAGGGCGAGGGTGGAGGTGTCCTTGGGCAGGCACACCAGCTTCCCGTCGTAGGTGAAGGAGGTGCGCAGCGGCTCGGCGAAGTCGTCCACGTCCTTGATCTTGTCGCCGTACGGGTACAGGGAGCCGCCCTTGGCGTAGTTCGCGAACTGGTCGGAGTTGACGTAGAAGACGTCCGGCGGCCGGTGCCCGGCGAAGGACTGGGCCAGCTGCTGGTTCATGTCCTTGGCGGCTTCGACGGTCACCTTGTTGCCGGACCGCTTCTCGTACGCGGCCGCGGCCTCCTTGACCGCCTTGGTCTCGGCGTCGCCCGAGGTGGCTATCAGGACCTTCAGGTGCTGTTCGGCGCCGGTGTCCTGCTGCGTTTTCTTGTCGCCGCCGAAGCTCGACGAGCAGCCGGTGGCGGCCAGGAGCGCCGCGCAGGTGACGAGGGCGGCGGTGGCCGTGCGGGGGGCCATGATTCCTCCGTGGATTCGGGATGGTACGTGCGGCTCGAGGGGGGTGGAGGAGAGGTGGTGTCGGGAGCGCGGCGCCTCACGGCGCCGGCGCGGTCAAGGCCCGGTCGTCAGGGCGCCGGTGCGTCGGAGTCCGGCGCCGGGGTGCTGTCGCGGACGACGAGCGACGGCTCCAGCAGGACGCGCTCCGGTGGCGCGGCCGGGTTGGCCATCCGGGCCAGCAGCAGCCGCACGCACTCACCTCCGACCGCCTCCAGCGGCTGGGCGACCGTGGACAGGGAGGGCGAGAGGATCCCGGCGATCGGCGAGTCGTCGAAGCCGATCACGGCGACGTCCCGGCCCGGGGTCGCGTTCCGCTCGCGCAGCGCGTGATAGCAGCCGAGCGCCAGCGTGTCGCTGGCCGCGACCACGGCCGTGGCGCCCGCGTCCAGTAAGGGCTTCACGGCGATCCGGGCCGCCTCGACGTCCCCCGCGCTCTCCGCGCGCCGTCCGCGCGTCGGGAGCCCGTGCCGGCGCATGGCCCGCTGCCAGCCCTCGGCACGGTCGTCACCGACGCCGGAGCCGCGCGGCCAGCCCAGGAAGGCGATCCTGCGGTGCCCGAGGGCGACCAGATGCTCCACGGCGGCGTCGGTGCCCGAGGCGCCGTCGACGTCGGCCCAATCACCGATCTGCCGCCCCGACCACATCCGGCCGAAGCCGACGAACGGTACGCCCCGCTTGGCCAGCCACGCCTGGCGCGGATCCTGGCGTGCGGTGTTGCTGAGCACGAAGCCGTCGACGTCGTGCCGGCCGAGCAGTTCCTCGTACCCTTCCAGGCTCGGGCCGCCGGGCGGGCAGGCGAAGAGCAGAATCCGGTAGCCGGCCTCGTCGGCGGCCTGCGACAGGGCGTGCAGAAAGCGGTCCATGACCGGGGCCGTGTCACCGCCCGGAGTCGGCTGGATGCCGTAGCCGATGAGCTTGCTGGAGCGGGTGCGCAGGCTCTGCGCGGCACGGCTCGGGCGGTAGCCCATCTCGTCGATCGCCCCGCGGACCCGCTCCAGGGTCTCGGGGCGCAGCAGCTCCGGCGAGTTGATCGCGTTGGACACGGTCTGCGGGGAGACACCGGCCCGGCGGGCGACCATGGCAAGGGTCACCGGGCTGCCCTTGGGCGAGGGACTGCTGGTGGAGCGGGGCATACGGGTCTCCGGCGTACGAGGGTCTGAAGCCTGGTCCTACGAGCTTGATTTGAGCGTTCCAAAGGCATTGTCAGCGCTCTGATAAGGCCGTTAGTGTCTTTGGATCGATCTAATGCTGAGAGGTTCTACTCCTTTGGACACCACTGTCAAGGCCCAGGACACCAACGGACCGGTCTCGACCCCCACTTCGGTGGCGGCGGACCTACAGCCGTTCCTGCACGACGCGGTCGTCACGCTGTACGCGCCGAGCTTTGTGATCTCGCGTGCGGATGGGCAGCTCGACGGGGGTGCGGACGGCTTCTACCACGGTGACGGCAGGGCGCTGTCCCATCTGACCGTCGCGGTGGGGTCCATCGCCCTGGCGCCGGTCGGCGGTGGGCTCAGGGGAGCCGACCGGGCGGACTTCCGGGCGATCCTGCGGGGGCTCGGCGAGGTGACGCCCGACCCGGCGGTCGCCCTGAACCGCCGCCGTACCGTCGCCTCCGGGCGGTTGGAGGAGAGCGTCGAGGTCACCAACGCGGGCACCCGGCGGGTCGGCTTCCGGCTCACGGTCACGGCCGGCACGGATCTGGCCCCGATGGAGCGGGTGAAGTCGGGCCACGTCCTGGACCCGGTACCGGCGCGGGCCGACGGCGCGGACGGCGCCGGGGGCGGCGATCTGGTGTGGTCCCGCGACGATTTCGCCGTACGCCTGGTCAGCGAGCCCGCGCCGGACACCCTGGAGGCGCCGGAGGGCCGGCTGTCGTACGACGTCGAACTGGACCCCGGCGCCTCATGGACGGTGGCGCTGCGCTGCACGGCGGCGTACGCGGACGGCGACCAGTTCCCGGCCGCCCCGGCGGACGCCGTACCCTGGCGCGGCCCGGCCCTGCGCAGCGCGGACCGGCGCTTCGACCAGTGGCTGGACCAGTCGGTCGCCGACGCGGACCGCCTGCGTCTGATGGACCCCCGGTCCGCGAAGGGGCACACGGGCGGCGTTGATCAGTTCCTCGCCGCCGGAGCCCCGTGGTTTCTGACCCTCTTCGGCCGTGACGCGCTGTGGGCCGCCCGCATGCTGCTGCCGCTCGGCACCGAGCTCGCGGCCGGTACTCTGCGCACCCTCGCCCGCCGCCAGGGGGCGGTGGCCGACCCCGCCACGGAGGAGCAGCCGGGGAAGATCCTGCACGAAGTGCGGCGCGGCACCCAGAACTTCACCGACACCTTCGCCGTCCCGCCGGTGTACTACGGCACGGTCGACGCGACCCCGCTGTGGATCACCCTGCTGCACGACGCCTGGCGCTGGGGCCTGGCCCCCGAGCAGGTGGAACAGCTGCTGCCGCACACCGAGTCGGCGCTCGCGTGGCTGCGCGACCAGGCGGCCGCGGCCGGTGACGGCTTCCTCAGGTACATCGACCGGACCGGACGGGGCCTGGCCAACCAGGGCTGGAAGGACTCCGGCGACGCCATCCGCCATCGCGACGGCCGGCTCGCCGACCCGCCGATCGCGCTGTGCGAGGTGCAGGCGTACGCGTACGAGGCGGCGCGGGGCGGGGCGGCGCTGCTGCGCGCCTTCGGGCGGCCGGGTGCGGACGCGTGGGAGGAATGGGCGGAAGGGCTCGCCGCCCGCTTCCGGAAGCGCTTCTGGGTGGAGGACGCGCGGGGCCCGTACCCGGCGGTCGCACTCGACCGCGACAGTCGGCCGGTGGACTCGGTCACCTCGGGCTTCGGCCATCTCCTGGGCACGGGCTTGCTGAACCAGGAGGAGAGCGCGGCGCTGGCGGCCCGGCTGACCGGCCCCGGCCTCGACTCGGGCCACGGTCTGCGCACCTTGAGCAGCGACTCGGTGGGCTTCAACCCGTACGGCTACCACATCGGTTCCATCTGGCCGCACGACACCGCGATCGCGGTGCACGGCCTGGTCAGGGCCGGTTTTCCGGACGCCGCGGCGCCGCTGGCGGCGGGCCTGCTGACGGCGTCGGCGGGGTTCGCCGGACGCCTGCCCGAGCTCTTCGCAGGGCACGGCGCCGCGGCGGGCCCGCACCCCGCCCCCTACCCCGCGTCGTGCCGTCCCCAGGCCTGGGCGGCCGCTTCCTCGGTCCTGGTGCTGCGTTCGGCCCTCGGCCTGGACGCGGACGTCCCGGGCGGCACGGTCACGGTGGCCCCCGCCTTCGCCGCGGCGTACGCCCCGCTGACGGTGACGGGGCTCCAGGTCGGCGGGGTCCCACTGGACATCACGCTGGCGGCGGACGGAGCGGTGGACGTGACGGCGCCGGAGGGGCTGACGGTGGTCCCGGCCTGACGCGGCGCCCCGGTGCTTCGGCGGCAGCTCTACGAGCTGTGCGTGAACCCTGGGCTTCAGTCCTTGTAGTCGGGGGCGATGCGCTCGACCATCCGGAGCAGTGCCGCCCAGGCGAGGTCGTACGCCTTGTCGTCCTGGAGGTCGGAGCTGTCGTCCTCGCCGGCCAGTTGGCGTGCGGTGAGTTCGCAGACGTCGGGGTGGGGGGTGATGAGCTCGGTGCCGGCGGCCATGGCCGCGGTCTGGATCTCGCATGCCTTGTCCAGGTAGTACATCCGCAGGAAGGCTTGGGCAGGGGTTTCGCCGACCGTGAGCAGGCCGTGGTTGCGCAGGATCAGCGCGGGGTGGTCGGCGAGGTCGGCGACGAGGCGGCGCTGTTCGGCGAGGTTGAGGGCGACGCCCTCGTAGTCGTGGTAGCCGACCCTGCCGTAGAACTCCATGGAGATCTGGTTGAGCGGGAGGAGGCCGTCCTCCTGCGCGGCGACCGCGCAGCCGGCCTTGGTGTGGGTGTGCAGGACGCAGTGGGCGTCGGGGCGGGCGGCGTGGATGGCGCTGTGGATGACGAAACCGGCGGGGTTCACGGGGTAGGGGGTGTCCTCGACGGGGTGGCCGGAGAGATCGATCTTGACGAGGTTCGATGCGGTGATCTCCTCGAAGAGCAGTCCGTAGGGGTTGATCAGGAAGTGGTGTTCGGGTCCGGGGAGCCGGACGGAGATATGCGTGAAGATCAGGTCGGTCATCCGGAAGTGGGCCACCAGGCGGTACACGGCGGCGAGTTCGCGGCGCAGGCGGTGTTCCTCGTCGGAGGTGGCCTGGGCGGTGTGATCGGTGCGGAGTGTCACTTCGGTCATAAGGGATCCTTCTGTCGTGGGCCTGAGGGCCGGCGGGGCCCCGGGCCGGTTTGCCCGGGGTCCGGGTCGGTGAGTGAGCTGCCGACGCCGTCGTTGTGATCAGACCGCGCTGAATTCGGGGGTGCCGGCGGGCTCGCCCGCCAGGCGGCGGCGCCATGCCGCGACGACGGCTTCTTCGGTCGGCTTGGTCGCGAGGCTGACGGCCACATAGCCGACGAGGCTGGCCAGCAGGCCGTAGTAGACGGGTTCGTTGGCGAGGAGTCCGTCGGCCACCATGAAAGTGATCACTGTGGCGCCGCCCGCGATCATCGAGGCCATGGCGCCGGGCAGATTTCCGCGCCGCCAGATCAGGCCGCCGAGGATGGGTACGAGCAGGCCGCCGACGAGCAGGTTGTAGGCGACGGTGAGGGCCTCGATGACGTCCCCGAGGAGGCAGGCGATGACCATGGAGGCCACGCCGAGGATGGCGATGGCCAGGCGGTTGGAGCCGACCTCGTCCTGGTCCTCCGGGCTGACGGAGGCCTCGTGGCGGCCGCGGTGACGCAGCCGGGCCCAGATGTCATTGGTGGCGACGGTGGCGGAGGCGATCAGGGCGCCGCTGGCGGTGGACATCATCGCGGACAGGGCGGCGGCCAGGACCAGGCCCTTGATCCCGGTGGGCAGGGCGTGCTTGACGATGGTGGCGAATGCCTCGTCGGCGCTGGCCAGGTTGGGGTAGAGCACCTTGGTGGCCATGCCGATGAAGGCTCCGGCCAGGGCGTAGACGAGACAGTAGACACCGGCGACGGTGCCGCCCCAGGCGGCGACCTTGTCGCTGCGGGCGGTGAAGACCCGCTGCCAGATGTCCTGCCCGATGAGCATGCCGAAGGTGTAGATCAGTACGAAGGTGAAGATGGCCTGTCCGCCGATGGAGGTCGGGGAGAGGTAGCCGTGCGGAAGACGGTCGGCCATGGCGGCGAATCCGCCGGCCTTGACCACCGCGATGGGCAGCAGCAGGACGAGGACGCCCAGGCTCTTGACCACGAACTGGACCATGTCGGTGAGCGTGATGGACCACATGCCGCCGAGCGCCGAGTAGCCGACGACGATCGTGCCGCCGATGACGACCGCGAGCCAGCGCGGGACGTCGAACAGGACGTCGAAGACGCTGGCGTAGGCGATGGTGGAGGTCACGACCAGCATGAGGGTGTAGATCCACATGACGATGCCGGAGACGATACCGGCGGCGTCGCCGTAGCGCAGGGAGAGCATCTCGGCGACGGTGTAGACCCGCAGCCGGGCGATCCGGGCGGAGAAGAAGACGCTCAGGGCCAGCAGCCCGAGTCCGATGGAGCAGACCATGGCGGCGCCGGAGACGCCGTAGGTGTAGCCCAGGCGTACGCCGCCGATGGTGGAGGCGCCGCCCAGGACGACGGCGGCCATCGTGCCGGTGTACATGAGGGGGCCCAGCCGTCTTCCGGCGACCAGGAAGTCGCTCTTGGAAGCGGCGCGTTTCTTGCCCCACCAGCCCACGCCGACGATGCCCAGCAGGTATCCGGCCATGACGAGGTAGTCGACGGTCATCAGGGTCCTCCGATTCGCTGCGGCCGGCGCCTGACGCGCGAAGCCGTCAAAGGGGCTGTTCGAGGGGAAGGCGACCGCCGCGCGCCGGGTGGGGAGGCCGGCGGCGCGGTGCCGAGGAGAAGAGAGAGCGAGGCAAGGGGATGTGCACATGGGCAAGGGCCGGGGGTGGTGCCCTGCTGGTCACACGACCGTAGCCACCGGTCGTCCTGTTGCTGAAGTGCGGGTTCCATCCAATATGGAGTCATCCGTTGGATAAAACCGGCACTCCCGCGCAGTGCCGCCGGGCTGGGAGGATGCCTCCTCATGACCGAGAGCGAGCAGCCGTCCGTTCCCCTCAGCGTGTTGCTGGCCGACCCGGAGCTGGGCCTGCGCCAGGTCGCCGGACCGGCCGAGGACCGCCGTATCAGCACGGTCGGCACCACGGAGGTCGAGGACCCCACGCCCTACCTCGTCGGCGGCGAACTCCTCCTGACCGCGGGGGTTCGCCTCTCGCGCTCCGCGGACGGTATCGACACCTACCTGCGGCGCGTCGTCGCCGCCGGGGTGGCCGCGCTCGGGTTCGGTGTCGCCCCCGTACACGAGGAGGTTCCACCCGAACTCGCCGCGGCCTGTGACCGCCACGGGCTGCCGCTCCTGCGGCTGCCGCCGGCCACACCGTTCGTGGCGGTAGGGCAGGCCACGTACGCCGCCATCGCCGAGGCCCGCAACCGTGAGCTGAGGGACATCTCCAGGGCTCAGTCGGCTCTCGCCTCCGCTGCCGCCCGTCCGGATGCGCTCCAGGCCGTGCTCACCCAGCTCAGCGCCCACACCAGGGCCTGGGCGGTGCTTTTCGACGCCCAGGGCAACGAGCTGTTCGGCGCCGGTCCGCGCCCCCCGGCTCCCGCACCGCAGCGCCTGCGCGACCTCGCCGTGCGCACCCTCGCCCGCACCAGCCGACGTCACACGGCGCACAGACCAGCTCCTCCCGCGGCGGCAGCGGATCACCACGGAGGCATCCACCTGACCGTCCACACCCTGCCCGGCGCCGACGGCGGCACCACGCCGCTGGCCCTTGCCCAGGCCACCACCGCGGCCCCGACTCTGGTGCACCGCCACGTGACCAGTACGGCGACCGTCTTGCTGGCCCTGCTCACCAGCCCGCGGCACGCCCTGGGCACCGACACCCACAGCGTCGGCGCGCTGGTACGGCTGATGCTCGGGGCCACCCCCGCCCAGGTGGCACCCGCCCTGGCCGCCGCCGGCCCCCCGAGCGGCGAGCACTGGATCGTGGTCCACGGACGGCACATCCCCGGACGCTCCACACCGGCACCGCCGGCCGGTGACGATCCGGCCCAGCTCGCGACGCTGGGCACCGCCCTCGGCACGCCGTACCTGTACATCGACGGGCCCGGTCTGAGGGCGCTGATCCCCAGCGCATCGGACACCCGGCCCAGCGCCCCCGCACAGGCCGCCGACCTGGGGTGGGTCCTCGGCTTCAGCGCGCCCGTATCCGCCCCCGACCTGCCACCAGCCGACCGCCAGGCCGAGCGCGCCCTACAGCGCGCGATCGCCGCCGATGCCCCCGCCGTCGTGCACTCCCCCGACCCGCTCAGCCTCGATGCGATCGTCGCGCCGGCCGACGCCCAAGAGCTTGCCCGGACCCGCTTCGCCCCGCTGGACCAGGCCGGCTCACCGGGCGCCACGGTCCTTCTGGACACCCTGCGGACCTGGCTGAACCTGCACGGCAGCTGGGACCGCGCCGCGGCGGCCCTGCGGGTGCACCGCAACACCGTGCGCCACCGCCTCGCTCGGGTCGCCGAACTGCTCGACGTCGACCTTCAGGACCCGGGCGTCCGCATGGAACTCTGGTTCGCCCTGCACTGGTTGCCCGACGAGCATCGCACGCACCCTTGACCGGCGACGAGGCCTGTGCGGCGCCCTGATCGGGGGCCCAGCCAGGTCCTGGACCGGGTCGGCCGGGCTGTCAGCGGTAGAGGAGGTAGTGGCGGCGGATGCCGCGGAACACCGCCAGCTCACTCTCCCAGGCCGCCGCCACCTCGTCCGCCCCGGCGCCCGCGTCGATCATCGTGCGGACCCGCGCGCTGCCCGTCAGCCGGTCGATGCTGTGATCGGGCCGCCAGGCGAAGTCGCTCCACACACGCTTCGCGGTCACCAGTAGCGCCACTCCCGTGTGTACGGGGTCGTACACGTCGCGGTCGTGGACGTGGACCTGCACGCCGCCCACAGTCTTCCCCTGGAACTTCGAGAACGTGGGGGCGAAGTACGCCTCACGGAACTCCACCCCCGGCAGGTCGAGGGCGTTGGCGGCCTCGGCCCACCGGGCGTCGATGCCCTCGGCCCCGAGCAGTTCGAAGGGACGGGCCGTGCCGCGCCCCTCCGACATGTTGGTGCCCTCGAAGAGGCACGTCCCGGAGTAGACGAGGGCGGTGTCGGGTGTCGGCATGTTCGGGCTGGGAGGCACCCAGGGCAGACCGGAGACGTCGTGGAAGTCCGAGCGCCGCCATCCGGTCATGGGCACCGTCTCGAGGTGCACCGGGGTCCGCAGGAACTCGCCGTTGAACAGTCGTGCCAGCTCCGCGACCGTCATGCCGTGCGCCTGGGCGATGGGCTGGCGGCCGACGAAAGACGCGAACTCCTTGTGCAGCACGGGGCCGAGCGCGCCGCGTCCCGTCACCGGGTTGGGCCGGTCCAGGACCACGACGCGCTTGCCCGCGAGCTGTGCGGCCTCCATGCAGTCGTAGAGCGTCCAGATGTACGTGTAGAAGCGCGCGCCCACGTCCTGGATGTCGAACACCACGGTGTCGACGCCGGAGGCGGTGAAGATGTCGGCCAGCGGCCCGCCGTTTTTGAGATAGGTGTCGTACACCGGCAGGCCCGTCGCCGGGTCGTCGTAGCGGCCCTCCGATCCGCCCGCCTGCGCGGTTCCGCGGAAACCGTGCTCGGGTCCGAAGACGGCGACCAGGTTCACGCGGTCGTCCGCATGCATCACGTCGACGATGTGGCGTACGTCGCGGGTCACGCCCGTCGGGTTGGTGACGATGCCGACACGTTGGCCGTGGAGCGCTGCGTATCCGCCCTCGGCGAGGCGTTCGAAGCCGGTACGCAGCCGGTGGCCGTTGCCCCGAGCCGCGGCGGCCGGTGCGGCGGCGGCCGCGCCGGTGACCGTCAGGGCCCCCGCGGCGGAGCCGGCGGCCAGCAGATTCCGTCGGGACAGGTTCATGGTGTGACCTCCGTGGATCGGGCGGTGGCTTCGTCGAGGAGTTCGGGCTCGCGGGCGCGCAGTGCCTCGTCGGCGGCGGGGGCCGCGGTGTCGATCACGGTCCCGGACGGCAGCACGAACCGCAGGGACTCCATGGTGCGGTAGGCGTTGTCCCGCGTGCCGCAGTTCATGCCGCTGGAGTTGTTGGCGACCAGGCCGCCGATGGTGCAGGCGGACTCGCCGGCCGGGTCGGGGCCGAGCCGGCGCCCGTAACGGGCGAGGCGCGCATTGGCCTGGCGCAGCGTCAGGCCCGGTTGCGGCCGGATGCGCCGACCCTCGTCGAGGACCTCCGCGCCGCGCCAGTGGCTGCGGACGTCCACGAGGATGCCGTCGCCGCTCGCCTGCCCGGCCAGGCTGGTGCCGCCCGAGCGCAGGGTGAGCGACAGCCCGGCCGCTTCGGCCCCGGCCATCAGGGGCGCCCACCTCGGCCGCCGACGCGGCGCGCACCACGGCGCGCGGCGTGCACAGGTACGGCGAGGCGTCGTGGGCGACCGCGGCCCTGCGCGGCACATCGGTCGTCACCCTGGACGGGTCGCTGACGCACGCGGCCAGAAGCCTGGCCAGGCGGGCGTCCCCTTCCGGGGCAGGCGGCGCGGGGGCAGTCGGGGTGGAGGGGGTCATGGGTCCTCGATGCCGGAGTGGGGGTCAGTGCGTGATGCGCAGCAGGTGTGGCGGCTGTGCGGCGGGTTCGCACGGGCGCAGCGGCAGCAGGCCGGGCGTGATGCTGCCGAGGAGCGTGGCGCGGCGGGCCCCGGTGCCCGAGGGGAACGTACCGGGCAGACCGTTGACGGTGAGGAAGCCGAGAACGGCGAAGGCCAGGGCCTCCTTGGCGTCGGAGGGCAGGCCCAAGGCGTCGCTGGAGCGGACCGGCACGCCCGGCAGCTCCTCGGTGATCGTACGCATCAGCTCCGGGTTGCGGGCGCCGCCGCCGGAGACGATGAGTTCGGTGACGCCGTGACCGCGGCAGGCGTCCGCGACGGTGACGGCGGTGAGCCGGGTCAGGGTGGCCAGGACGTCGTCGGGCCGGGGCGTGGCCACGGCGTCGAGGGCCCTTCGCAGGTAGGGCAGGTGGAGGTGTTCCTTGCCGGTGCTCTTGGGTGCGGGCCTGCGGTAGTAGGGGTCGTTCAGCAGGAAGGCGAGCAGGTCGGGATCGGTTCGGCCGGCGGCGGCCCCGCGGCCGTCCTCGTCGTACGCGGCGGCGCCCGCGGTGAAGTGCCGTACGGCGGCGTCCAGAAGGGCGTTCGCCGGCCCCGTGTCGAAGGCCAGGGGGTCGGTGCCGGGTGCGACGACGGTGACGTTGGCGATGCCGCCCAGGTTGAGTGCGGCGGGGGTGCCGGGCAGGGCACGCAGGAGCAGTGTGTCGGTCATGGCGACCAGTGGGGCGCCCTGGCCACCGGCGGCGACGTCCCGGCTGCGCAGGTCCGAGACGACGGGAAGGCCGGTCGCTTCCGCGATCCAGGCCGGCTGACCGAGTTGGAGGGTGCCGCGGACGGTGCCGTCCTCCACCCAGTGGTGCATGGTCTGGCCGTGCGAGACCACCAGGTCGGCGCTGCCGTCGCAGAGTTCGTGCAGAGCGTGTCGGGCGGCGGCGGCGAAGGCCTGGCCGATGCCGGTGTCCAGGGCGCAGACGGCCTGGACAGTGGTGGCCGCCGGCGGGAGGGTGGCGGCGATCAGGTCGCGCAGGTCGCCGGGGTAGGGCCGGGAGAGGTGCCCGAGAGGCCGCAGGCGCAGAATGTCGCCGTCCAGGGTGAGGTCGGCGGCGGCTGCTTCGATGGCATCGTAGGAGGTGCCCGACATCAGCCCGATCACGCGCATGGCGCCTCCTGTCCCACGTTCCGCCGCGCGGGCACGGGCGGCTGCGGTTGCTGCATGGCTTCTTCTCCCGAGGGGCTGTCGCTGTACGGGGGGGGGCGGGGGCCGCGAGGCCCCGCACCGGGCCGGGTGCGTGCTTCGTCACTCCGGGCCGACGGCCGCCGCCGCACGGTCGGGTCCGGACTTACCGGCGCTCTGAGCGGCCCCGGCGGTCTCGGGGCCGCGGTGGAACAGGCTCATCAGGCCGCCGACGACCAGGGTGACCACCACGCCGATCGGGACCAGCCACTGGGCGGCGATCGCGGTGGGCACGGTGGCCCCGGCCACCGTGACGTCGATCTTCACCTCGCGCACGATGTAGGTCATGACCGCGACCGTCACCACGAACGCCACGATGGAGTCGGTCTCGTTGGCGCGCCTGACGAGCCGTCCGAGGAGGAACGCGCCGAGGAGCGCGCCGTAGGTGTAGCCCGCGATGGTCAGGCCCGTGAGATAGACGTTGCCGGTGCTGGTGCTGAAGGCGCAGGCGAACACCGCCATCAGCACTGCCCACACCAGGGTCATCACCCGGGCGAGCCTGAGCAGGAACTCCTCGGAGGGCGCGCTGCGGAAGAAGCTGTGGATGATGTCGGCGACCGTCGAGTTCGACATCGAGTTCAGCGCCGAGGACAACGAGCCCATCGCCGCGCCGAGGATTCCGGCCACGATCAGCCCGGAGACCACTACGGGCAGGCCGTGGAGGATGAAGTCCGGGTACAGGTTGTCGGAGCTGGCCAGGCCCAGCTCCTTGAAGCTGCGGCCCCGGTTGTACGACCACAGCAGGGCGCCAACCAGGGAGAAGGCGGCGAACTGGACGGTGACGAAGACACCGGAGGCGATCATGGCCTTCTGGCCGTCGCGCAGGGTCCGGGTGGCCAGGATGCGCTGGACGATCAGCTGGTCGGAGCCGTGGCTGGCCATCGCGAAGATGGCACCGCCGACGATCGCGGTCGGCAGGGCGAACGGGCTGGTGAGGATGTGGGCGAGGCCGAAGTCGGTGTCGAACAGCTGGAACCTGCCGGAGTGCAGGGCGTCCGCGAAGCCGGCACCACCGACGTGGCTGGACAGCACCGCGATGGCGAGGATCGCGCCACCCAGGTACAGACCCATCTGAATGGCGTCGGTCCAGATGACCGCCTTGATGCCGCCGAGGTAGGTGTAGACGACGGTGATCAGCGTGAGGACGACGATGATGACCCGGTAGCCGACGTGCAGTCCGAACTCATCGAGCAGCAGCTTGATCGGGAGCGCGGAGGCGAACAGCCTCACCCCCTCGGCCAGGAGCCGCGTGAAGACGAAGGTCACCGAGGCGAGCCCCTGCATCTTGAGCCCGAACCGGTCACGCAGGTACTGGTAGGCGCTGACGAACCCGCCACGCTTGTAGAGGGGGATGAGCACGATGGCCACGACGACGCGGCCGATGACGTAGCCCAAGGCGAGTTCGACGTTCCCGAAGGCCTGGCCGCTGTAAGCGCCGCCGGGCACACTGATGACCGTGAGCACGCTGGTCTCGGTGGCCACCACGGAGAACGAGACCGTCCACCACGGCACGTGGCTCTCACCGACGAAATAGTCCTTCGACGTCTTCTGCCGGCCGGCCAGCCGCAGTCCGATCACCGCGATGGCGACCAGATAGATGACGACCACGACGAGGTCGAGTTGGCGCACGCTCACTCCTAAACAGCGGCCGACGATGTCAACGGCGGGGTGGGGACGTTGGGCGCCGCCCGCCTTACACGGGTGACGTGGGATTCGTGCGGTGCCGACGCGTCCAGCGCCAGCAGGCCCGCGCCGTCCAGCGGGTCCCCGAGCGGGGACCGCCACTCAAGGGGATGCGGGGAGCCGGTGAGCGCCGACCGCAGCGGACCGAGGAGCGGTTCGCCGAGGCCGGTGAGTCCGCCGGTGACGGTGACGACGTGGGCATCGCCGCCGATTCGGCGGGCGGCGGCGAGTACGGCCTCGGAGAGCGCTCCGGCGGCATCCCGGACGATCGCGGATGCCGTCGCGTCACCCTCGGCGGCCGCCCGTGCCACGTCCGGGGCGAAGGACGCGATGGTGCGGGCCTGGTTGCCGTCCCGGCTGACGGCCGAGGGCAGCCGGTCGGGGTCGCCGAAGCGCTCGACGGCGGCGGCCAGCAACGCGGTGGCCGGTCCGCGCCCGTCGTGAGCGCGCAGCGCGGCCCGCAATCCGGCGGCACCGATCCAGGCGCCGCCCCCCTCGTCGCCGAGCCAGGGACCCCAGCCGTCGGCCCGGGCGTACGACCCGTCGTCCCCGATACCGACGGCGACGGAACCGGTGCCGATCGCGAGCACCACGCCCACGCGACCGCCCAGGGCGCCCGCGTGAGCGGTGACGGCGTCGCTGGTGACGGCCACCTCAGGCACGGGCAGGTCCTCCAGGAGCCGGACGGCCAGGGCACGGGCCGCCTCCGGTGCGGCGGCCGCCCCCGCCGCACCGACGCAGACCGTGGCAGGCCGGAGCGAGGGCTCCCGTTCCAGGAGCGGCAGGACGGCGGCGTGCACGGCCGCACGGGCCGTCGCCACTCCGTTTTCGGCGGCGAGCCCAGGAGTTCCGGGCACCTCATGCACGGTACGGGCGGGATCGGCACCGTCGGCCCGTACAACGGCACGGCAGCCGGTCTTGCCCAGGTCCACCGCTATCGCTGCTGTCATACGGCATGCCTTCGGTCGGTGGGGATCCGCCGCATCGGGCGGTCACCGGCCAGGTGGCTGATCGGTGACCGGCGCGGATCGCGGTCCAGCGAGTATCAGGAGGCCGCCCTCCGCATGTCAATAACTAACCTCGCGAGACTCTTTCCGTAACTTTTTGACCTTCCCCTTGCGGCGCGGTTAGCGTGTGGCCCAGCCACTCAGGAGGGAGCGACCCATGGCCCGACGGGAACCACCCCGCACCGCCGCCCGGCCCGCGGAGGAAACCTCCCCCGCCGAGACCCTGGCGCGCATCCGCGCGGCACTTCCGTCCCTGGCCCCCGCGGAACGGCGAGTGGCGGACATCGCCCTGGCCGACCCGGCTCAGGCGTCGGAGCTGTCCATCAGCGCGCTCGGGAAACGGGCCGACACCTCGGTGGCCACGGTGACCCGCTTCTGCCGGGCCGTGGGGATCCCCAACTACCCGCAGCTGCGCCTCGCCCTGGCCGCCGCGGCGGCCCGCGAGCACGCTCTCGGCGGCGAGCGCCCCGTACCGGGCACCGACATCAGCGCCACGGACACACTCGGCGACATCGTCGGAAAGATCATCTACAACGAGGTGCGCGCTCTGGAGGACACCGGCGCCGGGCTGGACGTCGAGGCGCTGGGCCGCGCCGTCACCGCTGTGGCCCAGGCCCGCCGCATCGACATATTCGGCGTCGGCGCCAGCGCCTTCGTCGGCCAGGACCTGCACCAGAAACTCCACCGCATCGGTCATATGGCCTTCGTCTGGACCGACCGGCACGCCGCCCTGACCGCCACGGCCCTCCTCGGGCCCGGCGACGTCGCCCTGGCCATCTCCCACTCCGGGGAGACCGAGGACACCGTCGAGCCCCTCCGGGCCGCCGCCGAACGCGGCGCCACCACCATCGCCCTCACCAACGTTCCGCGCTCCACCCTCGCGCAGAACGCGGAGGTCGCGCTGACGACCTGCGCCCGGGAGACCCCCTTCCGCTCCGGGGCCACCGTCAGCCGCATCGCCCAACTCGCGCTCATCGACTGCCTGTTCGTCGGCGTCGCCCAGCGATCCTTCGACGCCACGACCACGGCCCTGGAGGAGACCTACGGGGCCGTCCAGCGTCGCCGGCGCCCGCAGGCGCAGCGCCGCACCCCGACCGAGAACTGAACCCTTTCGCCGACCAACACCTTCTCCGAAAGGATGCCCGCGCCGTGGACCTGAGCACACTCGGCACCGAGGCTCGCAACGAGCGGACCACCGAACTGGACCGCATGCCGGTCTCCGAACTGCTCTCGGTCATGAACGCCGAGGATCAGACCGTCGCCCTCGCGGTCCGCGACGCCCTCCCGCAGATCGAGGCCGCCGTCGAGGCGGTCGCCGAGTCCCTGCGGCGGGGCGGACGGCTCATCTACCTCGGCGCCGGCACCAGCGGCCGCATCGGACTGCTCGACGCCGTCGAGTGCCCCCCGACCTTCGGCACCTCCCCCGATCAGGTCGTGGGCCTGCTCTCCGGCGGCCCGGGCGCCTTCGTCATGGCGGTCGAGGGGGCCGAGGACGAACCCGCGAGGGCGGTCGACGACCTCGAGAAGATCGGTGTGAACGACCGCGACACGGTGGTCGGACTGGCCGCCAGCGGCCGTACTCCCTACGTCGTCGGTGGACTGAAGCACGCCGCCGCCCAGGGTGCCGTCACCGTGTCGGTCGCCTGCAACCGCGACACGGTGGTCAGCCGCTACGCCGACATCCCCATCGAGGTCCCCACCGGCCCCGAGGTTCTCACCGGATCGACCCGGCTCAAAGGCGGCACCGCCGAGAAGATGGTCTGCAACATGCTCTCGACCGCGTCGATGGTGCGGGTCGGCAAGGTGTACGGGAACCTCATGGTCGATGTCCGGGCCAGTAACGAAAAGCTCGTCGACCGGGCCCGACGCATCGTCGTCGAGGCCACCGGGACCGATGCCCACACCGCCGCCGAGGCGCTGCGAGCCGCCGACGGACATGCCAAGACGGCCATCGTCATGCTGCTCGCCCGCTGCACCGCCGAGGAGGCCGCCCGGCGCCTGAACCTGGCGCACGGCGACACGCGCACCGCCGTGGGCCACCCATGAGCCGAGGTGAACGACGTGGCCGGTGGCAGCCTCCAGCCAGCGGTGGCCGGCCGGTCCGGCCGTCGTAAGCGCCGGAAGTCGGCCAGGTCCATTCGCCCGGTGTTGTGGAACGCCAGGATCTTTCCGTCCCGCACGATCTTCGTCTGGATCGCATGCCACTCCCCCGCTCGCGGTCCTTCGCAACCTCACCGGCCATGGGACACGCGGCCACAGCCTCAGCCGTTCGGGTGTGTGTACCGCACATTGGCCCCGTGCCCTATGTGTATGAACACTTGCTTCCGACATCCGCGAGCCGCATGGCAGGCACCTTGATCGGCGCGGCCCTGGCCGACGGCGCGATCGGCGGACTCGACGACCCGGTCCTGCGGTACGTCCCCGAGCTGAAGGGCAGCGCCTACCGGGACAACACGATCCGCCAGGCTACGGCTACTTGTGGTGGGCCATCCCGCCCGGTGTCGCCGGCGCGCGCGGCCGTGTCCCGACCTTCGTAGGGCTCGGGCACGGCGGGCAGAAGCTCTACATCAACCCCGCGGAGGGCATCGTGGCCGTGCTGTGGAGCGCTCTGCGGCCCGGGGTCGACGTGGATCCTGAGCTCTTCGCGCTCCTCGACTCCGTGGTCCGCGCCCTGCGCTGAGCCCGACATCTCACCCCCGCTCACGGGGCGGCGTGCAGCGGCGCGGCCCATTCCACGACGGTGCCGCTCGGCTCGTTCGGGCGGAGGGAGAAGGAACCGCCCAGTTCCTCGGCGCGTTGCTGGAGGTTGGCCAGGCCGCTTCGGCGGGTGACGGCCGGGTCGAGGCCGTGGCCGTTGTCCGCCACTTTCAGCCGCAGCACCGTGTCGGTGACCTCCACGCTGACGTCGACGGCGGTGGCCTGGGCGTGCCGGGCCGCGTTGGACAGGGCCTCACCGGCCACGGCCAGCATGTGCTCGGCGTGACCGGCGGGGACGTTGGTGTCCAGCAGGCCGGTCATGCGCAGCGCGGGCGCGAAACCCAGGGCTTCGGCGGCCCTCTCCATGGCCGCCACCAGCCGGGCGCGCAGTCCTTCGCTCCGGGACCGTTCCTGCTCGCCGAGCGAGTAGATGGTGGAGCGGATGACCTTGATGGTGTCGTCCAGGTCGTCGACCACCCGCTGGACCCGCGCGCCCTCCTGCGGCCTGTCGGCGAGGCGGCCGAGCGTGGACTGCAAGGTCAGCGCCCCGGCGAACAACCGCTGGATGACGAGGTCGTGCAGATCGCGGGCGATCCGGTCACGGTCGTTGAGGACCAGCATGCGATCGGCGTCCTGCCGGTGCTCGGCGACCTCGAGCGCCAGCGCCGCCTGGTTGCCGTACCCGATCACCATGTCGATGACGGCGTCGGTGAAGACCGGGCCGCCCGGCACGTTGGCCACCTGGAGCACGCCCCGCACATGGTCGCGGGTGCCGAGGGGGACGAGGAACGCGGGGCCCAGCTCCACAACAGCTGCGCTGCCGCCGGTGGCGCGCGGATCGGCACTGACCGCGTCGCTGGTGATGGTCTCCCCGGAGGCGAAGACCTTCGCGGCCAGGGTGGCGGCACCCAGGACCAGACCGCGCGCATCCTCCGCGCACGTTCCGGAGGCGGCCTCGATGACCAGCTCGCCGCTGTCGCCGACCGGGATGGCCAGGGTGACCAGGTCCGCACCGGCCATCTCCCGCAGAGTGGCGGTGAAGGACTCCAAGACCGCGGTGGGTTCGGTTCCGGACAGCAGACTACGGGTCAGCTCGTTGCTCGCCGCCAGCCACCGCTGCCGACGGCGGGCGTCGTCGTACAGCCGGGCGTTGTCGATCGCCACACCGGCCGCCGCGGCCAGGGTGCGCAGCACCGCCTCGTCGTCGGCGTCGAACTCCGCGGCGCCCTGCTTGTCGGTCAGGTACAGGTTGCCGAAGACCTGCTCGCGCACCTTGATCGGGGTGCCGAGGAAGCTGGTCATCGGCGGGTGCCCGGACGGGAAACCCACGGAAGAGGGATGCCGCGCCAGGTTGGCCAGGCGCAGCGGCTCCGGGTGGCGGATCAGCAGCCCCAAGATGCCCTCACCCCGCGGGTAGTGACCCATTCCCGCGATGGTCTCCTCGTCGATGCCGACGGTGAGGAACTGCTTGATCGTGCCTTCCTCGCCCAGCACGCCGAGCGCCCCGTACTCCGCGTCGACCAGGCTGACGGCCGACTCCACGATGCGCTGCAACACCACCTCCAGCTCCAAGTCGGAGCCGATCACGAGCACCGCGTCCAGCAGCGTGTGGATGCGGTCGCGTGCCGACCGCACCTGCGCCACCTGCTGTTGCAGACCCTCCAGCAGCTCATCCAGCCGCAACTGGGGCAAGGCCCCGGACACCGGGATATCGCGGGGCTCCTGACCGCACTCGTCCACCACAGTTGCTCCCCTTTTCCCTCACGCCGACCTCACCAGGATGCCCGACGTGTGGACGCGGATCGACGGCGCCCTGGGGAGCGGTTCGGCGGCGGGTGCACACGCGGTTCCGGCGCGCCAGGGTGGCGGGAAATTGGCCAAGGTGCCGGTCGGCTGGGTCGTGTACACGTGGTGTGCGTCCGGCCGCCCGGGCGACCCTCGGATACCGCCCACTCGGCCCTGATCACGGCTCCGGAGAGGGCCGGAGCGGTCTCCCGGCAGGGACGTTCGGCCCCAAGGCTGGGCGCGGGGTCGGCGCCTAGCGTTCGTGACCATGGAGAACGACAAAACCACGCGCCCCTCGCAGCGGCGCGCGGGCGGAGGCGGGCCGCTGGGCGCACGACAAGGTGGTGCGCTCCACGAGTACGACTCCGGCACCAATGGTACGCGGCGGCTCGGCCCCCGCATCGCGTACCGGGCGCGCCGCATGAGCCGGGACCGCCCTGGACGGGCGGATCGGCGCACCGGTTGGCTGCTGACCCTGGCCGGCGCCGTCGGCTGGCTCGCCTCCTTCCAGCTCGCGGTGGATGACTGGCGGCTGCTGAAGGACCCGGCCTATCAGCCGCCGTGCGACATCAGCCCGATCGTCAGCTGCGGCAGCGTCATGTCCAGTCCGGAGGGCAGCGTCTTCGGCTTCCCCAACATGCTGCTCGGCCTCGGCGCCTTCGCCGCGGTCGCCGTCCTCGGACTGGCCGTGCTCACCGGAGCCCGGCTGCACCGGATGCTGTGGCTGGCGCTGAACGCCGGTGCCCTCGCCGGTGTGGTGTTCGCGCACTGGCTGATCTACCAGTCACTGTTCGGGCTCGGCAGGCTCTGCCCCTACTGCGCCGTGGTCTGGGCCGTCACCATCACCCTGTTCTGGTACGTCACGCTGCACAACCTCGGGCGGGGAGCCATCCCCGTACCGGCGGCCGGCCGGGGCGCCCTCGAACTGGTCCTGGAAACGCACTGGATGCTTCTCGCCGGCTGGTACGGAGTGATCGCGGTCCTCGTCCTCATCCGCTTCTGGTCCTACTGGAGCAGCCTGCTGTAAACGGGCCGGGCCCCACGGACCGGATGGTCCGCGGGGCCTGCTTCCTGCTGCCCGGCGGCCGGGCGTCTCAGCCCTCGGCGTGGGCCAGCCACAGGTCGGGGCCGAAGACCTCGTAGCGGATGCGGTGTGCGGGGATACCCGCCTGGAGCAGTTGGGCGCGGACGGCGCGCATGAAGGGGAGTGCACCGCACAGGTACACATCGGCGTCGGCGGGCAGGTCCAGTCCGTCGAGGTCCATCAGGCCCGTGCGCGCACCGGCTTCCTCGGCCGCGTTCTGTTCGTACCAGAACTCCGCGCGCGCCTCGGGCAGTTGGGCCACGAGACGGCGGGTGTCGGCCCGCAGGGCATGGTCGGCCGGAGCACGGTCGGCGTGCAGGACGAGGACCGGGCGGGCCGAACCGGTGGCGGCGAGGTGTTCCAGCATGACGACCATGGGGGTGCAGCCGATACCTGCGGACACCAGCACGAGCGGGGTGTCGGTGTCATCGAGGACCACGTCTCCGAACGGGGCCGACAGGGTGAGTTCGCCGCCGGCCCGCACGGTGCGGTGCAGTTGGCTGGACACCTCGCCCTCGGGGGCGCCGGCCACGCTCGCCACGCGTTTGACGGTGATGCGCCGCAGCCGGTCGCCGGGGGCGTTGGACAGGCTGTACTGGCGGGTCTGGTGGATTCCGTCGGGCATGAGCACCCGGACGCTGACGTACTGACCGGCGCGGGCAGCGGGCGGCGGGCCGTCATCGGCCGGGCGCAGCAGGAAGGAGGCCACGTCCGGGGTCTCCTCCCGCCGCTCCACGACGGTCCACCGCCGCCACGGGTGCCGCGGGTCGACCTTGGCTTCCTGGTAGAGGCGGGCCTCCTGGGCGATGAGGGCACCGGCCATCAGCCAGTACACCTCGTCCCAGGCGGAGGCCACTTCCGCGGTGACGGCATCGCCCAGCACCTCGCCGATGGCGCGGAACAGGTATTTGTGGACGATCGCGTACTGGTCCTCGGTGACACCGAGCGCGGCGTGCTTGTGGGCGATCCGGGACAGCAGCGCGTCGGGACGGGTGTCGGGACCGGCCAGCAGCGCCTGGGCGAAGGCCGCGATCGATCCCGCCAGGGCCTTGCGCTGCTCGCCGCTGGCCTGATTGCCACGGTTGAACAGCCCGTCCAGCAGCTCGGGCTGCTCGGCGAACATGATGCCGTAGAAACGTGCCGTGATCTCGTCCAGGGCCTCGCCGACAACGGGCAGGGTGGCGCGAATGACAGCGGCCGATTCAAGCGAAAGCATGGCTCTCCTCTGTGCGGGTGTGCGGGCACGTAGGGGGACGGCGCTCACCGCCACAGCCGGGTCCGTCGTGTGGATCGCACCGGTACATCGATCGTGCCGGTGGCACGGCGATCCCGAGTAGGGCCGAACTTCCTTGACGTCAGGGCCCGTCGGGCCGAGTGGACATGGGGCTCGACGGTTCGCGCGCGGACCGACGGAAACCAGAGCGGCGTCGGCTTCCCCCTCCGCAAGGACCGACCGGCCCTTTCCTCGTTCCGCTCGGCTCTGGCGCGCCGCGCCCGAGCCCGGAGACGATCACGCAGACCGGTGAGCGGTGAGGAGAAAGGACAGTCGGGAATGATCGCTGTCGTAGGCCATCCCGATCTCAGCACGTCGACGCTCGTGCTGGTGGAGGAGGAACTGCGAGCGCGTCTTGTCGGGTTCGCCCGGGCCGGCGGAGCCGGTCTGGTCCGCGCCGGAAAGGGGTTGCCGACGGCCTTCGGGAGGGCCGCCCGTAAGACCGGACTGGCCCTGGTGACGGTCCTGCCCTCGCGCAACGGCGTGCCCACGCAGTTGGCCGAGCTCGACCGCAGGGCCGCCGGCGAACTGCTGCTGCTGTCGGAGCAGGTGCGGCTGGTGGAGTACGACCCCGGCGACCGCGGCTCGTGCGTGACCGCGGACGAGAGCTTGCTGCGCCACTGCGCCCGCGTGCTCGCGGTATGGGACGGCTCGCCGTCCAACGGCCGGGACGTCACGGCGCATCTGGTGGCCTACGCGCGCAGTCACGGGGTCGATGTCGAGGTGATCTGGCCGCGGGGGGCCAGACACGGGACCGTCCGCCGGGAACCCTCATGACCGTTCGGCCCCTTCCTCCCGCTCCCGGCACTCGCATGGTGGAGCTGGACCGGAAGGAATCGCTCAGGCTGCTGACGGGCGTGTCCATGGGGCGGGTGGGCTTCACCCACCAGGCGCTCCCGGTGATCCGGCCGGTCAACCACCTCGTGAACGACGACGGCGACATCGTCATCCGCACCCACGCCGGTGCCGCGCTGCCGGCCACCGCGTCGGCGTCCGAGGTGGTGGTGTACGAGGCCGACCAGATCGACGAGGCCACGCACACCGGCTGGAGTGTGATGATCATCGGCACCGCGAGCCGTGTCACGGATCCGCGGGCACTCTCCCGCTACCGCACCGAGCTGACGCCCTGGATCAACACGGAGATGGAGCACGTGGTCCGCATCCGTGCCGAGTTCGTGACCGGCTACCGGCTGGAGACGACGGCATCACCCCGGTAGCACGGCCTCGCAATCCGTTGCTCCGTGCGAGTTCCGCGGACTTCACCGGCGCGTGGCCAGACCGGGCCCGCGACGGGGCCGTGGGGCCCGCCGTACGGACCGGACGGCCCCTCGTCCGGACCCGGCCGCTGCCACACGCTGGAGGCGGCAGATCGCAGACCCCGTCCAGGAGGCAGGCCATGAACACCCCCACCATGCTGCGCGCGCTGCCCGCCGATCACCGGCGGCGGCTCATGCGCCTCCCCCGGGAGGTGTCCTTCCCGCAGGGAACGCGTCTCTTCGACGAAGGTGCCCGCGCGGACCGGTTCTGGATCCTTCGCACCGGCTCGGTCGAGCTCGACACGCGGGTGCCCGGTCGGCGCGCCGCCGTCATAGAGACTCTGGGTGCCAATGAACTCGTGGGCTGGTCCTGGCTGTTCGCACCGCATGTGTGGCATCTGAGCGCCACGGCGATGACACCTGTGCGGGCCTACGAATTCGATGCCACGGCTATCCGCTCCATGTGCCAGGACGACCCGGCTCTCGGCCAGGCCGTCACCCAGTGGGTCGGCGAGGTGCTCGGCCACCGCCTGCGTTTCACCAGGACCCGGCTACTCGACCTCTACAACACCCCGTGCGGCGCCGGCGGCGTCGTCTGAACGGGCGAGACCTTGGTCTTCAGCGCGCTTCCCGCCGCTGCCGGTCCTGGGCCTGGGTGGCGATGACCGCGGCCTGGATGCGACGTTCCACGCCGAGCTTGGCCAGCAGACGGGAGATGTGGTTCTTCACCGTCTTCTCGGCCAGGTACAGCCGCTGGCCGATCTGGCGGTTGGTCAGCCCCTCGCCGATCAGAGCCAGGATCTCGCGCTCCCGTTGTGTCAGGCCGGGGAGAGCGTCGGGCTCCTCCTGCCGCTGATCTCCGCGCAGCCGGGCCATCAGCCTGGTGGCGGCGCTCGGGTCGAGCAGGGACTGGCCGTCGGCCAGGGTGCGTACCGCGGACACCAGGTCCGAGCCCTGGATCTGCTTCAGGACGTACCCGGAGGCGCCCGCCATGATCGAGTCCAGCAGGGCCTCCTCCTCGTCGAAGGAGGTCAGCATCAGGCAGGCGAGCTCGGGCATGCGCGAGCGCAACTCCCGGCACACGGACACGCCGTCGCCGTCGGGCAGACGGACGTCGAGAATGGCCACCCGCGGTCGCAGCGCGGGGATGCGGACCAGGGCCTGCTCCACCGTCCCGGCCTCACCGACCACGCTGATGTCCGGCTCGTCGTCGAGCAGATCGCGCACACCACGCCGTACCACCTCGTGGTCGTCCAGCAGGAAGACCCGGGTGGGGTTGCCGGGGCCCGGCCGCTCGCTGTCCGCCATGGATGACTCCCTGTAAGTTCCGCGTTCCGTCAATGCCCGATCGCGTCGGGATCGGGCACCGAACCGAGATCTTTCTCGCATTCGGGCCGAAGTACCAGGGCCGGTCGGCCCCATTCCGCCTACGGCGCCGGGCCGGGCACGGTGTGGCAAAGGCGCCGGGGCCGGTGTCAGTCCGTGGCCGGGAAGCGGCGCGGCGCCAGGAACAGCAGGACCAGGAACGCCAGCGCCGCCGCGCAGCCCGCGCCCAGGTACACGGCGCGCACGGCGTCCGAGACGGCCCGCCGGGCCGCCTCCGGCGCGGTCCCGGCATGGAGCGCCCGGGTCACCGAATCGAGGTCGCCCATGCCCACGAGCCGCGCTGCCAGCACCCCGTTGACGATCGCGCCGAAAAGCGACGCGCCGATCGTCTGGCCGGTCTGGCGGCAGAAGAGAACCGAGGCGGTGGCCGTACCCCGCTCCGACCAGCCCACCGTCGACTGGACGCCGACCATGAGCGGGAGCTGGAACAGTCCGAGCGCGGCGCCCAGCAGCAGCATCAGGGCCGTTGGCTGCCAGGCCTGGCCCGGGTACGGCAGGAGGGGGAAGGCGAACAGGAGCAGCGTGGCCGCGCCGATGCCGAGCATCGCGGTGTTGCGGATGCCGATGCGCCGGTAGACATGCTGGCTGAAGGAAGCGGAGACCGGCCAGCTGAGCGTCCACACGGACAGGACGAATCCGGCGGCCACCGGGCCCAGGCCCAGAACCGACTGGGCGTACGTCGGGAGGAAGAGGCTGGGGGCCACCGTCACCAGGCCCAGCGCGCCGAGGGCGAGGTTGACGGCGGCGATGGGACGGCGGCGCCACACCCAGCCGGGCATGATGGGCTCGCGGGCCCGCCGCTCGACGACGACCACGAGCGCGGCGAGCGCGAGTCCGGTGGTGAACAGGGCGAGGGACGGGACCGACAGCCACGGCCAGGCCACCCCGCCCTGGACCAGCGCGCCGAGCAGCACTCCCCCGCAGGCGAAGACCGCGAACGCGCCCGCCCAGTCGATGCGCGGCCGGTCGGCCGGCCGGTGGTCGGGCTCGTGGAGGTGGCGGACGACGAGCCACAGCACCACCACGCCGACCGGCAGGTTGACCAGGAAGATCCAGCGCCAGTCGGCGTACGCGGCGAGGACGCCGCCGAGAGCCGGGCCGGCGATCGCCGACACCGCCCAGACCGAGGAGAGTCGTGCCTGGATCTTGGGTCGCTCCGCCAGGGGGTAGAGGTCGGCGGCGAGCGTCTGCACCGTGGCCTGGAGGGCACCGCCGCCGAGTCCTTGTACGACGCGGAAGGCGATCAGCGCCGCCATGTTCCAGGCAGTGGCGCACAGCAGGGAGCCGAGCAGGAAAATGGCCGCGCCCACGATGAGCACGGGTTTGCGACCGAAGGTGTCCGACAACTTGCCGTAGACGGGCAGGGAGACCGTCACGGCGAGCAGATAGCCGGAGAACAGCCACGAGAACGCGGAGAAACCGCTGAGGTCGCCGACGATCTGCGGAACGGCGGTGGAGACGACGGTGGAGTCGAGCGCCGCCAGCGCCATGGCCAGCATGAGGGCGACGACGACGGCACCCCGCTTCCTGGGCGGGGCGTGCTCCGTCGCCTCGTCGCGTACCGCGGGCTGGGTGCTGCCCGTCCCGGGGTCCGCTGGCCCGTGCGGGGTGAGTGGTGTCGGCCGGTTGGGGGGATGCCCGCGCCCGTCGGCCGCCCTGGTCATCGTGGAGTGCCTCCTTCATTGGCCGGGTCTGCGTTGCCATCGTCGTGACCCCCGCACCAATTTAGGAAGCGAATTGATCCAATAATTCTTATTGTGAATCGCAATGAGGGTGCTTAGCATCGGAGCCCATGGTCTTCCCTCCGGAGCAAGTGCGAACATTTCTCGCGGTGGCGCAGTCGTTGAGCTTCACTCAGGCCGCGGCGGCGCTGGGCCTCGGGCAACCCACGGTGAGCCAGCACATTCGGAAGCTGGAGCAGGCGGTGGGGCGGCCGTTGCTGGTCCGGGACACGCGCAGCGTGGTGTTGACCGTCGATGGGGAAGCCATGGTCGGCTTCGCCCGTTCCATCCTCGCCGCACACGCCCAGGCAGCGGACTACTTCACCGGCACAGGGGTGCGGGGCCGGTTGCGCTTCGGAGTGACCGACGATCTCGCATTGACCCAAGTGCCGCGGATCCTGCGGGATTTCCGGCATCTCAACCCCGGTGTCACCTTGGACCTCACCGTCTCCCAAGGGGTACATCTGCAACGCAGAGTGGAATCCGGCCACGTCGACGTCGCCTTCGTCAAGACGAACGCCGGAGACGGGCGAGGCCGGCTGGTGCGCCGGGACCGGCTGGTCTGGGCAGCCGCCGAGGGAACCGGCCTGCGGTGGGACGAGGAACGGCCGGTGCCGCTCATCGTGTACCAGGCGCCCAGTCCCAGCCGGGATCTGGCCGTGCAAGCGTTGGAGCAGGCGGGCATCAAGCACCGTGTGGTCTGCACGGCGCGCGGGGTCAACGCCGTCCTCGCCGCCACCCGCGCCGGGCTCGGCCTCGCGATCTTTGTCCGCAGCCTCCTGCCGAGCGACCTGGTCGAGCTTCCCGGCAGCACCGGCCTGCCCGAACTCGGCGAACTCGACCTCGTCCTGCTCACCAACCCGCACGCCCCCGCCGAACCCGTCGAGGCGCTGACCACCGCCATCCTCGCCCACACCGACCGCATCCGCTCCATCCACGGCACCCGCCGCTGGCCGGCCGAGCCGGGGCGTGCGGGGGCCGCGGGAACCCGTCCCGAGAGAACGGGGTGAGACCGGTGCTGCATGGGGCCGGTCGGCCGCGCTCAGGGGACCTGGGGCCCATCCCGCCGCCCCGTCCCCGACGAGAGGGTGGGAGCGCGTCCCGGAAGGAGGTCCGCACCATGCCCGGTACTGTCACCGTCGGCCTGGACGGTTCACCCGAGAGCCTCGCCGCGGCGGACTGGGCGGCCCGCGAGGCCCAGCGCCGCGGGCTGCCGCTGAGCCTCGTCCACGCGCTGGACTGGCATTCGTTCACCTACGCGCCACTCACCGGAGTCGAGTCGCTGGCCCAATGGGCCGAGCGCCTGCCGAGCGACACCGCGGCGCGGCTGCGGCGCGACCACCCGGGCCTGCGGATCGTCCATGCGCAGGTCGCCCGCGAACCGGTACCGTCACTGCTGGCGGCCGCCGAGAACGCCGAGTTGCTGGTGCTCGGCTCACGGGGCTTGAGCAGGGTCACCGGGATTCTGGTCGGCTCCGTGGCGCTGTCGATCGTGGCCCGGGCAGAGCTGCCCGTCGTCCTGGTACCGGCCGGCGGGGCCGGCGGTGGCGACCGCCGGACCCACGTGGCCGCCACCGCCTCTCCGCGCCTGGCACGCCGCGATGTGGTGCTGGGGCTCGACCTCCGGCGGCCCGCCGCCCCGGTGCTCGACTTCGCGTTCGACGCCGCCGCCCGCCGGGCGACGGCACTGCGCGTCATCCACGGATGGAGCCCGTCCCCTGCCTCCGGCTACGTCCCCTCAGGCAACGGACAGTCGGCTCAGGTCGCGAGCGAGCTGACCGACGTCCTGCGCCCGTGGCGGGCGAAGTTCCCCGGCCTCGAGGTGAGCGAGCAGGCCGTGGTCGGCAGCCCCGCGGCACACCTGGTGGACGCATCGGCCCACGCCGCTCTGATGGTCGTCGGCCGCTTCACCCACGGCCCAAGGCCCGGCACGCGGCCCGGCCCGCGCGTCGGTCCGGTCACCCACGCCGTACTGCACCACTCCTCCGCGCCGGTGGCAGTGATCGCGCACAGCTGACCCCCGTCGAGAGGCAGCCGCGCGGCCGACGCCTTTCCTGGCCGGCCTTCGCAGGGAGACCGTCCATGCACAGAACCACGCATTCGCCCGACGACCGTCGAGCGATGAATCCCCCAGGCGCGGAACAACCGCTGCACACCCCTTCACGCACGGAGGTACATGTGATGCTTCGCCCCGTCATCGTCGGGCTCGACGGCTCCCCCGAGAGTTTCACCGCGGCCAACTGGGCGGCCCGCGAGGCCCAGCGCCGCGGGCTGCCACTGCACCTGGCGCACGCCTGGCTCTGGCAGACCGGCGACCTGCCCGCCGCGGACAGCGAGGACACCGTGCGGCACTGGGCACAGCGCATCCTGCGCGACGGCGAGAAGGAACTGAGCGGCCGCTACCCGAACCTTCCGCTCACCGCCGAGCAGGTGACCACCACGGCCGTCACAGCGCTGCTGGAGCGGGCGGAGGCCGCCGAGATGCTGGTGCTCGGCTCGCGCGGGCTCAGCGCCCTCACCGGCTTCCTGCTCGGCTCCGTCGGCCAGCAGGTCCTCGCCCGGGCGACGTGCCCGGTGGTGATGGTGCGGGCGAACGAACGATCCGCCGCCGAGCGGCCGGGCGACGAGGTCGTCGTCGCGCTCCAGGACCTGGCGGAGGCCCCCGGGCCGCTGCTGGACTTCGCGTTCGCCGCGGCGTCCGCGCGCGGGGCGACGTTGCGAGCCGTGCACGTCCGCAAACTGCCGTCGTCCGACTACGGGTACGGCCTCGCCGCGGCCCCCGTCGGCTACCTGGACGGTGATCTGGAAGCCCAAGTGAACCGGGAGCTGGAAACGGCCCTGGAACCGTGGCGGGAGAAGTACCCGCGGGTGACGGTGGAACGCACGATCGATCTCGCGTTCGTGGCCGGAGCCGTGCTGCGGGCCACCGCCCAGGCCGGGCTGCTGGTGGTCGGCCGGCGGACACACCGTTCCGTCCCGGGTACACACATCGGCCCGGTCACGCACGCGGTGCTCCACCACTCCACCATTCCGGTGGCCGTCGTACCACACGACTGAACACCGACTCCCCGCGCCGGCCGGGCCCTCAGCCGCGCTCTCGTGGGCGGGGCACACACCCCGCCCACCGAGACCTACCGGCCCTGGGCCCGCCGTGCCGCCGTGCCGCCGTGCCGCCGTGCCGCCGTGCCGCCGGGGAGATCCAAAACCACGCGGTCCTGTCCCGGCCAGGGCTGACCGCGGTCACCGGCGAGATGAGGATGGCCAAGGCGGCGGCCCCCATATCGAGCGCCCCTGGTCGGTCACGGCCAACCTCCGGGTGGCCCCTGTCGGAAAGCCCGCCCGCCCGGCTCGGATGGACCCGGTCGGTGTGCCGCACCGCCCCGGGTTTTTGGTTTGGTGTTGGGGTTTATTTTGCTCGCTTCCCCCCTTCGCTCTCCCCCCCCCCCCCCCCCCTGCGACCGGGCTGAGAGCCCGGTCCCGGAGCCGCGTCACGTCCACGCGTTCAGTCTCATCGACGCCCCGGACCCGCTACGGCCGGATCGATCCCGCCGGCGCTTTGCCGCGACGCACGGCGTGTCCCCGGGCCGCGTCGACGACGGCTATGACGAGCAACAGGCTGACGATGCCCGCCGCGAGCAACGCCGCCGAGCCGTGCGGCCGGGGTTCGCCTGCCCCGTCCACAGGACCGCGGCAGCCACCGCGGTCGCCATGAGGAGTCCGGGCAGCAGCCATACCAGGAAAGCGCGGCACCGCGAGGAGGCGGATCGGGCCAGGGTCCCATACCCCCAGGCCGCCCAGTGTTTCTCCGTCTCCCGGAGTTCGCGTGCCCGGTGGACGCGGGACCGGGCGGCCAGCGCCGTGGTCGTGGCCACGCCCGTCGCGGCCACGACACCAATGACACCGCAGGACACCGAGGTGAGAAACAGCGGCGAGAGAAGCGCGACCGTACCCCAGCCGGTCAGGCAGATGAGGATTTCCATGGCGAGCCCGAAGTTGATGACGAAGCAGTCCGGGTCGGCGGGGACGGCCTCCCAGTGATCGCCGCGGGCGACCTCCAGACCTGGGGAGGTGGTCCGCAGGACGGTGAGGAAACCGTTCGTCCTTGTGGGAGCTGAGGCCGATGTCCTCGTACGCCGACCGGTAGTGGTTGAACGTCAGGTGGTAGGAGCCGGCCGACTGCGAGCAGCCGCCGGTGGCCCGTGCCCAGTCCTACATCCTGATGCGGTTTTCCCACTCGGCCTCGCCGATTCCGTGAGAGTGCTTGCGGTGAGCAGCACCTCGTCCTTGGCGAAGAACGTCCGCAACTCGGCGCGGAATTCGGCGAATTCACGACGATTCTGCACATCACTACAGTTCAGGAAGGTGAAGTCGGTCGAGTCACCATACTCGTCGAACACCTTCCGCTCGTTCTCGACGAACTGGCAACCGAGTTCCAGAGCGTGACCGAATGCCTCTTCGGGCGCCATTCCGCGGGTCGATTCCAGCGTGAGTCGATGAATACTGTCGCCGATGAGCACGGTACAGCGGGCGAACCTCCGGGAGATCCACTTGACCATGCTCGTGAGTTTCGCCGTGGCGAAGTTGCTGTTCTCGAGACTGACACCGAGAAAACAGGTGTCGTGCTGTTCGAACGTGGTTCTGATGGTTATGGGAGAGACCAATGCTATTTCTGCCTTGTAGCGCGTCCTGCGTGCCGGCTCCACCTGTCGATCAGGGCTCGTGCGTTCTCGGGCGGTGAGATGCCGCTGCCGGGTGAGGGTGGGTTGTCGGGGTGGGGGTAGGTGATCAACTGAAGGAAGCGGTTCGTGTGATGACGGAGGTGTCTGACGCCTCATCACAACGAACCGCTTCCGGATGCCATCGTCGCTGATTGCCGCTGTGTCCCGCCACCTCGACCACGATGCGGGCTCCCCGACGACCCCGACCGCCTGCTGGAACTTGCCGACGTCCTCGACATGCTGCCCGATCCGCGCCGTCGACAGGGCCGCCGTTACCGGCTCGGCCGCCCAGCGCTGTGGCCCGCCTCACCGGCTGGACCAACACCGCCCACCCCAGCGACCAAAC
>NZ_JBQTCE010000025.1:0-117212 GCF_052665095.1 Streptomyces sp. NEAU-174 | reverse complement strand
CGGTTCCAGCGCACCACATCCCCGGTCCGGTACATCCGCGCACCAGCCCCCTCGAACGGACACGCCACAAACCGGTCCGCGGTCAGGCCCGGACGGTTCAGATACCCCCGGGCCAGCCCGGCGCCGGCCAGATACAGCTCTCCCGGTACCCCCGCCGGCACCGGAGCCAGCCGCTCGTCCAGCACATACGCCCGGGTGTCGGCCAGCGGGCGCCCGATGGGGATGTCGCCCCCGTCGCCGACGTCGGCCTCGGTGACCGGGTGGGTATGGGTGTAGGTGGTGCTCTCCGTCGGGCCGTACCCGTTGATGAGCCGGGTTCCCGGCAGGGCTTCGAGAAGGGTCCGGCACTGCGGTACCGAGAGCACGTCCCCGCCGGTGAGGAGGGCGCGGACGCCGCGCAGTGCCTCGACGTCGATGTCCACCACCTGGTGCAGCAGGCCCGTGGGCAGCACCGCGACGGTGACCTGTTGGCTGGTCAGGAAATGCCGGAGGTCGGCCACGGACAGCGTCCCGGCCGGTCCGACCGCGAGTGTCGCCCCGTTGACCAGGGCGATCCACATCTCGAAGGTGGTGCAGTCGAACGACACCGAGGCGAGGTGCGCCACCACGTCACCGGGACGTACATCGGCGTACCCGGCCGGACGCACGAGGCGGTCGATCCCCCGGTGGGTGACCGTGACTCCCTTGGGGGCGCCGGTGGAGCCCGAGGTGTAGATGACATAGGCGGCCTGGTCAGGACGCGGCGGCGCGGCACGGTCCAGCCGGGTGAGCGGGCCCTCGTCATCGGCGGCCACCGCCGCCCGCACCGCCGGATCGTCCAGCGTGATCCGGGCCGGGCCTGACTCCGGGTCGAGGGGGCCCGCGTCGGACTGGTCGAGTCGGCCGGCGAAGGACGCGGTGGTGACCAGGGCGACCGGCGCCGCGTCGGCCACCATGAGACCGATGCGACCGATGGGGTACGACGGGTCGATCGGCAGATAGGCGCCCCCGGCCTTCAGCACCGCCAGCAGCACGGCGACCCTCTGTGGCGAGCGGTCCATCACCACCGCGACCACGGACTCGGGGCGTACCCCGTGTCCGATCAGGTGCCGGGCGAGGCGGTTGGACTCCGCGTCGAGCTGCGCGTACGTCATCCGCTCGTCGCCTCGGACCAGCGCGACGGCGTCGGGGGTGCGGGCGGCCTGCGCGCCGAACAGCTCGGGCACGGTGGCCGCGGGTTCCGGGCGTGCCGTGTCGTTCCACTCGGTCAGGATTTGCCGCCGCTCGTCGGCGTCGAGCGGGTCGATCCCGTGAAGGGACCGGTGGGGGTCGGCCGCGGCCGTGCGCAGGATGTGGACCAGCCGGGTGGCGAGCGTCTCGGCCGTGGTCCGGTCGAAGAGATCGGAGGCGTAGGTGATCCCGCCGTTCAGACCGGCCGGCCGGCCCTGGTCGTCGAAGCGCTCTTCGACGTGGAAGTCGAGGTCGAACTTGGCCATGGAGACCTCGGAGGGCCGGGCCTCGACGTCCAGGCCCGGCAGGTCGATCGTCGCCTGGGGAACGTTCTGCACCGCCAGCATGACCTGGAACAGCGGGTGCCTGGCCAGCGAGCGGGCCGGGGCCAGCTCCTCCACCAGCCGCTCGAACGGCACCTCCTGGTGCTCCAGCGCGCCCAGCGCCCGCTGCCGCACCCGCCCCAGCAGCTCGGCGAAGCTCGGGTCGCCGGACAGGTCGGTGCGCACCACCAGCGTGTTCACGAAGAACCCGACCAGGTCCTCCACCGCCTGATCGTTCCGCCCGGCGACCGGGCTGCCGATCGGGATGTCCTCCCCCGCGCCCAGCTTCGACAGCAGCACCGCCAGGGCGGCCTGCCACACCATGAACATCGTCACACCCTGCCGGGCCGCCAGCTCCGCCAGCTGGGCGTGCAGGTCGGCCCGCAGGGTCAGCGGCACCCAGCCACCGCGGTGACTGGCCACCGCGGGCCGCCGCCGGTCCACCGGAAGCTCCAACTCCTCCGGCGCACCCCGCAGTTCGGCCTTCCAATAGGCCACCTGACCTGCCAGCACACTGTCCGGATCCTCCGGATCGCCGAGCATCCCCCGCTGCCACAGCGCGTAGTCCGCGTACTGCACCGGCAGCGGCTCCCAGCCCGGCGCACGCCCGGCGCGGCGGGCGGTGTAGGCGGCCGACAGGTCCCGCAGCAGCGACCCCATGGACCAGCCGTCGCCCGCGATGTGGTGGACGACCAGCACCAGCACCCAGTCGCCTGGGGCCACCGACCCGGCATCGGGTGCCGGCTGGTCAGTGCCCGAGGTGAAGAGCGTGGCGCGCAGGGGCGGCTCGCCCGCGAGGTCGAAGGCGTGCGCGCAGGCCCGGTCGATCCGCGCTTCCAGTTCATCGGCGGCGACCGGGATCAGAGGCAGCTCCACGCCCGCCTCGGCGACGGAGGCGATCTCCTGGTACGGCTCCCCCTCCAGCTGCGGAAAGCGCGTCCGCAGACTCTCGTGCCGGGCCACCACATCGCCCAGCGCCGCCCGCAGCGCCGAGATGTCCAGCCGTCCCGACAGCCGCAGCACCAGCGGAATGTTGTACAACGCGCTCGCGCCCTCGAGCCGGTCCACGAACCACAACCGCCGCTGGGCGTAGGAGAGCGGCAGCACCCGCGGACGCGGCCCGGCCACCACCGCCGACCGCGCCGGCACACCACCGGCCTGCTCCAGCCGCGCCGCCAGACCGGCCACGGTCGGCGTCTCGAACACCGCCGGGACCGGGACCTCCAGACCCATGACCGCCCGGATCCGGCTGACCAACCGCACGGCCAGCAGCGAATGCCCGCCCAGCGCGAAGAAGTCGTCCTCCACAGTGACCCGGGGCAGGTCGAGTACCTGGGCGAACACCGAGCACAGAATCTCCTCGTACACGGTGGCCGGTCGCCTGCCCGGTCCCGCGCCTGCGCCGGACACGTGGTGCGGCGCGGGCAGCGCGGCACGGTCGACCTTGCCGTTCACCGTCAGCGGCAGCCGCTCCAGCACCACCACCGACGGCACCATGTACTGCGGCAGCCGACTCGCCGTGAAGTCCCGCGCCACCGCGCCGAATTCCGCGTCCGCCGCGCCGTGGGTGAGGACGACATAGGCGGCGAGGTACTTGTCACCGGGGGTGTCCTCGCGGGCGATGACCACCGCCTGGGCCACCTGCTCGTGCTGGGCCAGCACCGCCTCGACCTCACCCGGCTCGACGCGGAAGCCACGGATCTTCACCTGGTCGTCCGCCCGGCTCACGAACTCCAGCTGACCGTCGCGGTTCCAGCGCACCACGTCGCCCGTCCGGTACATGCGCCCACCGCCGCCTTCGAACAGGCAGGCCACGAACCGCTCACCGGTCAGCCCCGGACGGTTCAGATACCCCCGGGCCAGCCCGGCGCCGGCGATGTACAGCTCACCGACCACCCCCGCCGGCACGGGGTTGAGGAATTCGTCGAGCACGTACATCCGCGTGTTGTCCAGCGGATACCCGACCGGCACCACATCCCCGATCGCCTTGGGGTCCTGGATCGGGATCTGGGTACCGATGACGGTCACCTCGGTCGGACCGTAGGTGTTGCGGACCGTGATCGAGGGCACGGCCTCCAGCACCTGCCGCACCGCCGCGGTGGGGACCACGTCCGCGCCGGTGTACACCTCGTGCAGCCCGGCGAAGGCGGTGGGGTCCTCCTCGGCGATCACCCGGAACAGCCCCGCGGTCAGCTGGGCGTGGGTCAGCCCGTGGTCGCCGACCAGCGACCTGAGCAGCGCCGCGTCGATCCGGCCCCGGGGGGCGATGACCACCTGTCCGCCGGTCAGCAGCCGCACCCACAGCTCGAGGGTGGAGCCGTCGAAGGTGTGCGGCGCGGCGAACAGGCCCCGGGCCTGCCCAGGGAAGTGCCAGCAGCGGTCACCGGCGAGTTCCACCACGTCCCGGTGGGTGGTCGCGATGCCCTTGGGCTCACCCGTCGATCCGGAGGTGAACATCACGTACGCCAGCTGGTCGGGCATGACCGGCACCGGTACGGCCGAGTCGGGCGCATCGGCCCACGCGGCCTCCGCCTCGTCCGCGTCGGCCACGACCACCGTGCCGGCGTGCTCCCGTACGGTCGGCGCGTACACCTCGTCGACCAGGCACACCTCCACACCGGCCTGGAGCAGCACCTGTCCGATGCGCTGGGCCGGCTGGCCGGGATCGACGGGCACATACACGCCGCCGGCCTTCACCACCGCCAGCAGAGCGGTCACGAGGTCGATCGACCGGTCCATGACCACCCCGACAAGGGACTCGGGGGCCACCCCACGGTCGATCAGATGCCGGGCGAGACGATTGGACCGGGCCTCCAGTTCGCCGTACGAGACCCGCTCCTCGCCGGACGCCAAGGCGATCGCCTCAGGGGCGCGGGTGGCGTGCGCGGTGAACAACGCCGGCACGGTGTCGGCGGCCGGGCGGCGGTCACCGTTCCATTCCGTCAGCAGTCGCCGCCGCTCGGCGGGGTCCAGCAGGTCCAGGCGGCTGATGGGACGGGCAGGGCCGGCGGCGACGGTCTTCAGGAGCCGGACCAGCCGGGTGACCAGCGTCTCGGCCGTGGCCTGGTCGAACAGGTCGGTGGCGTACGTGAGTCCGCCGAGCAGACCGTCGGGCCGCCCCTGTCCGTCGAACCGCTCGACGACTTGGAAGTCGAGGTCGAGCTTGGCCATGGTGGCATCGCCCGGGTGGACTTCGACGTCCAGGCCCGGCAGGTCGATCGTCGCCTGGGGGACGTTCTGCACCGTCATGGTGACCTGGAACAGCGGGTGCCTGGACAGCGAGCGGGCCGGGGCCAGCTCCTCCACCAGCCGCTCGAACGGCACCTCCTGGTGCTCCAGCGCGCCCAGCGCCCGCTGCCGCACCCGGCCCAGCAGCTCGGCGAAGGTCGGATCGCCGGACAGGTCGGTGCGCACCACCACCATGTTCATGAACAACCCGACCAGGTCCTCCACGGCCTGGTCGGTCCGTCCGGCGATCGCGCTGCCGATCGGGATGTCCTTACCCGCGCCCAGCTTGGACAGCAGCACCGCCAGGGCGGCCTGCCACACCATGAACATCGTCACGCCCTCGGCACGGGCCAGCTCCGCCAGGTCGGCATGGAGTTCCGGCGGAACGTCGATCACCGCCCAGCCGCCCCGGTGACTGGCCACCGTGGGCCGCCGCCGATCCACCGGAAGCTCCAACTCCTCGGGCACGCCTTGCAGTTCGGCCTTCCAAAAGGCCACCTGCCCGGCCAGCACACTGCCCGGATCCTCCGCATCGCCGAGCATCCCCTGCTGCCACAGCGCGTAGTCCGCGTACTGCACCGGCAGCGGCTCCCAGCCCGGCGCACACCCGGCACACCGCGCCGCGTACGCCTCCGACAGATCCCGCCACAGCAGCCCCATCGACCAGCCGTCGCCCGCGATGTGATGCACGACCAGCACCAGCACCCAGTCGCCTGGGGCCACCGACCCGGCATCGGTCGGCGACGGGCCGGTGGCAGAGGTGAACAGCGTGGCGCGCAGGGGCAGCTCGCCCGCGAGGTCGAAGACGTGCGAGCAGGCCCGGTCGATCCGCGCTTCCAGCTCGTCGGCGGCGACCGGGACCACCGGCAGATCCACGCCCGCCTCGGCGACGGACACGATCTCCTGGTACGGCTCCCCCTCCACCTGCGGGAAACGCGTCCGCAGACTCTCGTGCCGCGCCACCACATCACCCAACGCCGCCCGCAGCGCCGAGACGTCCAGCCGTCCCGACAACCGCAGCACCAGCGGAACGTTGTACAACGCGCTCGCACCCTCGAGCCGGTCCACGAACCACAACCGCCGCTGGGCATAGGAAAGCGGAAGCACCCGCGGACGCGGCCCGGCCACCACCGCCGACCGCGCCGGCACACCACCGGCCCGCTCCAGCCGCGCCGCCAGACCGGCCACGGTCGGCGCCTCGAAAAGGGCCCGGACGGGCAGTTCGACCCCCAGCACGGTGCGGATCCGGCTGGCCAGCCGCACCGCCTGGAGCGAGTGTCCGCCCAGTTCGAAGAAGCTGTCGTCGACCCCGACCCGCGGCACGCCCAGCACCTGGGCGAAGACCGCGCGCAGAAGGTCCTCGCGCACCGTGGCCGGTCGCCTTCCCGGCGCCGCGCCGGATCGGGGCTCGGGGGCGGGCAGGGCGGCGGAGGCGGGGTCCGCCTGCTCTTCCGCCCGGCGCACGAGCTCCAGCTGACCGGCGCGGTTCCACCGCACCACGTCCCCGGTGCGGTACATCCGGGCACCGGGTTCCTCGAACGGGCAGGCCACGATCTGCTCGGCGACCGGACCCGGACGGTGCCGTTCCGCACGGGCGAGCCCGGCACCCGCTAGATACAGCTCACCGGCCACCCCCGGCGGCACCGGTTCGAGAAGGGCGTCCAGGACGTAGACACGCGTGTCGGCCGACGCATCCGCGATCGGTACGCGCTCCCCACCGGGTACCGGCGTCGCCGCGTCATTCCACTCCGTCAGGATCCGCTTTCGCTCCGCGGCGTCCAGCAGGTCGATTCCACGGATGGGCCGACGGGGGTCGTCGACCGCCGCCCGCAGGACCCGGATCAGCCGGGTGATGAGCATGTCCACCGTGGCCTGGTCGAACAGATCGGTGGCATACGTGATGCCGCCGTCCAGACCGGCCGGCCGACCCAGCGCGTCGAAACGCTCGATGACCTCGAGGTCCAGGTCGAACTTGGCGCCCTGTGCCCCGGACGGCATGACGCCAACCTCGACCCCGGGCAGGTCGAGCGCCACGTCCGGGACGTTGTGCAGCGTCAGGGCGACCTGGAACAGCGGGTGCCTGGCCATGGAACGGGCCGGGGCCAGCTCCTCCACCAGCCGCTCGAACGGCACCTCCTGGTGCTCCAGCGCGCCCAGCGCAGACCGCCGCACCCGCCCCAGCACCTCGGCGAAGGTCGGGTCACCGGACAGGTCGGTGCGTATCACCAGCGTGTTCACGAAGAACCCGGCCAGATCCTCCAGGGCCTGATCATTGCGCCCGGCCACCGGGCTGCCGATGAGGATGTCCTCCCCCGCGCCCAGCCTGGAGAGCAGCACCGCCACCGCCGCCTGCCACACCATGAACATCGTCACGCCCTCGGCACGGGCCAGCTCCGCCAGCTCCGTATGCAGTTCGGCGGGCATCCGGAAGCCGCACAGCCCGCCCTGGTGGCCGGCCTCCACAGGTCGCGGCCGGTCCACCGGCAAGGTCAGTTCCTCCGGCGCCCCGGCCAGCGCCTTCCGCCAGTACGCCAGCTGGCCGGCCAGCACGCTGTCCGGATCGTCCGCCTCACCCAGCACCTTCCGCTGCCACAGCGTGTAGTCCGCGTACTGCGCCGGCAGCGGCTCCCAGCCCGGCGCGCTCCCCGCACGGCGCGCCGCGTACGCCACCGACAGATCCCGCCACAGCAGCCCCATCGACCACCCGTCGGCCGCGATGTGGTGCACGACCAGCACCAGCACGGACTCACCCGTCACCACCAGGCCGTCCTCCGGCGGCGGCTGGTCCGAGTCGAGCGCGAACAGAGTGGCCCGCACCGGCAGTTCGGCTGCCGCGTCGAAGGCATGGGAGGACGCCCGGTCGATCCACGCCGCCAACTCGTCAGCGGCCACCGGGATCAGCGGCAGGTCGACACTCGCCTCGGCGACAGGCACGATCTCCTGGTACGGCTCCCCTTCCACCTCCGGAAAGCGCGTCCGCAGACTCTCGTGCCGCGCCACCACATCGGCCAGCGCCGCCCGCAGCGCGGAGACGTCCAGCCGTCCCGACAACCGCAACACCAGCGGAACGTTGTACAGCGCGCTCGCGCCTTCGAGACGATCCAGGAACCACAACCGGCGCTGAGCGTACGACAGCGGCAACACCGGCGGACGTGGTCCGGCCACCACCGCGGGCCGCGCCGCATCGCCACCGGCCCGCTCCAGCCGCGCCGCCAGACCGGCCACGGTCGGCGTCTCGAACAGCGCCCGCACCGGCACCTCCGCACCGAAGACCGTGCGGACCCTGCTGACCAGCCGCACCGCGAGCAGTGAATGCCCGCCGAGGGAGAAGAAGTCGTCCTCGGCCCCGACCCGGGACAGGCCCAGCACCTGGGCGAAGAGCGAGCACAGGAGCTCCTCGCGCATGGTGACGGGCCTCCGTCCCGCGTCGGAGGCGTAGTCCGGCACCGGGAGGGCGGCCCGGTCGAGCTTGCCGTTCACCATCAGTGGCAGCCGCTCCAGCACCACGATCGCCGACGGCACCATGTACTCCGGCAGCCTGCCCGCGAGGTACCCGCGCACCGCCGGCTCCAGCCCTTCGCCGACGGCCGTGCCGGGGTCACCCGCGGGGACGACGTAGGCCGTCAGACGCTTGTCACCGGGAGTGTCCTCACGGACGATGACCACGGCCTGCGCCACCCGCTCGTGCCCGGCCAGCACCGCCTCGACCTCACCCGGCTCGATCCGGAAACCGCGGATCTTCACCTGGTCGTCGGCACGGCCGACGTAGAGGAGCTGGCCGTCGGCGGTCCAGCGCACCTTGTCGCCGGTGCGGTACATGCGCCCTGCCTGCCCGCCATCGGGCCGGGAGTGGCTCCCGGCCGCCGGGCCGGAGGAGAGGGGCCCGGCCGCCCCGCGGAACGGATCGGCCACGAACCGCTCGGCGGTGAGCCCTGGGCGGTTCAGATACCCCCGGGCGACACCGGCGCCGGAGACGTAGAGGTCACCGACCACCCCCACCGGCACGGGCGCGAGGTGTTCATCGAGGACATAGACGCTGGTATTGGGCAGCGGCCGGCCGATGCTCGGCAGGTCACCGGGGCGCAGCGGGCCCGCGGCGGCCGCGATCACGGTGATCTCGGTCGGTCCGTACGCGTTGCCGAACCAGCGGTCGGCGCCCCACCGGTCGACGAGTTCGGAGCCCAGAGCCTCGCCCGCGACCAGCAGCGTCCGCACGGAGGCCAGTTCGGCCTCGGTCTCGACCATGCCGAGGACCGTGGGCGGGAGCTGCATATGCGTGACGGCGTGCCGGGCCACCACACCGGCCAGCCCGGCTCCGGGCAGCAGGTGCTCGGCCGGCGCCACCACCAGGCATGCCCCAGCGGAGAACGCCATCATGATCTCCCAGGTCGCGACGTCGAAGCCGATCGACGCGAACTGCAACAGCCGACTGTCGGAGTCCAGGTCCGGCCATCGGTCGGCCATGAGGTTCACGGCGTTCGCGTGCGGTACCACGACACCCTTGGGCGTCCCCGTCGAGCCGGAGGTGTAGATCACATAGGCGGCGTGGTCCGGGCGCAGGGGGGCGATCCGGTCGGCCTGGGAGAGTGCGCGCGCGTCCTGGCCGGCCACCGTCGCCCGGACCACCGGGTCGTCCAGCGTGATCCACTGCGGGCCGGTCTCCGGTCCGTGCCCGTCCGCGTGGGGCTCACGCAGTCGGCCGGCGATCGCCGTGGTGGTGAGCAAGGCGACCGGGGTGGCGTCGGCGCACATGAAGGCGACGCGCTCGGCGGGCTGGCCGGGGTCGATGGGGAGGTAGGCGCCACCGGCCTTCACCACCGCCAGCAGCGCGGTGATCAGGTCGGGCGAGCGCTCCATCACCACCGCGACCAGGGACTCCGGCCCCACTCCGCGCGTGATCAGATACCGGGCGAGGCGGTTGGCACGCGCCTCCAGCTCGGCGTAGGACAGCCGCACGTCTTCGTAGGCCAGAGCGTCGGCGCCGGGGGTGCGGGTGGCCTGGGCGGTGAACATGTCCGCCAGTGTGGTGACGGGCACCGGGCGGGCGGTGTCGTTCCACTCCGTCAGGATCCGCTGCCGCTCGGCCGTGGGGAGGACGTCGATGTGCTCGAGTGGGGTGTCCGGGTGCTGTTCCAGAGCGCTGATCAGGTTTTCGGTGGTGGTATGCAGCAGGCGGGTGATCAGCTCCGGGTCGATCGCCGCGGCCACCTGCACCTCGAAGGCGAAGTCGTAGTCACTGTCGTCCACGGACACGACCAGGGGGTAGTTGGTCCGGTCCCAGGAGCCGAGGACCTCGGTCCCGTGTGGCTTCGGCGCCACCCAGTCGCCGCTGAAGAAGTGCCGGTAGTTCAGCAGGGCGGTGAACAGCGGAGCCGGGGCGCGGACGCCGCTGGCCCGCTGGGCGACGGCCAGTGAGGCGTGTTCGTGCACGATCAGGTCGGCCAGCTGAGTCTGCATCGAGCGCATCGCGTCCCGCACACCGATGCCGCTGCCGGTGCGCGCGCGCACCGGCAGCGTATTGATGAACAGCCCCGGGACACGGTCGGCACCCGCTCCGGCGTTCATCCGTCCGAACAGCACGGTGCCGAACACCACGTCGTCGCGGGCGGACACCGACGCCAGGACGCGGGCCCACACGGTATGGAACACCGTCGCGGGGCTCACCCCCAGCACACTGGCCTGCTGCCGCAACCGCACCGCCAGCCGCCCGTCCACCGGCAGACGGGCCTCCCTGACGGCCGTACCGTCCCCGTGCACGTCCACCAGCCCGAACGGGGCCGTCGGCTCGGCCACGTCTCCCAGCAGCCCCGCGAAGTACCGCTCGTGCTCGGCCGGAGGTATTCCCATCCGTGCCTGCGCCACGAAGGTACGGAACGGCAAGGGCACCGGGAGCTCATCCCCTCGCCCGTCCAGGACCGTCTGCACCTCGTCCAGCACCACATCCAGGGCGGTGTGATCCTGCACGAGATGGTGGAACTGCAACACCCCACGCCAGCGTTCACCGTCCGGTTGGGCCGCGACACACATCCGCAGCAACGGACGCCGGCTGATATCCATCGCCGAACCGCTCGCGGCCAGCAACTCCTGGACCGTGTCAGAGGCTGTGCCCTCCAGGGTGATCTCCTGAACGGGGAGCCGGGCTTCGCGGAGTACCACCTGGACCGGCTCCCGCAGTCCTTCCCACAGGAACACCGTCCGGAATGTGTCATGCCGGTCCACGACCGTCTGGAAAGCGTCCACGTACCGGTCCAGACGGGTCCGGGAATCAAACTCCAACACGATGGACACGACGTATGCGTCGTTGCCGCTGTCCCGCATGAGGTGGTGGAAGAAGATGCCTTCCTGCAACGGCGCCAGCGGATATATGTCCGCCACGTTCGCCGCCCCGCCCGGGACCTGCTCGACGATCCGTGCAATCTCCTCACCGGTCAGCTCGACGAGCGGCAGCATGTCCGGCGTGATCGCCTCCGCCCCCACCGGAATCATGTTCGGCGGGACCGTGATCTCGGACTGACCGGCCACCACGGCCAGACTGGCCACCGTCGGTGCGGTGAACAACGACTGCACGTCAACTGTCAGGGCCCGCTGCCGCAGCCGTTCGACCAACGACACCGCGAGCAGTGAGTGTCCGCCCAGCTCGAAGAAGTTGTCGTCGATGCCCACCTGCGGCAGCCCGAGGACCGTGGCGAACTCCTCGCACAGGATCTCCTCCCGCGGAGTGCGCGGCCCGTGCGCCGACACGGATGTGTCAGGCGCCGGCAGCGCCTTCCGGTCCAGCTTCCCGTTCACCGTCAACGGCAGGCCGTCCAGCACCACCACCGCAGACGGCACCATGTACTCGGGCAGGCGCTCACTCGCGTAGCTGCGCACTTCACCGGCCAGTGCGCTCATGGGCGCGGATTCGCCACTCGCCGGAACCACGTACGCCACCAGACGCTTGTCATCAGGCTGATCCTCACGGACCACCACCGCGGTCTGCCCCACCCGTTCGTGGGCGAGCAGCACGGCTTCCACCTCACCCGGCTCGATCCGGAACCCGCGGATCTTGACCTGGTCATCCGCCCGTCCCACGAACTCCAGCCGCCCACCGCTGGTCCAGCGCACCACGTCCCCGGTCCGGTACATCCGGCCACCAGCACCCTCGAACGGGCAGGCCGCGAACCGCTCGGCGGTCAGGCCCGGACGGTGCAGGTAACCCCGGGCCAGCCCGGCGCCGGCCACGTACAGCTCACCCGCCACGCCCACCGGCACCGGATGGAGGAAGTCGTCGAGGACGTACACCCGAGTGTTGTCCAGCGGGTGGCCGATGAGGCTGCCCGGGTGTTCCTCGTCCGCCATGGCCACGTCGAGCCGGAGGTGGCTGACATGCACGGTGGTCTCGGTGATGCCGTACATGTTCACCAGCGTCGGCGCCTCACCCCGGTGGCGGGCGTACCACTCCCGCAACCGGCGGAGATCGAGCGCCTCACCGCCGAACACCACCAACCGCAGCGCCAGTTCGGCACCCACCTCGGCGTGCCGCCCGTCGGCCCGCACGAGCTGGTAGAACGCCGAAGGAGTCTGGCTGAGCACCGTCACCCGCTCCCGCACCAGCAGGCGCAGGAACTCCCCGGGGGAGCGCGAGATGTCAAACGGAACCACCACCAGGCGCCCGCCGTGCAGCAACGCGCCCCACAGCTCCCACACCGAGAAGTCAAACGCGAAGGAATGGAACCAGGTCCACACGTCCCCGCTGTCGAAGCCGAACCGCTCCCCCGCCCCCTGCAAAAGGGCCGCCACATTCGTATGGGCGACAGAGACACCCTTGGGAGCACCGGTCGATCCAGAGGTGTAGATCACATAGGCCGGGTGTTCGGGCCGGAGTGGGGCGACTCGGTCGCCCTGGGCCAGGGCGTGTGCGTCCTGTCCTGCCACCTCGGCCCGTACCGCCGGATCATCCAGCACGATCCACCGCGGCACGGACGGTCCGGCATGTGGTCCTTCCCGGCCCAGCCGACCGGCGACCGCGGCAGTCGTCAGCAAGGCGACCGGGGCCGCGTCCGCCACCATCGAGGTGATGCGCTCGGCCGGGTATTCCGGGTCGACCGGCAGATACGCACCACCCGCCTTCATCACCGCCAGCAGCGCCGTGACCAGCTCGGGCGAGCGGTCCATCGCCACCGCCACCAGCGACTCCGGACCCACACCCCGCGCGATCAGGTACCGGGCCAACCGGTTCGACTCCGCCTCCAGTTCCGCGTACGAGACCCGTTCCTCGCCCGATACCACCGCCACGGCCTCGGGAGTGCGAGCGGCCTGCGCGCCGAACAGCTCCGGCACCGTCGCAGCCGCCACCGGGCGCGCGGTGTCATTCCACTCGACCAGCGTCCGCCGGCGTTCGTCGGCGTCCATCACCTCGATACGGTCCAGCCCGATGCCGGGATCGGCGGCGACCTCGCACAGGATCCGGACGAGGCGGGTGACGAAGCCTTCGGCCGTGGCCTGGTCGAACAGGGCGGTGGCGTAGCTGAGCACGGCCTCCATACCGGCCGGCCGGCCCTGGCCGTCGAATCGTTCCATCACCTGGAAGTCCAGGTCGAACTTGGCCAGGGGTATCTCGCCGGGGCGGACCTGGACCGTCAGGCCCGGCAGGTCCAGCGTCCCCTCGGGGGTGTTGTGGAGTGTGACGTTGACCTGGAACAGCGGATGCCGGCCGACCGAGCGGGCCGGGGCCAGCTCCTCCACCAGCCGCTCGAACGGCAGATCCTGGTGGTCCAGTGCGCCCAGGGCCGCCTGCCGCACCCGTCCCAGTACCTCGGCGAAGGTCGGGGCACCGGACAGGTCGGTGCGCACCACCAGCGTGTTCACGAAGAACCCGACCAGGTCCTCCAGGTCCTGCTCGGTCCGCCCGGCGACCGGGCTGCCGATCGGGATGTCCTCGCCCGCGCCCAGCTTGGACAGCAGCACCGCCACCGCGGCCTGCCACACCATGAACATCGTCACGTCCTGCCGAGCCGCCAGCTCCGCCAACTCGGCGTGCAGTTCGGCCGGCAGGTCGAGCCGCACCAGTCCGCCGTCGTGATCGGCCGTCGCGGGCCGCGGCCGGTCCACCGGCAGGGCCAGCTCCTCCGGCGCCCCGGCCAGGGCCTGCCGCCAGTACGCGAGCTGCCTGGCCCGCACACTGTCCGGGTCGTGTGCCTCACCCAGCAGCTCCTGCTGCCACAGGCTGTAGTCGGCGTACTGCACCGGCAACGGCTCCCAGCCCGGCTCACGCCCGGCGCACCGCGCCGCATACGCCTCTGAGAGGTCCCGCCACAGCGGGGCCACCGACCACCCGTCGGCCGCGATGTGGTGCACCACCAGCACCAGCACACACTCACCGGTCACCGGCGAGTCGCGGTCCACCGTCGGTTGCCCGGACACCGGCGTGAGCAGTGTGGCCCGCAGGGGGATTTCGGCCGCCAGATCGAACACGTCCAGGGAAGCGCGGGCGATACCGGATTCCAGCTCGTCGGCAGGGGTGGGAACCAGGGTCAGCTCGACGCTTGCCCCGTCCGGGGGAAGGATCTCCTGGTACGGCTCCCCGCCCAGCTGCGGGAATCGCGTGCGCAGACTCTCGTGCCGGGCCAGGACGTCGTCCAGCGCGACCCGGAGCGCCGCGACGTCCAGCCGTCCGGACATCCGCAGCACCAGCGGGATGTTGTAGAGCGCGGTCGGGCCTTCCAGCTGGTCCAGCAACCACATCTGACGCTGCGCATACGACGCGGGGATCACAAGAACTCCTTACGGGCGGGAGCATCCGACGAAGGAAGGAGAACGACTGTGACGGACTTCGGGCAGTCGCGATCCCGACGGCGGTCGGGGATCCAGGCGCCAACCAAACCGTGCATCCACTCCAACGGGGCGATGCTCCAGGGACACGCCTGTTCACGGCATCGGTAGGAGCCACAGTTACGGCTCGCCCCCGCGGTTTCCCCGTCGTTCCGGCAGCCGAGTCCGCCACGGGCGGCGCTTGTGCCGCCCCTCGCGGAGGGCACGCGGAAGAGCTCTCGGCAGGAAACCCGGGCCCGGCGGGGAATGCCTCGACGATGCCCCGCCGGTGTCCGGCCGTGGGGTGGCGCGACCGTAACGGCGGTCGTCACCGATGTCGTTGGCCGCGGGTCACCGAATGATGACACATGGACCCGGCTCGCATGCGCGGGACGCCTTATGACGCCTTACTTCGAGAAGTACCCTCCTCGATTCGGGAGCGACGCATGAACAGGACCGACTCCAGGGAGACCGCCGCCGATCTGGCCGCCGACGCCGCTCTCCTTGAGATCGCCGAGGGCCTCGGCCTTTCCGCCCTCCTGGACCGGGCCGCGCCCTTCACTCTCCACGAGGTGACGGCCGCCGCCGATGTGCCGGAGTCCGGTGCCGCGGCGTTTCTCGACGCACTGCTCTGCGCGGGACTGGTGGAGCGGGGCGAGGACCCGCACCATTTCCTGCCCTGCTCCGACATGGCCGACCGCCGGTACGCGGCCGGCTACCTCTCCTGGGCGCTCAATGCGAACCGCCCGTACATCGACAACGCGACGTCGTTCCTCCGCGAGCCGGCGGCGGCAGGCGCGCGGTACCAGCGGGACGGGCGCCGGGTGGCGGTCTCGTCCCGCTGGATCGGGTCGTACGGCTTCTACCCCGGCGTCATCTCGGAGATCACCAGCCGCAAACCGCGGCGGATCGTGGATCTCGGCGCGGGAGCCGGCGGTCTGCTGATCCACCTGCTGACCGCGCTGCCGGACAGCACCGGACTGGCCCTGGACCTGAGCGCGGCGGCCTGCGAGGAGGCCGAACGGGCCGCCCGGCGGGCGGAGGTGGGCGATCGTCTCGACGTGGTGAACCGTTCGATCGAATCGCTCGTGGACGATCACTCGCCGGTCCGGGACGCGGACGTCGTGCACGCGGGATTCGTGATGCACGACGTGGTGAGCAGGCCCGATGTGCTCGAGGGCGTGCTGCGCGCCTGCCGGGCGTCGATCGCGGACGGGGGGTGTCTCGTGGTGACCGACGCGGTGCCCTACGTCGCCGGTCCGAGGGAGCGGAGCTTCAGCGCGCTCTTCACATACCTGCACTCCAGCTCGATGGACGTCACGCTGCCGCCCGAGGAGGAATGGCACGCCGCGTTCCGTCGGGCCGGGTTCTCCGACGTGACCAGCACACCGCTGCGGATGCCCGGCAGCCGGATGTTCGTGGCCGCCGGATAGGACGGGAGCGCTGTGAGGATGTCGGCCGAAGACACCGTGGCAAGGGCGAGGGCCCTCTACGAGGCGCGCGCGAAGCGGGTACCCATCGCGCCGTTCACCGACGCGGACCCCGCTTTGGGCATGGACGACGGATATGCCGTCCAGCGTGAACTCGTGCGCATGCTGGTCGCGGACGGCGACCGCGTCGTCGGGTACAAGGCGGGCCTCACGTCCGCTGCGATGCAGGAGATGTTCGGCGTCGACACGCCGGACTACGGTCCCGTGCTGGCCTCCACCGTGTACGCCGACGGGGCGACCGTGTCGTGCGACTCGTTCATCGCGCCCAAGGTGGAGGCCGAAATCGTCTTCCGCCTCGGCGCGCCCCTCACGGGTCCCGGCGTCACGCCGGAGCAGGCGCGCGGAGCCGTCGCGGAGGTCATGGCGGGGCTGGAGATCGTCGACTCCCGGATCGAGAAATGGCGCATCGGACTCGCCGACACCATCGCCGATCTCGCGTCGAACGGTGCCGTCGCTCTGGCCCCGCCAGTCGTCTCCGCCGCGGGCCGCGACCCCCGTCTGATCGGCATGGTGTTCTCGCGCAACGGCGAGATCGTGGCCACCGGCGCCGGCGCCGCGGCCCTGGGAGATCCGGTCGCCGTCGTGGCATGGCTGGCGAACGTGCTCGGCGAGCGCGGGGTGTCCCTGGACGCCGGGCAGTTGATCATGACGGGGGCGCTGCACGCCGCGGTCCCGATGAGTCCCGGGGACACGTTCGTCGCCGAGTTCGACCGCTTGGGCTCCATCACTCTGCACGTGGACGGCCCCTAGGCAACCGTCCTTCCGACCGGAACGCCGTACCCGGGCTCGTCAAGGCGGGTCTGCTCACAAGGAAGGGCGGTACAGCCATGAGCAGTACAGCCAGGGAGAGAAGCGGACGACTATCCGCGGCGGTGCTCGGCGCCGGCCTCATCGGAGTCGACCTGGCGGCCAAGATCATGCGTTCGCGTTCCCTCGACTGCCGGCTGGTCGTGGCACGTCACGACGACACACCGGGTCTGCGGCACGCGGCCGGACTCGGGCTGCCGACCGCGACGGGCGGCGTCCAGTCCCTGGTCGACGCTCCGGACCCGTTCGACGTGGTCTTCGACGCCACCAACGCCGTGTCGCACGCCGAGCACGCGGAGCGGTTGAGGCCCCTCGGGGCGATGCTCGTCGATCTGACGCCGAGCAAGGTGGGGCGGATGGTGGTCCCGACCGTGAACGGGGCGGACGTCCTGGACCACGGCGACATCAACATGATCAGTTGTGGCGGTCAGGCGTCGATACCGATCCTGCACGCGATCGCGCGGCAGCATCGGGTCGACTACGTCGAGGTGGTGACCACCGCGGCCAGTCTGAGCGTGGGCCGGTCCACCCGGCTGAATCTCGACGAGTACATCGAGACCACCCAGGACGCGGTCCGTGACTTCACCGGGGTCAAGGACGTCAAGGCGATCCTCAACGTGAGCCCCGCCAGGCCGCCGGCGACCTTCCGGGTCGCCATGTCCGTGCTGGGGGAAGAGCTGACCGCGGAATCGGTGCGCGCTGCCGTGGCGACCGCGACGGAGCAGGTCCGGGCGTTCGCCGGTGGCTTCGAGGTCGCGGCGTGCGTCGTGGACGACGGGAAGGCCCTGATCGCCATCGAGGTCACCTCGTCCGGCGACCGCATCCCGCGGTACGCGGGCAACCTCGACATCATCAACTCCGCCGCGCTGCACATCGCCGAACTGTACGCGGCGTCCCACCTCCCGACTGCCGGCGCGGTGATGTCGTGATCCGGACGGCAGACAGCAAGAGCGGCGGGCGGAAGCCGGTTCTCGTCCATGATCCGACCCTGCGCGACGGACATCACGCGGTCCGCCACAACCTCGGACCCGACCAACTGCGCGGGTACGCGGCCGCCGCGGACGCCGCGGGTGTTCCGGTGGTCGAAGTGGGGCACGGCAACGGCCTGGGCGCGTCCTCCCTCCAGGCCGGCCAGGCTCGGCTCGGCGACGACGAGATGCTGTCCGTCGTGCGGGAGGCCCTGCCGAACAGCAGGATGGGCGTCTTCATGATCCCCGGATGGGGCACCGTCCAGGACCTCAAGAAGGCCATCGCCCACGACGTCGACGTGGTGCGGATCGGCACGCACTGCACCGAGGGGGACCTCGCCGAGCGGCATCTGGGGTTCCTCCGCGACGCCGGTGTCGAAGCGCACGGCGTCCTCCTGATGAGCCACATGGCCAGCCCCCGGCAACTGGCGGAGGAGTGCGCCCGGCTCGTGGAGTACGGGGCGAGCGGGGTGGGGATTCTCGACTCCTCCGGTCATTTCCTCCCGGCAGACGTGGCGGAGCGCATCGGCGCCATCCGCCACGCCGTCGACGTACCGGTGATGTTCCACGGTCACAACAACCTCGGCATGGCCGTGGCCAACTCGGTCGCCGCGGTCGAGGCGGGGGCGAGCATCGTGGACGCCTGCGCCCGGGGCTTCGGGGCGGGGGCCGGCAACACCCAGCTCGAGGTCCTGGTACCCGTGCTGGAGCGGATGGGATTCGCCACGGGCATCGATCTGTACGGTCTCCTGGACGCGGCGGACATCGCCGGACGCGAGCTGATGCCCGCCCCGCCGACCATCGACTCCGTCGGTGTCGTCAGCGGCCTGTCCGGAGTGTTCTCCGGATTCAAGAACCGGGTCCTCGACATCTCCCGGCGCGAGGGGGTCGACCCGCGCGACGTCTTCTTCGAACTGGGCGAGCGCCAAGCGGTGGCCGGCCAGGAAGACCTCATCGTGGACGTCGCACTCGCCTTGCGGGAGGGAGCCCACAGCGGCCGGCCCGCCGGGGAGTCGCGGGCTTCCGGTCAGGTGTGACAGCGAAAGAGGAACAAGCCATGTACGAGGTACTCAAAGGCATCCTGGTGGGCGACCTCCAGATGAGGGAGGAAGCGGTCGTGCCGACGGCCGGCCGCGAGGAGGTGGGTCTCGACTCCCTCACGGCGGTGGAACTTGCGGCGCTGCTGCGCGGCCGGCTCGGCGTCGAGATCCACGACTACGAGCTGATGGACGCCGCCACGGTCGCGGACGTCGCACGTCTGCTGGAGGAGCGGCTGCCGCACGCCGGAGCCGAGGCCGCCGAGGGGCGCCCCTGAGTCCGTCCCGCGACCGCCGGATCACCTGCCGGATACCGCCGGATTACCTGCCAGATCACGACGCACTGGCCTCGCGTGCTGACGCACTGGCCTCGCGTGCTTGGGAGCCCCCTTGTCCTTGCCTCGACTCCGCACGGTCCTCGGCCGTCTCACCGCGTACCAGCCGACCGAAGGGGTGCATGCGGCGGCGGCGCGCACGCGCCCGCTGTCGGCGAACGAATCTCCCCACGGCCCGCTGCCGGGCATCGTGGAAGCGATCGCGGCGGCGGCTTCGACGGTGAACCGCTACCCCGACCCGGGGTGCGGCGAGCTGACGCGTGCGATCGCGCGAACGCACGGGATCGCGGAGGACAGGGTCGTGGTGGGCGCGGGGTCGGTCGCGCTCCTCCAGACACTGCTGCAATCCGTCGGCGACCCCGGCACCGAGGTCGTCTACGCCTGGCGGTCGTTCGAGCTCTACCCCATTCTCGCCGACCTCGCCGGCCTGCGCTCCGTGCGGGTGCCCCTGGTCGAGGACGCGCACGACCTCTCGGCCATGGCCGACCGGATCACCGACGCCACCCGACTGGTCCTCATCTGCAATCCCAACAATCCGACGGGCACGGTGGTCGCCAGGGAGGAGCTGCGGAAGTTCCTGGCGCGCACCCCGCCGACCTGCCTGGTCGCCCTCGACGAGGCGTACTACGAGTACGCGCGCGAGCCGGCCGCCTCAAGTGGCCTGGACCTCGGCGAGGCGCACCCGAATCTCGTGGTGCTGCGCACGTTCTCGAAGGCGTATGGACTCGCCGGCCTCCGGGTCGGCTACCTCGTGGGTGATCCCCGCGTGGTCGAGCAGCTGCGCAAAGCCTGCCTCGTCTATGCGGTGAACGGGATCGCGCAGCGAGCGGCCGTGGCGGCCCTCGGGCTCGAGGACCAGTTGTTGCGCCGCGTCGACGCCACGGTCGCGGAACGCGGCCGAGTCCGGGACGCCCTGGTGGCCCATGGCCGGGACGTTCCGGCCAGCCAGGCCAACTTCCTCTGGCTCCGGCTGGGCGATGCCTCGGCCGAGTTCGGCAGGTGGTGCACGGGCAGGGGCATCGCCGTGCGGACGTTTCCGGGCGAGGGCGTGCGCGTGTCGATCGGCCGCGCCGAGGACAACGACGCCTTCCTCGCCGCATCGGCCGAATGGCTCAGGCACCCCTGGTGAGCCAACCCCGCGACATGGCTCACTCAGCCCGATCAGAAAGGCAGGGAACGGTGCATCGGAGCACTACGACACGGCCCGACCGGGAGGTGGACGACAGTTCGCTGTCCCGCCACGTGGTCGTCGCCCCGGGCATGTGCAGTGGCGGATCACTCGTCTTCGGTCAGATCGGGGACTGGACCTGGGAGGCGGTGGCTGCCGCCTGCCGCACCAATGTGCACGCGGCCCGCACCTCCGAGGGGCAGCCCGCCTATCTGTCCTTCTACTACTTCCACGTACGCGGCGGGGACGTCGTCCATCCGCACGGCCTCAGCTTCGGCGACGAACTCCAGGTGACCTCCCGGGTGTTCCAGTTCGGCAGCCAGTCGGTGATCACGCTCCACCGGCTCGCACCGGCGGGGCTGGGCCTGGCCGACACACCGCTGGATCCCGCGGAGCTGTACGAGCGCCCCCATCCGGACTGTCTCTACGCCGAGAACTTCAACCGCTGGATCGCCCGTAGCCGCCCGAGCAGCAACCGGCGGTTGTCCCAGGTCGCGCCGCCGGACTTCGCCTACGGCGACCTCCCCCGGCTGCCCAACTCCTACTCGCCGCGCACCCTCGTCGGACGCGCCCGCGAGGCGGGCAGCTTCTACTCGGCGGCGCCGCCCGGCCTCGTCGCGGCCGGGCCGGCCCACACGTCCGAGTACACGCTGGACGTCGTGCGCGACCTCAACGGTGCCGGGCTGGTGTACTTCGCCTCGTACTTCTCGATCTTCGACACGGCGCTGCTGCGCGTGTGGCGGTCGCTAGGCCGCGGCGACGAGCAGTTCCTGCGGCGCAAGGTGGTCGACCAGAAGGTCGGGTACTTCGGCAACGCCGACCCGGGCGCGGTGTTCACCATCACGGTGCACAGGTGGCGCAGCACGGCGCGGCCGCGGATCGAGATCGCCGACATGACCATGTGTGACTCCGGCACGGGTCGTCTGCTCGCCGTCGCCGGTATCGAGATCGACCTCGATGCGTCCTCCGCGGACGCGTCGCCGTGACATCCGCGGACGCGTCGCCGTGATACTCGCCCTCCGGGCCGGTATCAGCACCGCGCTCGGCCGCTACCCGGCGACGTACCCGCGGAAGCCTTGCCGCTCGTACTCGAACTCTCCGAGCTGTCGCGCGTCCCCACCGGCGCGCCGCTCCAGGACGCGCAGCATCGGCCCGGTCATGGCGGTGGTCACCAGAGCCATGAGAATCATCAGGGAGTAGAAAGAAGCGTCGATCACGCCCAGTTCGAGACCCGCGGTCAACAGCACGATCTCGGTGAGACCGCGGGTGTTCATCAACGCGGCCAGGGCGGTCGCCTGGAGCATGGGAATCCCGCTCAGCCGCGCACCCGCGAAGGCACCGAGGAACTTTCCGGCGAGTGCGACGAGCAGGATGAGGACGAGTTCCCCGAGTCCGGCGAAGCCGATCCCGGAGAGGTCCACCCGCAGTCCCGACAGGACGAAGTACACGGGCAGCAGAAGAACACCGCTGATCGACTCGATGTGTCCGGTGAGCTCGGACTTGGCATCCGCCCGCTCAGTGCGGGGTGTCACCGTACCGAAGAGGAAGGCCCCGAAGATGAAGTGGATCCCCACCCACTCGGCGGCCCAGCAGGAGAGCATCAGCCCAGCCATGACGCCCACCAGTGGGCCGCCCGTGCCCCCGCTCCCCTCCACCGCGGTGAACGCCCGGCGCAGCAGCGGGCGTACCAACGTCACCATAACGATCAGGCCGAGGGGCACCAGCAGCAACCGCGCCTGACCGGTGCCCCCGTTGACGGTCACGACGAGGCCGAGAAGCAGCCAGGCCAGAACGTCGCCGATCCCGGCGCCGGCCAGGGCGATGCCACCGAGACGGGTCCGGTCCAGTCCGTAGTCGGTCAAGATCCTGGCCAGCACCGGGAACGCCGTGACCGACATCGCCGGGCCCAGGAAGAGCACGAAACCGGTCTGGCTGTGTACGTGGTGATCGCGGACCAGGTACAGCGCGAGCAGCACACCGAGGACGAAGGGCACCGCCACGGAACAGAGCGAGATCCGAAGGGCGACCCGCGCCTTGTCACGCAATTCGTCGAAGGGCAGCTCATAACCGATGACGAACATGAACAGGGCGAGGCCGACGTTGGCAAACGCCGCCAACAGCGGGCGCGTGTCCGCGGGGAACAGGAAATCCGCGAGGGCACCCCCGAACAGCGATGGCCCGATGAGGATTCCGGCCAGGATCTCCCCGACCACCGCAGGCTGTCGCAGGAGACGGGCCCCGGCGCCGAACAGCGTGCCGAGCACGAGGACGGCGACGAGGCCGAGGAACAGCCACTGAACCTGGTGAGTGGTCAGCACATGGGTCCCTCAGGAAGCGGGCTGTTCGGGGCGAGCCCAGTGCATGCCGTCGGGTGACTCGACCAGACCGCCCTCGTACAGGGGAGCGTCCCCCAGGCTCTCCCCGAAGAGCGCCTGGACCTGAACCCGGGATCCCTGCCAGTGGATCTTCCGCGACCGCTCCAGCAGATCCGCCCTGCGCTCCTGGCTGAAGGAGGGCGCGGTACCGATCAGTGCCTCCTCATTGGACGCGCCGCCGCCCACCAGTTCCGCGAAGGACTCCGCCGCCGGGGCAGAACTCCCGATGACGCTCTTCGCCTTGCGGAAGTACGCGTGTTCATCATTCTGTAGGTCGTAGAAGGCGACCAGGAAGTCGTGGAATACGTCGTACTCCCTGCGGTAACGGGTTTCGTACTCGCGGAAGCAATGAGCCTCGTCGATGGCGCCGCGCAGTGTGGTGTTGATCGATCGGGCCGCCAACAGGGCACTGTAGGTGGACAGATGAACGCCGGAGGAGAAGAGCGGGTCGATGAAGCAGGCGGCGTCGCCGACCAGCACCATGCCGGGCCGCCAGAAATTCTCCTGAATGTAGGAGTAATCCTTGCGGACGCGGACCTGCCCGTACGGCCCCTCCGTGACGCGCTCCGCCTCCGACAGGTAGTCGGCGATGAGCGGGCACTCGTCGATCAGGGACTCCAGCACCTTGTCCCGGGGCCCGTCCTGGAGGCGTGCCAGCGCCTCACGCCTCAGCACCGCACCGACACTGGTGAGCTCATCGGAGAGGGGGATGTACCAGAACCAGCCGAGATCGAAGGACGCGCAGGTGATGTTGCCCGTCCAAGGGGCGGGCGCTCGCCTTCCGCCTGTGTAATAACCGAAGAGGGCGATGTTCTGGAAGACGTCCGAGTACGTGCGCGCACCGCCGATCCGCTTGTGGATGCGGCTCTTGTTTCCCGAGGCATCCGCCACGAACCTGGCGCGGACCTCCCGCCGGACGCCTTCGGCGTCGTCGTACCGCACACCGCGGATCCGGCCCTCCTCCTCGAGCACGTCCACGACCTCGCTGCGCTCACGGACGTCCACACCCTTGCTGCGGGCATTGTCGAGGAGGATCTTGTCGAACTTCATGCGCTCGACCTGGTAGGCGTAGGAGGTCGGGCCCGAGAACTTTTCGGAGACGGAGAAATCAAAGGTCCAGGGCTCGGCGTTGAGCCCCCAGCGGAAGGTGCCTCCGTGCTTCTTCATGAAGCCGGAATTCGCCAGCTCATCCGTGACTCCGAGGAGGCGGCAGATTCCGTGCACAGTGGAGGGGAGCAGCGACTCGCCGATCTGGTGCCGCGGGAACTCCTCCTTTTCCAGGAGCAACACCCGATGGCCCTGGAGGGCCACCAGTGTCGACAGCGTGGATCCACCAGGACCGCCCCCGACGACCACTACGTCATAATCTGACTGAACAGCAGAATTCACGCCTTTCGCTGCCTCTCATATCGTTCGCCGGTGGGTCATGTCGTTCGCCGGTGGGCAAGGGTTCTCCACATCTCTGCCATCATCACCGCGCGGCAGTGAGCCCGGCATCGGCGAGAGCCACCGTTACACGACGTGCCTCAGCCCGCGTCGGTCGCGACCGACGCCGTCATGCCCGGTCTCGTGGCCGCAGCCGGGGCCTCGGTCGCTCGGGGGGAGCCGCGTACGTGGCGAGCAGGTGGCCGGCCAGAGCGGTCGGCGTGGCGTGGGCGAACACCGTCGCGGCGGTGAGCTGGATGCCCGTGGCCGCGCCGAGCCGGTTGCGCAGGCGCATGGCGGTCAGGGAGTCGAATCCCACCTCGGTGAAGCGGCGGCCGGGGGCGATCGCGTCCACGCCGGTGTGCCCCAGCACGGCGGCGGCATGGGCGCGCACGAGTTCCAGCAGCTCCCGGCTCCGTTCGGTCTCGGGCAGGGATTGGAGGCGCCTGGCGAGCGCGGCCGGATCCTCGGCCCGCGCCACGTCGGTGTCGTCGGCCGCGTCAGTCATGAGCTGCCGCACTTCCGGGATGCCGCTGAGCAACCGTTCCAGCGGGCGGGCCTCGAACGCACCGATGAAGCGAGGCCAGTCGGCGTCGACGACGACGGAGGTCTCGCCCTCCGCCAGTGACCGCTCCAGCGCCCTGAGGGCCGACCGCGGATCCATCGGGGCCAGACCACCGCGCCGGACGTCGTGGCCGGCCTCGCCGCCGCCGACGGCCATGTCGTCGTCGGCCCATGGCCCCCACGCCACCGAGGTGGCCGTCAGCCCCTCGGCCCGCCGCCGCTCGGCCAGCGCGTCCACAAGTGCGTCCGCCACCGCGTGGTTCGCCTGCCCGGCAGCACCCACGACGCCCGCCAACGAGGAGAACAGCACGAACGCGGAGAGCCCCAAGTCCCGGGTGGCCTCGTGCAGATGCCACGCCGCGGCGCTCCTCGACCGCAGGACCTCCTCGAACCGCTCCACGGTCAGCGCTTCCAGCGCACCGTCGTCCAGGACCCCGGCCGTGTGCACGACTCCTGTCAGCGGCGCCCGCGCTGTCACGTCCGCCACCAACTCGGCGACGGCCGTCCGGTCACCCACATCGCAGGCCACCAACTCCACCCGCGTGCCCAGCCCCTCCAGTTCCTTGCGCAAATCGTCCGCCCCGTCGGCACCGGGGCCGCGGCGGGACACGAGCACCAAGCGCTCGGCGCCGGCGCGCGCCAGCCACCGCGCCACATGCCGACCCAACGCTCCCGTACCGCCGGTGACCAGCACGGTCCCCGAGGGCCGCCACCCCGCACCGCGGTGTCCGCCCGCGGCGGCCCGCACCACACGGCGGCAGAACACACCCGCGCCCCGGACCGCCACCTCGCTCTCGCCCGAGCCGCCGCCGAGCACCCACGCCAGACGATCCGTGACCCACCCGTCCAGCACGTCCGGCAGGTCCACCACCCCGCCCGAACGCTCCGGCGCCTCCAGGCCGACCACACGTCCCAGACTCCACACCCCGGCCTGCTCCGTGCTCCGCACCCGTTCCGCGCCGTTCACCGACATGGCCCCGCGCGTGACGCACCACACCGGGGCCCGCACCCCCACCTCGCCCGCCGCCTGCACCATGGCCAGCGTCAACGCCACGCCCAGTGACACCGACCCATGCACCGCGTGCCGTCCCTCCGCGAGCGCCAGCAGCGACAGCACGCCGACGATCCCCGCGTCGCCGGCCCGTGCCAGCGCCGCGCGCAACGGTCCGGCCACCGCGTCGCCGTCCGTGGCGCCCGACGCGAGCTCCACGACCACCGGGGACGCCCCGCGCTCCGCCATCGACTTCACCACGTGCGACACCCACGCGTCCCCGGTGTGCCCCTGGGGGACGACCACCAGCCACGCCCCCGTCAGCGTGCCCGTCCCACCGGCCACCGGCGACCACGCCACCCGGTAGCGCCAGGCGTCCACCGACTCCAGCTCCCGCCGACGCCGCCGCCACGCCGACAGCACCGGGAGCACCGCCGCCAGCGACTCACCGGCGCCGTCCCCGTCCTCGACCGACAGCTCGCTCGCGAGCGCGCTCGCGTCACCACGCTCCACCGCCTCCCAGAAACCGGCGTCCGCCAGGCCCCCGGGCAGCGCGTCACCGGCCGTCGTCGCAGCGGTCCCGGCGGTCGAGCGCAGCCAGAAGTGCTCCCGTTGGAAGGCGTACGTGGGCAGGTCCACGCGCCGCGGCGACGAGCCGCCGGCAGCGATGACGGCTGCCCAGTCCACTGCCATGCCCCGCACATACGCCTGGGCGAGCCCGTCGACGACCGAGCTGGTCTCGTCCACGTCCCTCCGCAGGACCGGCGCGAACACCGCGTCGGGCAGGCACTCCTGCCCCATTCCGGAAAGCACACCGTCGGGACCGAGTTCGACGAACGTCGTCACTCCCCGCCCGGCCAGGGCCGCCACCCCATCGGCGAAGCGCACCGTCTCCCGCACATGCCGCACCCAGTAGTCAGGCGCGCACAACTCCTCGGCCGAGGCCACCGCGCCCGTCACGTTCGACACCACCGGAACGCGCGGCGCGCGGAAGGAGAGCCCGTCCACCACCTCGCGGAACGGGGCGAGCATCGGCTCCGTCAACGGCGAGTGGAAGGCATGCGACACCCGCAGCCGCTTCGCCTCCACGCCCCGTTCCGCCAACACCCCCACCACCTCGGCCACCGCCGCTTCCCGTCCCGAGAGCACGACGGACCCGGGGCTGTTGACCGCCGCGACGCTCACCTCGTCCGCATGCGCCGCCAGCAGCGGCGACACCTCCGCCTCCGCCGCCCGCACCGACACCATCACCCCGCCCCCAGGCAACTCCCCCATCAACCGGCCCCGAGCCGCCACCAACGCACAGGCGTCCGCCAACGACAACACCCCCGCCACATGTGCTGCCACCACCTCCCCCAGCGAATGACCACCCACGAAATCCGGCCGCACACCCCACGACTCCACCAGCCGGAACAGAGCCACCTCGACCGCGAACAATCCACACTGCGTGAACTCCGTCCGGGCCAACGCGTCCTCGTCCCCGAACACCACCTCCCGCAACGACCGGTCCAGCAGGGCGTCGAACCGGGCGCACGCCGCGTCGAACGCCTCCGCGAACGCGGGGAAGCGCTCGTACAGCTCCCGCCCCATGCCGACGCGCTGGCTGCCCTGCCCCGAGAACAGCACCGCCGACTTCCCGGGAAGAACGGCGCCGCGCACCACACCGGCCGCCGGCTTCCCCGACGACAGAGCCGCCAGGCCCGCCAGCAGCCCGTCACGCCCCGCGGCCAGCACCACACCGCGGTGCTCGAACACCGACCGGGACGTCACGAGTGACGACGCCACCGCCGCGGGCGACAGGCCGTCATCAGCCCGCACGAACTCCGCCAAGCGCTCCGCCTGGGCGCGCAGCGCCACCTCCGACCGCGCGGAAACCACACACGCCACCACACCCGCGTCATCCGCTGACGCCTCCACACGCTCCTCCTCGTGCGGAGCCTGCTCCACGATCACGTGTGCGTTCGTCCCGCTGATCCCGAACGACGACACACCCGCACGCCTCGGCGCTCCCTCCGCAGGCCACGCCACCGCGTCCCGCAGCAGCTCCACCCCGCCGGCCGGCCAATCCACGTGCGGCGTCGGCTCGTCGATGTGCAGCGAGGGCGGCAGCACACCGTGCCGCAGCGCGAGCACCATCTTGATCACACCGGCCACACCAGCGGCCGCCTGGGTGTGCCCGATGTTCGACTTCAACGACCCCAGCCACAACGGCCGGCCTCCGCCCGCCCGTTCGCGCCCATACGTCGCCAGCAGCGCCTGCGCCTCAATCGGATCCCCCAGCCTCGTCCCCGTACCATGCGCCTCCACCGCGTCGACTTCCGCCGCCGACACCCCCGCGTCCGCCAGCGCCGCCCGAATCACCCGCTGCTGCGACGGACCATTCGGCGCCGTCAGCCCGTTCGACGCGCCGTCCTGATTCACCGCACTGCCACGCACCACCGCCAGCACCCGATGCCCCCGCCGCCGGGCATCGGACAACCGCTCCACCACCAGCACCCCCGCCCCCTCGGCGAGCGATGTCCCGTCCGCGCCCGACGCGAACGCCTTGCACCGCCCGTCGAGTGCCAGACCGCGCTGCCTGCTGAAACCCATGAGCGGGCCGGGATTCGGCATGACGGCGACACCGCCGGCCAGCGCCATGTCGCACTCGCCCTGACGCAGCGACCGCACCGCCAGATGCAAGGCCACCAGCGATGATGAACACGCCGTGTCCACCGTCACCGCGGGCCCTTCGAAGCCGAAGGCGTACGCCACGCGCCCGGACAGGACGCTGGCCGCGCTCCCCGTCATCAGGTGGCCTTCGGAACCCTCCACCGCCTCGTGCAGCCGCGGGCCGTACTCCTGGTAGTGGGAGCCGACGAAGACACCTGTCCTGCTGCCGCGCAGCGACGACGCGACCAGCCCGGCACGTTCGAGCGCCTCCCACGAGGTCTCCAGCACCAGACGCTGCTGCGGGTCCATCGCCTCGGCCTCACGTGGTGAGATCCCGAAGAACTCCGCGTCGAACTCGCCCGCGGCGTAGAGGAACCCGCCCTCACGCGCATACGTCTTGCCGGGCGCGTCGGGGTCCGGGTCGTAGATGCCGTCGAGATCCCATCCACGGTTGGTGGGCAGTCCGCCGATCGCGTCCCCACCGGAGACGACGAGCTGCCACAAATCCTCCGGGGACATCACGCCGCCCGGGTAGCGGCAGCTCATCCCGACGATCGCGATGAGGTCGTCGTCGGACGTGCCATCGCCTCCGCCGGCCGGGGAGGGCGTCGCCGCCGCGCCGTCGGCGTCGGCCCGCCCCGCCAGTTCGGCCAGGATGTATGCGCTCAGTGCCCTGCTGTTCGGGTAGTCGAAGGCCAGCGTGGCGGGCAGCCGCAGCCCGGTCGTCGCGCTCAGCAGATTGCGCAGCTCGACGGCGGTCAGGGAGTCGAGACCGAGATCCTTGAACGCCCGGTCGGGCTCGACCGCGTCCGGCGTGGCATGCCCCAACACGGCCATCATCTGCGTGTGGATGAGCTCCAGCACGGTGTGGCCGCGGTCGGCGGGACTCATGCCGAGCAACCGCTGCCGCCATTCGGTGGCCTGGTCGACCGTGCGGAGCGCCTCGGCGTGGTTGAGGGTGCGTCGTGCGGGGACCGACCGCCGTATGAGCCCCTTGAGCATGGCGGGTACCGCGGCGCCGGAGGCGGCCGGGGCACCGGTGTCCAGCCGGGCGGGTACCACCAGGCTCTCCGCCAGGGCGTGCGCCGCGTCGAAGAGCCGCAACCCCTCGTCGGACGAGAACGGCACCACACCGACCCGCGCCATCCGCGACAGATCCGCCTCGCCGAGGTGCTCCGTCATACCGGAACGCTCGGCCCACATGCCCCACGCCAGCGACACGCCGGCCAAACCCAGAGCACGGCGATGCGCGGCGAGCCCATCCAGAAACGTATTCGCCGCCGCGTAATTCGCCTGCCCCGCCGAGCCCAATACACCGGCGGCCGACGAGAACAACGCGAACACCGCGACATCGTGGCGCCGCGTCAACTCATGCAGATTCCATGCCCCGGCCACCTTCGCCCGCAGCACCGCGTCAACCCGCTCCGGCGTCAGCGACGCCACGGTCGCGTCGTCCAACACGCCCGCGGCATGCACCACGCCCGTCACACCACGTCCGCCGGGCATCCGCGCCAGCACCTCCGCCAGGGCGTCGCGATCCGCCACATCGCATGCGGCGACGGTCACCGACGCACCCATGCCCGTCAGCTCCGCCTCGAGCTCCGGCATGCCCTCGGCCGTCGGGCCACGTCGGCTGACCAGCAGCAAGTGACGCACTCCACGCTCGGCCACCAGATGCCGGGCCACCAAACCACCCAACACGCCGCCCGCCCCCGTCACCAGCACAACCCCCTCCGGATCCAAGGCGGCCGGAACGCTCAACACCAACTTCCCCACATGCCGCGCCTCGCGCATAAACCGATACGCCTCACCCGCCCGGCGCACATCCCACACCCGCGTCGGCAATCGCGTGAGCGCACCCTGCTCGAAAAGGCCGACGATCTCGGTGAGCATCTCCCCGATGCGCTCCGGCCCCGCCTCCATCAGGTCGAACGCCCGGTATGTCACACCGGGGTGCGCCGCCGCCACCTCGTCGGCGGACCGCACGTCCGCCTTCCCCATCTCGATGAAGCGCCCGCCCTCGCCGAGCAGCCGCAGCGAGGCGTCGACGTACTCACCCGCCAGGGAGTCCAGCACGACATCAACACCGCGACCACCCGACACCGAGCGGATCCGCTCCTCGAACTCCAGCGACCGCGACGACGCCAGATGCGCGTCGTCAACTCCCAGACCGCGCAGTACGTCCCACTTACCAGGGCCGGCGGTGGCGAAGACCCGGAGGCCGAACACCCGCGCCAGCTGCACCGCAGCCATCCCCACTCCACCGGCCGCCGAGTGCACCAGCAGCGACTCACCGGGCCGCACACCCGCCAGCTCGCGCAACGCGTACAACGCCGTGACGAACACCACCGGAACGGACGCGGCTTCGGCGAATGACCAGCCGTCCGGGATCCGGGTCAGGGTGCGGTGATCCGCCACCGCCAGCGGCCCGAAACCGCCGGTCCACAGACCCATCACGCGATCGCCGACGGCGCAGGACTCGACCCCCGGGCCGGTGGCCACCACGACACCGGCTCCCTCACTTCCCATCAGCGCCCGGTGGTCCGGATACATGCCCAGCGAGATGAGCACATCGCGGAAGTTCAGCCCCGCCGCGCGTACGGCGACGCGCACCTCGAACTCACCCAGTTCACGAGCCACGTCCCCAGCCGCCGCCAGGGTCAGCCCCTCCAGCGTCCGCTCCTTCGAAGGCTCCAGCCGCCATGGCCGCCCCTCCGCCACGGGCACCAACACTCCACTCGCCGGGCCTTGGGTCAGGCGCGGCACCAGTACCTCACCCCCGCGCACGGCCACCTGGGGTTCCCCGGTCAGCACCGCCTCGCGCAGAGCGTCCAGCGAAGCGCCGGCGTCGTCCACGTCCAGCAGGACCAACCGCTCCGGGTGCTCGGCCTGCGCCGAGCGCACCAGTCCCCACACCGGGGCCGCGGCCAGATCACGCACATCCTCACCGGCCTCGACCGCCACCGCGCCCCGCGTGACCACGACCAACCGGGACCCGGCGAACCGCTCCTCCGCCAGCCACCCCTGTACCAGGCGCAGAACCCGGTCAACCGCCGCGCTCACCCCGGACACGACGCTCCGATCACCAACAGAACACGCGCATACCACCACAACATCGGGCACGCGCTCGCCCAGCTCATCGAAGTCCGCGAACCCCTCCGCCCCCCACACCTCGGTCAGCCCGACATCATCCTCCCCGACCACCGCACACTCCTGTGCTCCAACCTCCGGCCCCGCGGCCGGCGGCGCGGGCACCCACTCGACGCGATACAACGACTCCGCCACGCCGGCAGCGGCCGCGAACTCCCCCTCCCCCACCGGACGTGTCACCAAGGCATCCGCCGACGCCACCGGCACCCCCGCACCGTCGGCCACCACTACCGACACCGCGCCATCGCCGGCCGGCGCCAGCCGCACCCGCACCGCCGAAGCCCCGACCGCGTACAACGAGACACCACTCCACGCGAACGGCAACCGGACTCCCCCGGTTTTCGTATCGGTTTCCCTATCGGCTTCCGTATCGTGGTGGACCAACCAGACGTGAAGCGCCGCGTCCAGCAACGCGGGATGTACCCCGAACCGGCTCGCCTCGGTTCGTACGTCCTCCGGCAGCGCCACTTCGGCGAAGAGCTCATCACCCCGGCGCCAGGCGGCCCGCAGACCACGAAACGCCGGGCCGTACGCGAGCCCAGTGGCCGCCAGCCGCTCGTAGAGCCCCGCGGTCTCGACCGCCTGAGCGCCGGTCGGCGGCCAGACGCTCAGATCCGCGGAGGGCGCTGCCGGGCTCAGCGCGGTCAGTGTGCCTCGCGCGTAACGCGTCCATGACTCGCTCGGCGCGTCGTCGCGGCGCGCGTATACGCCGAATTCGCGGAGTCCCGTCTCCTGCGGCCCGCTCACGACCAGGTGCACCTGGAGCGCGCCCTCTTCGGGCAGCACCAGCGGCGTCTCGAGCGTGAGCTCTTCCAGCCGATCGCATCCGGCGGCGTCTCCCGCTCGCAACGCCAATTCGACGAACGCCGTGCCGGGCAGGACGGCACGGCCCAGCACCGCATGGTCGGCGAGCCAGGCATGGGTACGGAGCGACAGGCGGCCCGTCAACAGCAGACCATCGGAGTCGGGCAATTGAACCACGGCTCCCAGCAGGGGGTGCCCGGCCGAGGCCAGCCCCGCCGACGACACGTCATCGGCCTCCGTGGTCTCGGACTCCAGCCAGTAGCGGCGACGCTGGAAGGCGTACGTGGGCAGGTCCACGCGGCGCGCGCCGGTACCGGCGAACACCTCCCGCCAGTCGACGTCGGCGCCACCCACGTATGCCTCGGCGACAGACTTCAAGAACCGCGCCGGCCCACCCTCGTCACGACGCAGTGACCCGACCACCGTGGCCCGCGTTCCGTGGTCATCGGCTGTCTGCTCGATCCCCATGGTCAGTACCGGATGGGCACTGACCTCCACAAACACCTGGATACCCTCGCCCAGCACAACCCGTACCGTCTCATCGAAGCGGACGGTCCGCCGCAGGTTCCGATACCAGTAGGCGGCATCCAACTCCGCCGTATCCAGCACCCCGCCGGTCACCGTCGAATAGAACGGCACCGCCGACGACCGTGGAGCGATCCCCGCGAGGTCGCGAAGCAACTCGTCCTCGATCGCCTCCACATGTGCGGAGTGCGAGGCGTAATCCACCGGAACCCGGCGTGCCCGTACTCCGTCACGTTCGCACCGCACCAGCAGTTCCTCGAGCGCGTCGGTGTCACCCGACACCACCACGGCCGAGGACCCGTTCACCGCCGCCACCGACAGCCGTTCGCCCCACGCGGACAGCCGCTCCCGCACCTCGGCGACGGGAAGGCCGATGGACACCATGCCGCCCCGGCCCGACAGCGCCCGCAACGCCCGACTGCGCAGCGCGACCACGCGTGCCGCGTCCTCCAACGACAGCCCGCCCGCGACACACGCGGCCGCGATCTCCCCCTGGGAGTGACCGATCACCGCCGCCGGCACCACGCCGTACGAACGCCACAGCTCGGCCAAGGACACCATCACCGCCCACAGCACCGGCTGCACCACGTCCACCCGGCCCAACCAGCCGTCCCCGCCGGTGCTCCGCAGGACGTCCAGCGGCGACCAGTCCACATACGGCGCCAACGCGACGGCGCACTCGTCCATCCGCTCCGCGAACACCGGCGAGGAATCCAACAGCTCCGCCGCCATCCCGGCCCACTGCGATCCCTGTCCCGGAAAGACGAGCGCCACCGCGGTGCCGTGTCGTGCAACGCCCGTGACGAGCCCCGGAGTGTCGTGGTCCGCGACGTACTTCTCCAGCTCGCGTACGGCGCCCGCGTGGTCCGGCGCGAGGACCACCGCGCGGTGGTCGAAGACGGTCCGGGTGGTCCCGAGGGCCAGGCCGGTGTGGACCGCGGCGACCTCCGGATGCCTGCGCGCATGGTCCAGCAGCCGGGCGGCCTGGCCGCGCAGAGCCGCCGCGGACCTGGCCGAGAACGCCCACGGGACGAGTGGGAGCGATGCCGAGGCCACCGCGGGCGGTACGGCGCCGTCATCCGACGCGCCGTCCGCCTCGCCCTCCAGCGGGTGGGGCGCCTGCTCGATGATGGCGTGCGCGTTGGTGCCGCTGATGCCGAACGAAGAGACACCTGCCCGGCGCGGTAGCTCACCCTGCTGCCAGGGGGTGGCCTCGGCGAGGAGCCGGACGTGGCCGGCCGACCAGTCGACGTGCGGCGACGGCTCCTCGATGTGCAGGGTGGGCGGCAGCACGCCGTGCCGCATGGCCAGCACCGTCTTGATGACACCGGCCACGCCCGCGGCGGCCTGGGTGTGCCCGATGTTGGACTTCACCGAGCCCAGCCACAACGGCCGGTCCCCGTCCCGCTCCTGCCCGTACGTGGCCAGCAGCGCCTGCGCCTCGATCGGATCGCCCAGCGTCGTACCCGTACCGTGCGCCTCCACGACGTCGACCTCGGCCGCGGTCAGCCCCGCGTCCGCCAGCGCCGCCCGGATCATCCGCTGCTGCGACGGGCCGTTCGGCGCGGACAGCGCGCTGCTGGCCCCATCCTGGTTGACCGCCGTGCCGCGTACGACGGCCAGCACCGGATGGCCGTCGCGGTGCGCGTCGGACAGCCGCTCCAGGAACAGCATGCCGGCGCCTTCGGCGAGCCCGAAGCCATCCGCGGCGGCCGAGAAGGGTTTGCACCGGCCGTCCGGGGCGAGCCCGCGCTGCCGGCTGAAGCCGATGAAGGTGCCGGGCGTGGACATGACCGTGACACCGCCGACCAGCGCGCCGGAGCACTCTCCTTGGCGCAGGGACCGTACGGCCAGGTGCAGGGCCACCAGCGAGGACGAGCACGCCGTGTCCACGGTCACCGCGGGGCCCTCCAGCCCGAGGGTGTAGGCGAGGCGTCCGGACACGACGCTGAGGGCAGTGCCGGTCATCAGGTGGCCCTCGACACCATCGGTCGCCCTGTGCAGGCGCGGGCCGTAGTGCGGGGTGACGGTTCCGACGAAGACGCCGGCCCGACTTCCCTTGAGCGACGCGGGATCGATGCCCGACCGTTCGATGGCTTCCCACGACGTCTCCAGCAGCAGCCGCTGCTGCGGGTCCATCGCCAGCGCCTCACGCGGCGAAATCCCGAAGAAGTCGGCGTCGAAGTCCCCCGCGTCGCTGAGGAAGCCGCCTTCGCGGGTGTAGGAGGTACCCGGCCGGTCCGGATCCGGGTCGTACACGGCGTCGACGTCCCAGCCACGGTCCTCGGGAAAGGCCGTGATCGCGTCCTGCGCACCGGCCAGCAGCTCCCAGAACTCCTCGGGAGTCCGCACACCCCCGGGGTAGCGGCAGCTCATCCCGACGATCGCGATCGGCTCGCGCGCCGCCGCCTCCACTTCCTGAAGGCGCTGTCGGGTCTCATGTAGATCGGCGGTCACCCGTCGGAGGTAGCCGAGGAGCTTTTCGTGGTCCGACATCAATACCTCACGGGATTGAGCTTGGGAAGCTTGGGTGTACGGCGTGCGGTTGGTGTACGGCGTGCGAGAGCGTGCGCTCAGGACGGTCCGAATTCCTGGTCGATGAAGCTGAAGAGGTCTTCGGCCGCCGCGGACTCCAAACGATCAGCGATGGTGACCGGGTCCTTCTGCGCCGAGCCGGCCTGTGTCGGGCCGTCCGATGCCGGGGCGTCGGGAGGTGCCAGTTCCTTTCCGAGGTGTTCGGCGAGCGCGGCCGGGCTCGGGTAGTCGAAGATCAGGGTGGTGGGCAGTCGCAACCCGGTGGCCGAGTTCAGCCGGTTACGCAAGTCCACCGCGGTGTGCGAGACGAAGCCGAGGTCGAGGAAGCCGCGCTCAGGCGCCACGGCTCCCGCTTCCCCGAGGCCGAGGATGGCCGCGGCGTGTTCCCGGACCGTCCGGAGCAGTACCCGCTGTCGCTCCCCGTGGCCGAGGCCCGACAGACGCCGTACCAGCGGCGCTTCTTCCGAACGGGAGGCTTCGGCGTGGGCGGGGGCGGGGGCGCGTCGTGCGGGGACCGGCCGACGGACGCGTCCCTTCGGCCGGGCCGGGCGCGGCGTGAACACCTCGCCGCTCCGTACGGCCACCTGTCCCGCTCCCGCCAGGACGGCCTGCCGCAGGACATCGAGCGACGCCGCCGAATCGTCCACGTCCAGCAACACGAGCCGCCCCGGATTCTCGGGCTGCGCGGACCGCAGCAACCCCCACACCGGGGCCGCCGCCAGATCGCGGACGTCCTCACCCGCCTCGACGGCCACCGCACCCCGCGTCACCACCACCAACCGCGACCGAGCGAACCTCTCCTCCGCCAACCACTCCCGCACCACACCCAAGATCCCGCCCTCGGCACCACTCACGGCCGACGCCACCTCGCCGACGGCGGAATCAACGCACACCACCGCCACATCCGGCACCGCGTGCTCGCTCAGCGCGGCGAGATCCTTGAAGAACTCCGCCCCCAACGTCTCGGCCAACCCGAAGACGTCCTCGCCCACCACGGCGCACGATCCGCCCCCCGAAGCCGCAGGCAACGCGGCCGGCACCCACTCCACTCGGTACCGGCCCTCCCCCGCCCCCGCCGGGACCGCGAACTCCGCCTCCCGCACCGGTCGCATGACCAGCGCATCCACCGACACCACCGGCATCCCCGCCGCGTCGGCCACCGCCATCGACAGCCCGCCATCGCCATCCGGCGCCAGCCGCACCCGCACCACCGAAGCCGCGGCCGCATGCACGGACACACCACTCCACGCGAACGGCAGCCGCACCCCGTCCCCGGCGCCGTCCACGCATGCCAACCACGCGTACAACGCCGCGTCCAGCAGCACAGGATGCATCCCCAGGCGATCCGTACTCGTCCCCTCCGGCAACTCCGCCTCGGCGAAGACCTCCTCCCCCCGGCGCCACACCGACCGCAGCCCGCGAAACGCCGGCTCATATGCGAGCCCCACATCCGCCAACCGCTCATACGCCCCGGCGAAGTCGACCGTTTCCGCTCCCACCGGCGGCCATGCGCTCGCATCCCCCGAGCCGCTCCCATCCCCCGAGCCGCTCGCCTCACCACCAACGCTCAGCAGACCTCGCGCATGGCGCGTCCACGAATCGCTGCCGCCATCACGGGCGTACACACTCAATTCACGCCGGTCTTCCTCCCGCGGCCCGCCGACGACGAGCTGGACCTGGACCGCGCCCTCGTCGGCCAGCACCAGCGGCGCCTCCAGCGTCAGCTCCTCCAGCCGGCGACACCCCACCTCCTCCCCCGCCCGCAAGGCCATCTCCACCAAGGCCGACCCCGGCACGACCACCCGCCCCAGCATCATGTGATCGGCAAGCCAGGGCTGGGCGCGCAGCGACAAGCGCCCCGTCAGCAAGAACCCGCCCGACTCGGGCAGCGGCACCGCCGCCCCCAGCAACGGGTGCTCCGTCGGCTCCAACCCCACCGAGGCCGCAGCACCGGATTCCGCAGCAGCGCGTGAGTCGAGCCAGTACCGCCGACGCTGGAACGCGTACGTCGGCAAGTCCACGCGCCGCGCTCCCGATCCCGCGAACACCGCCGGCCAATCCACCCCGGCACCACCCACGAACGCCTCGGCCACGGACGCCAACAGCCGCTCCGGACCGCCCTCGCCACGGCGCAACGTCCCCACCGCCGCGATGCCGACCCCACAGTCGTCGGCCGTCCCCTCAACGCCCATCACCAGCGCCGGATGCCCACTGGCCTCCACGAACACCCGGAAGCCCTCGCCCAGCAACACCCGCACCGTCTCGTCGAACCGCACCCTTCCGCGCAGGTTCCGGTACCAGTACCGCGCGTCCAATTCCACCGTGTCCAGCACACCGCCCGTCACCGTCGAATAGAACGGGACCGACGACGGCCGAGGAGCGATCCCGGCAAGACTCCGCTCGAGCTCGGCCTCGATCGCCTCGACATGCGCACAGTGCGAGGCGTAGTCCACCGACACCCGACGCGCTCGCACCCCCTCCGCCTCACACACCGCCAGCCACTCCTCAACCGCTTCCACATCACCCGACACCACCACCGACGCCGGCGCGTTCACCGCCGCCACCGACAACCGCTCACCCCACGCCGCCAGCCACTCCTCCACCGCTGCCGCCGGCAGACTCACCGACGCCATCGCCCCACGGCCCGACAGCGCCCGCAACGCGCGACTGCGCACCGCCACCACCCGCGCGCCGTCCTCCAAGGACAAGCCGCCCGCCACCACCGCGGCCGCGATCTCCCCCTGCGAATGCCCCACCACAGCCGACGGCACCACACCCAGCGAACGCCACGTCCCCGCCAGCGACACCATCACCGCCCACATCACCGGCTGCACCACGTCGACCCGGTCAAGCCACTCCGGCCCCTCGGCACCTCGCACCACGTCCAGCAACGACCAGTCGACCGACGGCGCCAGCGCCGCCGCGCATGTCCTCATCCACTCCGCGAACACCGGCGACGAATCCAGCAGCTCGACCGCCATCCCCGCCCACTGCCAGCCCTGGCCGGGGAAGACGAAGACCGCTCTGTGGTCGGAGCCGATGACGGCACCGTGCGCCACGCCCGGGGCCTCCCGTCCCTCCGCCAGGGCGGCCAGGCCGCGCGCCATATCGGCGCGATCCGCGCCCAGGACCACCGCGCGGTGGTCGAACACCGCACGGGTGGTGGCCAGCGAGAATCCGACATCGTTCGTTGCCACCGCGTCCGGGCCGGCGCCCTCGTCGACAAGCGACAGCAACCGCGCGGCCTGGTCCCGGACCGCCGCCTCGGACTTCGCCGACAGCACCCAGGGGGTGATATCACCGGCAGCGACCGCCAGGGGGCTCGGCACGGGCTCGTCGTCCGCCTCGGCCTCCGCAGCCGCCTGTTCCGGTGAATGTTCCAGTGCCGGTGCCGGTGTCTGTTCCAGGATGATGTGGGCGTTCGTTCCGCTCACGCCGAAGGAGGACACACCCGCCCGACGCGGTCGTCCGGTCTCGGGCCACTCGACGGGGTCGGCCAGCAGCCTCACCGCGCCCGCGGACCAGTCCACATGCGGCGACGGCTCATCGACGTGCAGGGTCCGGGGCATCAGCCCGTGCCGCATGGCCAGCACCGTCTTGATGACACCGGCCACGCCCGCGGCGGCCTGGGTGTGCCCGATGTTGGACTTCACCGAGCCCAGCCACAACGGCCGGTCCCCGTCCCGGTCGCGACCGTACGTCGCCAGCAGCGCCCGCGCCTCGATCGGATCGCCCAGCGTCGTACCCGTACCGTGCGCCTCCACCACATCGACCTCGGCCGCGGTCAGCCCCGCGTCCGCCAACGCCGCCCGGATCACCCGCTGCTGCGACGGGCCGCTCGGCGCAGTCAGCCCGTTGGTGGCGCCGTCCTGGTTCACGGCCGAACCCCGTACCACCGCCAGCACCTGGTGCCCCTGGCGCCGGGCCTCCGACAGCCGCTCCACCACCAGGACGCCCACGCCCTCGGAGAAGCCGGCACCGTCGGCCGTCGCCGCGAACGCCTTGCAGCGCCCGTCGGGAGCGAGCCCGCCCTGGCGGGTGAACTCGGTGAACAGGCCGGGCGTGGCCATGACGGTCACCCCGCTGACGAGGGCGAGCGTGCACTCGCCGGTGCGCAGCGACTGTACGGCCAGGTGCAGGGCCACCAGCGAGGACGAACATGCCGTGTCCACCGTCATCGCGGGACCCTCGAGGCCCAGGGCGTAGGACACCCGGCCGGAGAGCACACTGGCCGTGTTGCCGGTGATGACGTATCCCGCCGCCTCCTCGGGCACCTCGGGGCTCATGGCGAGGTAGTCCTGGCCGTTCGTCCCGGCGAAGACGGCGGTGCCGGTGCCCCTGAGCGCCAAGGGGTCGATGCCCGCCCGCTCCAGCGCCTCCCAGGACGTCTCCAGCAGCAGCCGCTGCTGCGGGTCCGTCGCCAGCGCCTCACGCGGCGAGATCCCGAAGAAGTCGGCGTCGAAGTCGCCCGCGTCGTGGAGGAAACCGCCCTCGTCGGTACAGGACGTCCCGGCGCGGTCGTTGCCGGAGTCCGGGTCGTACAGGGCCGCCAAGTCCCAGCCGCGGTCGGCGGGGAACGGGGTGATTCCCTCCGCACCCGTGTCGAGCATCCGCCACAGGTCCTCGGGGGACCGGACGTCACCGGGGAATCGGCAGCTCATCCCGACGATGACCACGGGGTCCTGGTCGGTCGCCGGTTCTGCGGCCACGGGCGAGGCAGCCGCCGCCTCCGGTTCGGGGAGCAGTTCCGCGCGCAGGTGGGCCGCGAGCGCGCGGGCGTTCGGGAAGTCGAAGGCCGAGGTGGGCGACAGGCGCAGGCCGGTCGCCGCGTTCAGGTGGTTGCACAGCTCGATGGCGGTCACCGAGTCGAGGCCGAGGTCTTTGAACGCGCGGGACGGATCAACCGCGTCGGCTCCCACGTGGCCCAGGACCGACGCCACGTGGTCACGTACCACGGCGAGCGTCGCCGTCTCCTGTTCGGCCCGGGTCGCCAGGCCGGCGAGCCTGCCGGCCAGGCTGTCGGGCGCGGCCGCCGCGTGTGTGCCGGGACCGGCCACGTGGGCGAGCCTGCGTACGTCGGGCAGGTCGGCCAGGAAGGGGCTGGGGCGGGTGGCGGTGTAGGCCACATGGAACCTGTCCCATTCGACGTCCGCGATCACGACGTTGGGCTCGCCTCCGGCCACCGCGCCCGCCAGTGCCGACACCGCCAGTTCGGGGTCCATCTCCGGCAGGCCGTGCCGACGCGCCACCGTGCCGATGCCGCCCTCGGCCATGCCTTCCTCGGCCCAGGCGCTCCAGGCCACCGAGGAGGCGGGAAGGCCGAGGCCGTGCCGGTGCTCGGCGAGGGCGTCGAGGTAGGCGTTGCCGGGCGCGTAGTTGCCCTGTCCTGAGGCGCCCAGGGTGCCCGCCACAGAGGAGAACAGCACGAACGCGTCCAGGTCCATGCCGAGGGTCAGCTCATGCAGGTACCAGGCACCGTCGGCCTTCACCCGCAGCACGCGGTCGATCTGCCCGGGGGTCAGCCGCTCCACGACCGCGTCGTCCAGGACCGCCGCGGTGTGGACCACCGCCGACAGCGGGCAGCCGTCGTCGGATACGTCGTCGAGGAGCCGGGCGAGTGCCGTGCGGTCGCCCACGTCGCAGGCGGTGACGGTCACCCGCGCGCCGGTGGCCTCCAGTTCCTCGCGCAGCGCGGAGGCGCCGGGCGCGTCCGGTCCACGGCGGCCGGCCAGCACCACGTGCTCGGCGCCCGACCTGGCCAGCCAGCGGGCCACCCGCGCGCCCAGACCACCGGTACCACCCGTCACCAGCACGGTGCCGCGCGGGCGCCACACCGCCCCCGGGCCGGGACGCGTGGCGCGGGCGAGGCGGCGGGCGAACATTCCGGAGGGACGGAGCGCGACCTGGTCCTCGCCCTCGGCACCGGCCAGTACCGCCGCCAGCAGGCGGCCCGCGCGCGCGTCCCACCGCTCCGGCAGGTCCACCAGGCCGCCGAACCGCTCCGGGTGCTCCAGGGCCGCGATCCGGCCCAGGCCCCACACCATCCGCTGGGCGGGAACGCCGACCTGATCCCCGTCCGCGACGGCCACCGCACCGCGGGTCAGGCACCACAGGGGTGCGTCCACCCCTGCGTCGCCCAGCGCCTGGAACAGGGCGAGCGTCCCGGTCAGGCCCGCCCGGGAGACACCGGCTCCGGTGGGTGGCCCGTCGGCCAGGGACAGCAGCGACAACACACCGCGGTACTCGCCGCCCTCCGCCCGAACACCTCGCAGCGTGTCGGCGATCCGGTCGCGGACGGCCCCGGCGGGCAGCTCGACCGTGACCGCGTCGCCTCCGTGGTCCCGCACCGCGGCCGCGACCGGCCCCACGGCCTCCCCGGCGCGGCCCTCCGGGACGACCAGCAGCCAGGTGCCGGACAGCGTCGGCCGACGTGCCGTGCCCATGGGCACCCACCTGGTGCGGTAACGCCAGCCGTCCACCGTCGAGGTCACGAGCTGCCGCTGCCGCCAGGACTTCAACGCGGGCAGCACCTGCGCGACCGACTCGGCGTCGACCTCCAGTGCGCCGGCCAGCGACTCCGCGTCGCCGCCCTCCACGGCCTGCCAGAACGCCGCGTCGGCCGCGCTGCCCTCCGGTGCCGGCTCGGCGTCCGGCTCCCACCAGAACCTCTCGTGCTGGAACGCGTACGTGGGCAGGTCCACGCGCCGCGCCCCCGACCCGGTGTACGCCCGCGTCCAGTCCACCGGCACACCGTGGACGAACGCCTCGCCCAGCGACGTGAGCATGCGTCGCGCACCGCCGTCGTCGCGCCGCAGCGAACCGACCACCACGGCGTCGCTTCCCGCGGTCGCCAGCGTCTCCCGCAGGCTCACGGTCAGCACCGGGTGCGCGCTGCACTCCACGAACGCCCCGAAACCCTCACCGGCCAGCGCCCGGATCGCCTCTTCGAAACGCACCGTCTGCCGCAGGTTGCGGACCCAGTACTCGGCGTCCGGGCCGCGCTCGCCGCCCAGCCACTCCCCGGTGACCGTGGAGAAGAAGGGCACCGCGAACGTCTGAGGCTCCATCGGCGCCAGATCGGCGAGGATCTGTTCGCGGACCTCATCGACCTGCGAGGAGTGCGAGGCATAGTTCACCGCGACACGCCTGGCCCTTGTTCCGTCGCGTGCACACCGCGCCAGCAGTACGTCCAGCGCCTCCGGCGTGCCCGACACCACCGTGGACGACGGCCCGTTGACCGCCGCCACCGCCACCGCCCCGCCCAACGCCTCGATGCGCCGCCGCACTTCGTCGACCGGTGCCGCCACCGACACCATCCCGCCGCGCCCGGCCAGCCCGGTGCCGATCGCGCGGCTGCGCAACGCCGCCACCCGGGCACCGTCCCGCAGCGACAGGCCGCCCCCCACCACCGCGGCCGCGATCTCCCCCTGTGAGTGGCCCACCACGGCCGCCGGTTCGACACCGTACGAGCGCCACACCTCGGCCAGCGACACCATGACCGCCCACAGCGTGGGCTGGACCACCTCCACGCGCTCCAACGCATCGGCGTCGTCGAGCACATCCAGCAGCGACCACTCCACGAACGAGGACAGCGCCACCGCGCACTCGCTCATCCGTGCGGCGAAGGCCGTCGAGGACGTCAGCAGCTCCCGAGCCATTCCCACCCACTGCGACCCCTGCCCCGGGAACACGAACACGGGGCGAGGCGTGATTCCGCCGTCTCGCGCCACACCGCTCGTCGCGGTGGACTCGGCCACCGCCCTCACCGCTTTGAGGAGTTCCTCCCGCGAGCCGCCCGTCACGACCGCGCGCCGCTCGTGCAGCGACCGTGAGGTGACCAGTGACATCCCGACGTCAACGGGCGACACCTCGGGGCGCGCCTCCAGGAAGGACGCGAGCCGTCGCGCCTGCCCGCGCAGCGCCGCCTCGCTCTTCCCCGACAGGACCCAGGGCATGACAGCGGGGGCGACGTCCGGTTCTTCCGCCGGCGCTTCCGGCTTGTCCGGGGCCTCTTCGGCCTCTTCGGCCTCTTCGGCCTCTTCCAGGATGACGTGTGCGTTGGTGCCGCTGATCCCGAACGAGGACACACCCGCCCGCCGCGGACGGCCACCCCCGGCCCACGGACGCGCCTCGGTCAGCAGCTCCACCCCACCCGCCGACCAGTCCACCTGCGGGGTCGGCTCCTCCACGTGCAACGTCTTCGGCAACACCCCGTGCCGCATCGCCAACACCATCTTGATCACACCGGCCACACCCGCGGCCGCCTGCGTATGACCGATATTCGACTTCAACGACCCCAGCCACAACGGCCGATGCCCGTCCCGGTCCCGCCCATACGTGGCCAGCAGCGCCTGCGCCTCGATCGGGTCCCCCAACCTCGTCCCCGTACCATGCGCCTCGACGGCGTCGACCTCATCCGCGCCGAGCCCCGCACTCGCCAGCGCCGACCGGATCACCCGCTGCTGCGACGGACCGTTCGGCGCCGTCAACCCATTCGACCCACCATCCTGGTTCACCGCGGAACCACGCACCACGGCAAGGACCCGGTGCCCGTTCCGCCTGGCGTCCGACAGCCGCTCCACCACCAGCACCCCCACACCCTCACCCCACCCCGTACCATCCGCACCCGCCGAAAACGCCTTGCACCGGCCATCCGCCGACAACCCGCGCTGCCGGCTGAATTCAATGAACATGTCCGGGGAGGCCATGACCGTGACACCGCCGGCGAGGGCCAGGTCGCACTCGCCGGAACGCAGCGCCTGACCGGCCAGATGCAGCGCCACCAGCGACGACGAACACGCCGTGTCCACCGTCACCGCCGGGCCTTCCAGCCCGAGCGCGTAGGCGATGCGGCCGGACATCACGCTCGGCGTGTTACCGGTGAGCAGGTAACCGGCGAAGCCGTCAGCTGCCTGGTGGGCACGTGGACCGTAGTAATGGGTGGTGGCGCCTATGTAGGTGCCGGTCGCCGACTCGCGGCGCGATCGCGGATCGATTCCGGCTCGCTCCAGTGCCTCCCAGGACGTCTCCAGCAGCAGCCGCTGCTGCGGGTCCATCGCCAGCGCCTCACGCGGCGAAATCCCGAAGAACTCCGCGTCGAAGTCACCGGCTCCGGTGAGGAAGCCGCCCATCCGTGTGTAGCTGGTGCCCCAGTGCCCGGGGTCCGGGTCGTAGAGGGCGTCCAGGTCCCAGCCCCGGTCGGTGGGGTACCCGGAGATGGCGTCCTCGCCGGTGACGACCAGCTCCCACAGCTGTTCGGGCGTGCTCACGCCGCCGGGGTAGCGGCACGCCATGCCCACGATGGCCAACGGCTCCGCCGTCGCCTTCGCGACGCGGGTGTCAGTCGCCCGTCGCTTTCCGGTGATCTCTTCGTAGAGGTGGTCGGCGAGACCGCGCGGGGTCGGGTAGTCGAAGACCAGCCGGCCGGCGAGGGGCAGACCGGTGCGTGCGGCGAGACCGTCGGCCAGCTCCTGCGCCATCAGGGAGTCGAAGCCGAGGTCTTTGAAGGTCAGCGTGGCGTCGACCCGGCCGGTGTACTCCATGACCGACGCCGCCTGGTCGCACACCGTGTCGAGGACGGCGTCACGTTGTTCGGGCTCGGACAGCCCGGCCAGAACGGCGGCGAGGCGTCCGTCGGCCCGCCCCGCGTCCAATGCCGCTGCCACCCCGGCCCCGTCGGTCTCCGGGACCTCACGAGTGGGTTCGGCGGCCGTCCGTTCCGGTGACGGCCGGCTCTCGATCCAGTACCGCTCGCGCTGGAACGCGTAGGTGGGCAGGTCGACTTGTCGCGCCCCCACGAAGAACGGTTCCCAGCCGACCACCTCACCGCGCACCCATAGGTGAGCCATCGCAGTGGCCGCGGTATGCGTCTCGTCCCGATCCCTGCGGCAGAACGGGACCGCGGCGACGTCGGGATGCGTCCGCTCGTCCTCGGCCCAGGCCCGGACCGACTCCTTGATCATGGGGGTGAGAACGGCGTCGGGGCCGATCTCCAGAAAGGTCGCCACCCCGTGGTCACGCATGGTGGCAACCGCATCGGCGAACAACACCGTCCTGCGCACCTGGCGCACCCAGTACGCCGGATCCTGCAACACCCCCGGAGCAGCCATCCGTCCCGTGACGCTCGACACCACCGGCACGTGCTGATCCCGGTACCCCACCGACCCCACAACCCGCCCGAACGCCTCGAACATCGGCTCCATCAACGCCGAATGCGTCGCATGCGACACCGTCAGACGCCGCGTCCTCACCCCCAACCCCGCCAAGCGCCCCGCCTCGGCCAACACCGGCGCCACCGTCCCCGAAAGCACCACCGACTCGGGACCGTTCACCGCCGCGACCTCCACACCGTCGCCCGAACGCACCGCGTCCACCCCAGCTCCCACCGCCACCATCACGCCCTCGCCGGTCGGCAGCCCATGCATCAGCCACCCACGCGCCAGCACCACCCGAGCCGCGTCCCGCAACGACCACACACCCGCCACATGAGCCGCCACCAACTCGCCCAGAGAATGCCCCGCCACCACCGAGGGACGCACATCCCACGAACCCAGCAAACGCCACGAAGCCACCTCGAACGCGAACAACGCCGGCTGCGCCCACCCCGTCCCGGTCAGCCCGTCAATACCTCCGGACATCACCTCCCGCAGTCGAGCCGAGAAATCCCCTCCGACCCCGAAGACCTCCTGAAGCTCCTCCGAGAGCCCTATGTCAGCGGCCACACCACCAGCGACCTCGTCAAAGACGCCCAACACCTCATCCAGCGCCACAGTGAACGCACCGAACCCCGACAAGCCCTCACCCATGCCGACGCGCTGCGCGCCCTGTCCCGAAAACACCACCCCCACATCACCGTCCACCACCGAACCCGAGACCACGCCCGAGCCACCGCCCCGTTCAGCCAGCCCCGACAACCCCTCGGCGAGCTGACCCCGACCCGCGCCCATCACCACCGCGCGATGTCCGAAACGCGACCGCGACGACACCAGCGACCAGCCCACGTCGACCGCGTCCATGTCGCCGGCGCCCTCGACGAACCGGGCCAGGCGGCGCGCCTGTCCGCGCAGCGCCTGCTCGGAGCGGCCGGAGACGATCCAGGGCACGATGGGCGGATCCGTTCGGGTGCGCCCGCCGGTGTGCCCGTCCGCCGGTTCCGGCCGCCAGTCCGACAGCACGACATGGCAGTTGCTGCCGCCCATCCCGAAGGAGCTCACCCCCGCGACGAGTGGCTCGTCCGGCGCCGGGTCCCCGGGCCACGGACCGAGTTTCCGCTGCACCTGGAGGTTGAGTTCGTCCAGGGGAATCCGGGGGTTCGGTGTCTCGAAGTTCAAGCTGGCGGGCAGCAGCCGGTGCTTGAGGGCCAGGACGGTCTTGATGAACCCGGCGATACCGCCCGCGCCGCTCAGGTGGCCGATGTTGGTTTTGATCGACCCGACGGCGAGCGGCCGGCCGACCGGACGCCGACTGCCGATGGCCTCTCCCAGTGCGGCGGCCTCGACCGGGTCGCCCACCGGGGTTCCGGTTCCGTGCAGCTCGACGTAGCGCACGGCGGCCGGGGACAGGCCGGCGTGCTCGTAGGCCCGGGTGAGGACGTCGGCCTGGGCGCCCACCGTCGGAGAGGTGAGCGTCTCACCCCTGCCGTCGTTGTTGGTCGCGCTGCCACGCACCAGGCACAGGACGCGGTCTCCGTCCTCGAGCGCGGCGCTCAGACGCTTGAGCACGACGGCGCCTCCGCCCTCGCCCGGCACATATCCGTTGGCCTTGGCGTCGAACGTGTGGCAGCGGCCGTCCGGCGAGAGACCGCCCCAGCTCGCGGCGAGCAGCACGCTTTCCGGCATCAGGTGCAGATTGACGCCGCACGCGATGGCCAGTTCCGACTCCCCGGACCGCAGGCTCTCGCAGGCCAGGTGCAGGGCCACCAAGGAGGAGGACTGTGCGGAGTCAATCGTGAGGCTCGGGCCACTGGCGCCGAGGAAAGCGGAGAGCCGGTTGGCGATAATGCCGCGCTGAATGCCCGGCAAGGTGTGGTGGGCGCCGAGTGCTTCGGCGTGACGCGTCAGCAGCTTCGCGTAGTCGTCCGCGTTCACGCCGACGAATGTGCCCAGTCGGCTGCCGCTGACCTCACTGGGGACCACGCGGGCGTCCTCAAGGGCTTCCCAGCCCAGTTCCAATACGAGTCGCTGTTGCGGGTCGACGAAAGGCGCCTCGCGGGGGGAAAGGCCGAAGAAGCCCGCGTCGAAGTCCGCCGGCCGGTCGAGAAAGGCGCCCCACCGAGGTGCTCCGTCGGAGGCCTGACCTGTCCAGCGGTCCGGCGGGACCTCCGTGACGGCGCTTTCGCCCGACGCCAACAGCTCCCACAGCCGCCGCGGGCTTTCCGCCCGCGGGAACCGGCAGGAGACGCCGATCACGGCTATCGCCGTGTCCGGGTCGACAGCGTCTCCGGCGCGGACCTCTCCAGACAGGCCGACAGTGGTCATCGAGAGAAACCTCCAGCACCGGGCGTGCGGCCGAACGGAAACGAATTCAGAAGAAGCCCGGCGTGGAGTTCATGCTCTCGATATACCCGGCATCAACTGCCTTATAAGTGTCCGCCGCCGCACCCGTCAGTGACATCGGCGATCACCGCCGTTACGGCACTGTCCTCTGCGCATCAGCATTCGCAGCCCATTGCCCACCGGGCCGTCGGATGGTAAGTGTGACGGCAGCGCATGCCGAGTCTTCTGGTACCGGCTCGCCGATCCCGTCATCCGGCCAATGAATCCGCCGTATCATCATGGAGGGCACAAAGGGTATGCCGAACTATGACGCCGTGGTTTCCGAGATTACGGAGATACGCTCGACCTATATCCGCGATCGTTTCGCTTTCGTCCCCGGCGCTCAGCTCACCAGGATCGTCAAGGGATTGGGCGCCACAGACGACGACCTCAAGAGCCTCACCACCGTCAGCGACGGGCTGAAGAGCGACCCGACCCTCCCGTTCCGAAAGACCAGGACCGGCCGCTTCGGTTTCGACCCGTCTGCCATGCGGGTGCGGCGGCTCGAATTCCAGCCGTTCATGCTGTCCATGGAGGACGACTTCGTACGGCACGATTCCGGCCAGGTGCGCAACTTCGACGAGATTCAGAACGACCTACAGCTCAACACCGCCCTGCAAGCGCTTCTCGTCTTCAAGTTCATGGTCTTCGAAGGCGTGACGGTCACCCATCGGCCGAAACTCGACTACGACAGCGACCAGTGGATCTGCACCCTGCTCAACGTGAGGACCACCACCGACGGTGACATGATCGGCGAGCCGGCGCTCGAAGGGGTGCACAGCGACGGCGTCGACCACACCATGACGACCTACCTGGGCAGCGAGAACATGACGGACGACAGCGCCGTCACGTTCCTGCACGACATGCGCGAGGTGAACGGCACCCGATGGCACGACACGGACGCCGACCTGATTCGCGCCAAGGCGCAGCACCGTGACTTCCTCGACACATGCCTGATCGTCGACCACGAGAGCAAGCACAGCGTCTCGACCCTGTACGCCGCCGACACGTCGAAGCCCGCCACGCGGGACCTGCTGGCCTTCCTGACCCGCAAGCCGGTGGCCGAAGGGCACCACTCGCACGCCTTCGATTCGCTCGAGCCGCACCGGGAGCTTCCCATGACGGTCGGCCTGCGCCTCCTCGACAGCACACCATCCAGGTAGCGGCCGTGCCGCGTCAGACCGGAAAGGTCACGAGGCGGCCCACAAGTCGCGGAGGGATCGCTCCAGCGGCACCCGCGGGGACCAGCCCAGCCGCCCGCGCGCCAGCCGGATGTCGGCCTGGGTCCACGCGCCGCCCTTGCTGTGTACCGGGGCCTGCCCCTTCCGCACCAGGTGCGGGGGCACCCCCGACACGGAGACGAGAATTCCGGCGAGTTCCCGCATGCTGGTGGCGGTCCCCGACCCGATGTTGATCAGGCGCCCGGTCGCCCGTGTGCCCGCCGCCAGCACCACGGCCTCGGCGATGTCACGTACGTCGACGAAGTCGCGCTGGTCGTCGACGACGGTCAGGGTGAGCGGAGCGTCCTCGCTGGTGGTGCGCAGTTGGGCGGCGAGCCGGCCGAGGAAGCCGTGCAGCGGGGCGCCGGGTCCGCAGCCATTGGTGAGGCGGAGCACACAGCCGTCCACGCGCCCCGCCTCCGTGGCGTCCAGGACGATTCGGCTGCCGGCCAGCTTGGTGCGCGCGTAGAGGCTGCCAGGGGCGGTCGGGTGATCCTCCGCGATGGCCGTGCCCTCCGGGACGGGGCCGTACTCGTGCACGGTGCCGAGCTGTAGCAGCCTCGGCCGTCGGCGGAGCGTCGAGACGGCGCGCACCAGCCGGTCGACGAGCAGGACATGCCCGGCCGTCATCCGTTCCTCGTCGTCCGCCCCGAGGTCGCCCGCCGCGTTGACGACGAGATCGGCGGAGCCCACGGCCTCGGCGATGTCCCCGACCGTCGCGGCTGCCACGTCGAGCGGCAGGAAGCGGGCCCCGGGAGTCGGTTGGGCGGGTTTTCTCGCCACGGCCAGGACGTCATATCCATGTGCGGTCAGCGCTGCGCAGATGTGCCGTCCCAGGAATCCGGTGCCGCCGATGACGACGGCGGAGCCCGCGTGCGCGTCGATCGCGTGGTTCACCGTGCCCCGTCACCCCTGTCCACGTGCAGCGCCCGGCACACCTCGTACGACGGCAGCACGCCGGCGCGGCGGGCCTCGGCCAGCGTCGGCGCGTCCCGGTCACGTGGGGAGACCAGGTACTCCATGCCGTCGGGCCAGGGCAGCCCGAGCGCCGGGTCGAAGGCGTCGACCTCGTGCTCGGCCGCCGGGTCGTACTCCACCGACGTCACATAGGCGGCCACCGTGTCGTCCCGCAGGGCGATGAACGCGTGCCCGAGTCCCTCCGCCAGGTACACCGCACGGCAGGAGTCGGGGTTCAGCCGGGTGCTGTCCCAGCGGCCGAACGTGGGGGAACCGACCCGCAGATCGACCACCACATCGAGCAGCTCCCCGGCGGGGCAGGTCACCACTTTGGCCTGGCCGGGCGGCACATCCTCGTAGTGCACACCCCGGACGACCCCGCGCCGGGAGAAGCTGTGGTGCACCTGACCCAGGCGCAGCGGATACCCCACGGCTTCCGAGAAGGCGGTTTCGGTGTAGTGGGCGACGAACGCGCCGCGCCGGTCGCGGTGAACGTCGGGTACGAACTCGTAGGCGCCGGACACCGCCAGCTCTCGTACCTTCATCGGCGACGCTCCGCGGTGAGGTTTTCCAGTACGGGTACCAGATCGTGTGGGGTGGGCGCGCTCAGGTTCTCCTGGCGCAGGCGCTCGGCTCCGCTCCGGAAGGAGGGGTCCTTGACCAGCCGTTGCACGCTGTCGCGCAGGACGTCGGCCGTCAGCTCGGAGGCGTGAACGGCGAGTCCCGCACCGGCCTCGGACAGGCTTGTCGCTCTGTTCCACCAGTCGCCGTAGCGGATGGTGGGGATGAACTGGGGTACGGCGTTGGCGAGTGCGGTGCTCCAGGAGCCGAAGCCGCCGTAGTGGACGACGGCCGAGGCAGTGGGAAGCAGGGCGTGCAGGGGGACGAAGTCGACGATACGGGTGTTGCCGGGGACCTTGACGAGCTTCTCGGCCTCGTCGGGCGGCAGCGTGGCCACCACGTCGACGTCCATGTCGCCCAGCGTGTCGATCATGTCGGGGATCGGGAGGAGGGTGCCGCCGACCACGGCATGCGCGGAGATGCCGGGCGTCAGGACGACGCGCGGGCGCTCGGGTGGCTCGTGCACCCAGTCCGGGATCTCACAGGGTCCGTTGTAGGGGAGGTAGCGGACCGGTATCCGCTCCACCGTCAGCGGAAACTGGAGGCTGGTGGGTACCTGGTCGATGGTCCACTGGCCGACCACGACCTCTTCGTCGAACGAGCTGCCGTAGCGGCTGAGGTGCTTGCCGAGCCAGTCGGCCATCGGGTCTTCACGGCGCTCCCGCGGGCGTTCCGCCTGGCGCTGGAGGAAGACGTCGCGCATCGCGGAGTGGTTGTCGAAGCACCACAGCAGCCGGGCGTGGGCGGCGCCGACGACGCGCGCCGCCACCGGCCCCGCGTAGCTGAGGGGTTCCCAGATGACCAGGTCGGGTCGCCAGCGGCGGGCATACGCGACCAGGTCGGGGATCATGGGGTCGTTGTAGACCTGGTGCGAGAACATGACGCTGACTCTGAGCTTCGCCAGCGCCTGCTCCCACGAGTGCGCCTCGAGGGTCGGGTTGGACCAGTCGGAAAGCGGGTTCTCCAGCGAGCCGCGGTTCCGCGCCAGCATGTCGTGGAAGTTGTGGTCCTCGCCGACGGAGACCGCGGTCAGGCCCATGCTCTTGATGGCGTCCACCAGCGCGGGGCTGCTGGCGACTTGGACGTCGTGGCCCGCGACGGCCAGGGACCACGCGAGCGGCACCATGGACAGCAGATGTGACCTGTCGGAGAGCGTCACGAAAAGTACACGCATCGTCGGGTTCTCCCTCAGCCGATGGTCTGTCCGCCGCGGGTCCGCGCCGCACTCAGGGTGTCCGTGATCGCCGCGGCCACCGCTGTCCCGTGCTCGGCGACATAGAAGTGGCCGCCGGGGAACACCCGCAGGTCGAAGCCGCCCGCGGTGTGCTCCCGCCAGCCCGCCGCCTCCTCGACCGAGACGTGGTCGTCGGCTTCGCCGGTGAGTGCGACGATGTCGCACCGCAGCGCCGTGCCGGGCTCCGTCTGGTAGGTCTCGGACGCCTTGTAGTCGCTGCGGATCGACGGCAGGGCCAGTTGCAGCAGTTCGCGTTCGTCGAGGATCTGCGCGTCGGTGCCACTGAGCCGTCGCAGCTCGGCGACGAGCCCGGCGTCGTCGAGACGGTGGATGTCCCGGCCGCGCTGGAGCGAAGGCGCGGGCCTGGCGGAGGCGAAGAGCGCCAGGGGTGTGGTCCCCAGCTCTCGTTCGAGCAGCATGGCCAGTTCGAATCCGACGGCGGCGCCCATGCTGTGGCCGAACAGCGCGACGGGACGCTCGGCGGCGAGCGGCTTCAGCACGTCGAAGACGGCCCGCGCCATCTCGGGGACGCTCTCGACGCACGGCTCGCTCAGCCGGTCCTGTCGCCCCGGGTACTGGACGGCCAGGGCCTCCACGGTCGAAGGCAGCAGCTCGGAGAGCGGGAAGTAGAAACTCGCGGTTCCCCCGGCGTGCGGCAGACACACCAGGCTGATATCGGCCTCCGAGTTCGGATGGAACCTGCGGAACCACCGGCTCTCACCGGTAGCGGGCAACGCCATGGCTCTTGTCATTCCCTTCTCTGGTGTTTCTGTCCGCTCGTGGACGAGAGGTTCCCTCAGCTTCGAGAGTTTCCTTCCGCGCGCCCACCCACTATCCGCTCACCTTCAGTGGCTCCCACCAATCGCGTCGCCCCGCATACCATTTCACGGTGTCCGCCAGGCCCTCCTCGAGGGACACGGCGGGCTGGTAGCCGAGTTCGCCGGAAATCTTGGTGATGTCCAGCGAATAGCGACGGTCATGCCCCTTTCTGTCCGGCACCTTCCGCACCATCGACCAGTCGGCACCGAGCAATTCGAGTATTCTCTCCGTGAGCTCCCGGTTGGCCAGTTCCGTACCGCCGCCGATGTTGTACACCTCCCCCGCCAGTCCCCTTTCCGCGACCAGGGCGACGCCCCGGCAGTGGTCTTCGACGTGCAACCAGTCCCGCACGTTCGCGCCGTCGCCGTACAGCGGCACCGGCTCACCATCCATGAGGTTGGTGATGAACCGCGGGATGGCCTTCTCCGGATGCTGGTAAGGACCGTAATTGTTTGCGCACCGGGTCACGCACACGGGAAGCCCGTGGGTGCGGTAAAAGGCCCGTGCCAGGAGATCGGACGATGCCTTGGACGCGGAATAGGGAGAGTTGGGATCGAGTGGTTCGTGCTCGGTCCAGGAACCCCGGTCGATAGAGCCGTACACCTCGTCCGTGGAGACATGGACGAATTTCGCCACCTCGGCTTCGGCCGCCGCCTCGAGGAGCGTGTGGGTGCCCAGTACATTGGTCCTGACGAACTCCTCGGCGCCCGCTATGGAACGGTCGACGTGCGATTCGGCGGCGAAGTGGACCACCTGGTCGGCCCCGCGCAACAGGTCGTTGACGAGCGCCGCGTCGCAGATGTCACCCCGCACGAAGCGCAGCCGGGGACTGGCGGCAACCTCCGCCAGGTTGGCCTCGTTGCCGGCGTAGGTGAGCTTGTCGACCACCACCACCTCCGCGTCCACCAGGGCCTCGTACGCCCCCGTCAGTGCCTGGCGGACGAAGTGCGAGCCGATGAAACCCGCACCGCCAGTCACGACTATGCGCATGAGTTCTTCCCCTCAGCGGTTTTCGGCCGTGATGTCCATAAGGTACTTTCCGTAGTCCGTATGCCGCAGTTGTTCGCCGAGCCCGTAACAGGCCGCGGCGTCGATGTACCCCATGCGGAAGGCGATCTCTTCGAGACAGGCGATCCGCACTCCTTGGCGCTGTTCGAGGAGCTGGACGTACTGTCCGGCCTGGAGCAGCGAATCGTGCGTTCCGGTGTCGAGCCAGGCGAAGCCGCGGCCGAGGCTGATCAGCCTGGCCTTCCCGCGCTCCAGATAGACCCGGTTGACGTCGGTGATCTCCAGTTCGCCGCGCTCGGACGGCCGGATGTTCTTGGCGATGTCCACGACGTCGTTGTCATAGAGATAGAGTCCGGTGATCGCCAGATTTGACGTGGGCTCCGCCGGCTTCTCCTCCAGGTGGATCAGCCGGCCCCGCTCGTCCATGGTGCCAACGCCATAGCGCTCCGGGTCCTTGACCGGATAGCCGAAGAGCACGCAGCCGTCGATGCTGCCTGCCTCCCGGTGCAGCATCCTCGAAAAACCGGGACCGTGGAAGATGTTGTCCCCGAGCACGAGTGCCACGGGATCGTCCCCGATGAATTCCGCACCGATGACGAAGGCTTCGGCGATGCCGTTCGCCGCACGCTGCTCGGCGTACTCGATCGACATCCCCAGTTGGCTGCCGTCGCCCAGGAGCACACGGAACAGGTCCAGATGGCGCGGAGTCGATATGACGAGGATTTCCCTGATCCCGCCGAGCATGAGCACCGACAGCGGGTAGTAGACCATCGGCTTGTTGTAGACGGGCAGGATCTGCTTCGACACCGCATGCGTCAAAGGATGCAGCCGGGTACCGCTCCCGCCCGCGAGGACTATCCCCTTCATGCCGTAACACGCGCCGAGGGCGGCTCAGCCGCCCATCGCCTCGATCAGGCTCTTGGGTCGCATATCCGTCCAGTTCTCCTCGATGTACGCCAGGCACGCTGCACGAGTGTCCTTGCCGTGGGCGATATGCCAGCCGTCGGGCACGTCCGCGAAGGCGGGCCACAGCGAATGCTGCCCCTCGTCGTTGACCAGCACCAAGAACTCGGCGTCGGGGTCGTCGAAAGGATTCACGCCAGTCTCTGCCTCTCATGCCGTCCTGCGGTGGACAGGCCACCTGAATGCCACCATCCTCACGTGCCCCGGCGGGAGGGGCGTCCGCGAGAGCCACAGTTACAGGTCCCAGCACACCCTGAACCGGTGCCAGGCAAACCCTCCTATGGCACTCTTGCTGCGCAACAGCCGCCGCAAGATCCGCCCTTCGTACCCACAGTTGGGTGGCGGCGCGGTGCCGATGTCGCGCACCACGCCGCCCGCGGATCGCCGAGCGCTCGGCGGCCGTGTTTCCCGGAACGAGTAGAGGCGGAGTCGATGACCGCGACAGGTCTGATGTTGCCGTCCCGCACCGCGGAACCCCGTAGCGTGTCGAGGCTTGCCGCCTCCGCCGCCGCGGTCGACGGCGGGGTGATGAGCAACCCGGAGGTACTGGCGTGGCTCGACAGACGTCGTCGCGAGCACGCGCAGCGAGTGGAGCGGGTGCCGTTCGCCGCCTTGCGCGGCTGGGGCTTCGACGAACGGACGGGCGATCTGCGGCACGCGAGCGGACGGTTCTTCTCGGTGCACGGGCTGCGGGTGCGATCGGACTTCGGTCCGGTGTCCGCATGGTCGCAGCCGATCATCCGACAGCCGGAGATCGGCCTTCTCGGCATCGCGCTGCGCGACTTCGACGGTGTGCCGCATCTGCTGATGCAGGCGAAACCCGAGCCGGGGAACGTCAACGGCGTACAGCTGTCGCCGACCGTGCAGGCGACCAAGAGCAACTACTCCCGGGTGCACGGTGGTTCCGCCGTCCCCTATCTGAGGCTCTTCCGCCGCGCGGCGCCCGAATCCGTCGTCGCGGACGTTCTCCAGTCGGAACAGGGCTCGTGGTTCCTGCGCAAGCGCAACCGCAACATGATCGTGGAGGTCGGCCCCGAGGCCGAGGCGGATGAGGACTTCGCCTGGCTGACGCTGGGACAAGTCCACGCGCTGCTGCGGCAGGACAACCTGATCAACATGGACGCGCGGACCGTCCTGTCCTGCCTTCCGGACTGGCGGCAGGAGGACACCCGGCGGGCGCTCCACGCGGACCGGGAGATCCGTAGCTGGATCACGCGGCGGCGGGCCGAGCACGAGGTCGAGGTGGTGCCGATCGGCCTCGCGGAGACCGCGGGCTGGCACCTTACCGCGGACGAGGTGGCCCATGAGCGGGCGCTGTACTTCAAGGTGGTGGCGGTCGACGTCTCCTCGCGCCGGCGTGAGGTGCCCTCCTGGTCCCAGCCGCTGCTCGAACCGCACGGCACCGGAGTCGTGGCCCTGTTCGTCCGCCGGGTCGACGGTGTACCGCACGCGCTGCTGCGGGCGCGGGCGGAGCCGGGATTCCTCGATGTGGTCGAGCTCGGCCCCACGGTGCAGTGCGTGCCGGAGAACTACGCCCATCTGCCCGCGGCCGACCAGCCGCCCTATCTCGCCGAGGCACTGGCCCGCGCCGATGGCGCCGCCTACGACGTGGTCCTGTCGGAGGAAGGCGGCCGGTTCCGGAACGCCCAGAGCCGTTACCTGATCATCGAGGCGGAGAGCGACCTCCCCACCGTATCGGACGATTTCCGTTGGGTGACACCATGTCAGTTGGACGAACTGCTCCACTACAGTCATCACGTGAACGTGCAGGCCAGGACCCTGGTGGCGGCGCTGCGGGCGTTGTGAGCCCGGCCGGGGTCCGGCCGTTGCGGCTGGGGGCGCTCGCCACGTCGTCGATCGCCCGCAGGCGCGTGCTGCCCACCGCGGTGAACATGCCGGAGGTCGATCTCATCGCGGTCGCCGGCCGGTCCGTGGAGAAGGCGGGCCGTTTCGCCGAGCAATTCGGCTGTGCGGCGGAGACGGACTACGCCGCGCTGCTGAACCGCCCGGACGTGGAGGCGGTGTACATCTCGACACCCACGGCGCTGCACCGCGCATGGGCAGACCGCGCGCTGCGCGCCGGCAAGCATGTGCTGATCGAGAAGCCGATCGGGGTGAACGCCGACGAGGCACGCCAGTTGTACTCCCTCGCGCGGGAGCGCGGTCTGGTGCTGCGGGAGAACTTCATGTTCCCGCACCATCCGCAGCACGCGTTCGCCGCGGACCTGGTGCGACGCGGACGGATCGGCACGCCGAGCACGTTCCAGGCGTCCTTCTGCATTCCGCCGCTCCCCGCTGACGACATCCGGTACGCACCCGGCCTCGGCGGCGGGGCGCTGCTCGACGTGGGCGTCTATCCGTTGCGCGCCGCGGCGCTGCTGCTGGGGCCCGGGCCGCGGGTGGCGGGCGCGACGCTGCGCACGCGCGCCTCGGACGGGCTCGACCTGTCGGGGCAGGCCTTGCTGATCTCGCCTTCCGGGGTACTGGCCCACGTGACGTTCGGCTTCGAGCACGTGTACGCGTCGTCGTACACGCTGTGGGGAGACCGGGGCCGACTGTCGGTGACGCGCGCGTTCACTCCGCCCGCGGCTCATCAGCCGGTGCTGGTGCTGGAGGAGCAGGACCACGAGGAGCGGTTCACGCTGCCGGCGTCGGACCAACTGCGCGTCTGTCTCCAGGACTTCGTGGCCGCGGTGCGCGGGGGCGATGTGGGCGAGGGGAGCGCGGAGGCCGACAAGCGAAGAGACGCGGTCGCCGTGTTGGAGTGCGTGGATGAAGTGCGCAGACAGGCCGTGCGCGTCATGACCGATGACCGTCCGTAGGGGCTGGCCGCGGCGAGCGGCGAGGAGCGGAGGGAGTCGGACATCTGGCGGCGCGGTGCTACGGCTCGATGTGGTGTCAGACTCCGCCCACTCTCCCTCGGCGCGCCGCGCCACGGTGGCCGCGGACCCGCCGCGCTTACTTGCCGCGCCCGGTGACGAAGTCGCGGGCTCGGTCCACCAGCCCCGCTCCGGGGGCGAGCAGCTTGTTACCCGGCGGGGTGTCCGGAGCGCTGGGATGCGGCCGGGTGGGGGCGGTCTTCTTCGCGCGACGGACCTTCTCCCCCCGACGCGGGAATGGTCGGCGATCTCCTTGTCGGCGACCGCGTCTCCTCCGGCCAGGTGACGGCGGACGGCGGGATAGAGATGCTCTTCCTCAGCGACTGAATGTCGCACCAATTCGCGTCACGGCCGGGTTCCCTCCGATTCCCATCCGCTAACAAGCCTGCCGCCAGGGTTTCGGACGTCCGATGGTTTGCATGTGTTGCCGAGGGGAACTCAGGGCACCCGATCTTCTGGTTTCGGAGGCCATCACATGAGCGGACAGGACCAGCGTCATCCAGGGAAGCGCTACCCTCAGCCCGAATTTCCGCAGCAGGACCAATCCCATCCCGGCGCCACGGACCACATGGAGCCGCGGCCCGACCACGGAGAAGGCAGCTACCAGGGCCATGGCCTGTTGGACAACCGACATTCTCTGATCACCGGCGGCGACTCCGGGATCGGGCGGGCCGTAGCCCTCGCATTCGCCCGTGAGGGCGCCGACGTCGTTTTCAGCTATCTGCCCGAGGAAGAGAAAGACGCCCAGGAGACGGCACGTCTGATCAAAGAGGCCGGGCGCCGCGCCGTTCCGGTGCCCTGCGACATCCGCGACGAATCCGAGTGCGGGAAATTGGTGGCGCAAGCGGTCGACGCCTTCGGCTCGATCGACATCCTCGTCAACAATGCCGCCTTCCAAATGGCACAGTCGGGAGGGCTCGAAGACATCACCACCGAGCAATTCGACCGCGTGATGCGCACGAATCTGTACGGGATGTTCTGGCTCTGCAAGATGTCCCTGCCGCATATCCCGGAAGGCGGCAGCATCATCAATACCACCTCGGTGCAGGCGTACAAGCCCAGCCCTCATCTGCTCGACTACGCCACGACCAAGGGCGCCATCGTGACCTTCACGCAGGGCCTGGCCGGCAACCTGGCGGAACGCGGCATCCGGGTGAACGCCGTGGCCCCCGGCCCGGTGTGGACGCCGCTGATCCCCGCCACCTTGCCCGACACCTCGCAATTCGGCGAGCAAAGCCCCCTGGGGCGTCCGGGCCAGCCGGCCGAGATGGCCCCCGCGTACGTTTTCCTGGCCTCACAGCAGGCCAGCTACATCACCGCCGAAATCCTCAACGCCACCGGCGGCACGCCCCTGCCCTAGCTGCCTACTTCATGTCTCGACGCCCAGATCGCAGGGCGACCATTTGGCCACTCACCTTCGGCCGCCCGCTGGAACTGCTCGGACTGCCCTGACCTGCAACGCGACCTGATCAAACGGTGGGCCCGGCCGGTGCCGGGCCCACAGGGCGTTTCTCAGGTGTCGGGGATGAGGAGGGAGTCGTCTTCGGTGCGGGCGCCGGGGAGTTGGTGGCGGGCGGCGATCACGCTGCGCTGCTCGGCGCCCGGCGCCCGGTGCCGGGCGCCGGGCATCAGGCGGCGGCCGGGATCGGCTGGGGCCGCGGCTCGGTCTCGACCTGTTCGCGGATGTCGTGGCAGCTGCGGGAGATGAGACGCGAGACATGCATCTGGGAGATGCCCAGCTCATCGGCGATGCGCGCTTGGGTCATATCGCGGAAGAACCGCAGGTACAGGATGTGCTGCTCCCGCTCCGGAAGCCGGTGCAGGCAGGGCTTGACCGCTTCGCGGTCGAGGACCGTCTCGTAGCGGGCCTCGGGCCGGCCGAGGGTGTCGGCCAGGGAGTAGCCGTCATCCGCACCCGTCAGCTCGGCGTCCAGGGAAAGGGAGCGGTAACTGCCGAGGGCCTCCATGCCGGTGAGCACGTCCTCCTCGTTCATACCGGCGGCCTCGGCGACCTGCGCCACGGTCGGGGAGCGGCCGGCGCCTTCGGTGGCGGCCATCTCCTGGACGGTGGCGCGGACCTTGTTGCGCAGCTCCTGCACCCGCCGGGGAACGTGCAGGGCCCAACTGTGGTCGCGGAAGTACCGCTTGAGCTCCCCGACGATCGTGGGGATGGCATACGGCTCGAACGCGCCGCCGCGCCGCGCGTCGTAGCGGTCGACGGCCTTGACCAGGCCCATCGCCGCGACCTGTTCCAGGTCCTCCAGGTTCTCTCCGCGGTTGCGGTAGCGGTGGGCGAGGCGGTGGGCCATCGGCAGCCAGGCCGCCACCAGCTCCTCCACCAGCACCTCGCGCTCGGGCCCATCGGAGGCCGCGGCCAGCCGCTCGAAGTCGGCCTGGGTGTCAGGGGCGTCGTCGTGAGAGTGGCGGGCACGTGCGGGTGCGGGTGCGGTGATCATCGGTGTCATCTCTGCTCCCTGCTCGTTGCTGTCCAGCAGCGCGGAAGCCCAGCGCGGCACATCTGGGGTTCACAGCGCGTTACGCGCGGCTCCCGCGGGGTGTGCCTGCTTTCCGAAGCACCTCGGTTGCTGACTCTTCTAGCCCCGCGCACTGATGTCAAACCGTTGTGTTCCAGTGCTTGGCAACTTCACTCGCATCCCGCAGACGCTTCGGAACGAGCTGAGGGGCGAGCTGGATGAGCGGCCGTGCGGCCAGGGTTCCGTGCCGTCTGGGCCGGTTTCGCCGTCCCCGCCTGCTGAGATACCTCCCCCGGCCGTTTCGTACGCGCCGCCCCGGGCACCCGCCCACCCTGCTTCGGCAACACCGCGTGGTCGCGTGGCAGCCCGGCTGCCACGGCCGCCGAAACCGCCCCGTCAGAGGAGGGATGGCCGTGCAAGAACGAGACGCCACGAAGACCGCCGCGTACGAGACCGCGCCTCAGGTCGTGTCGGAGCCCACACCTCGGTTCCGCGCGCTGAAACAGGAGCCCCCCGGCCTCGAGCGGGACATGGACCCCCGCCCTCGCTACCGGGCCGAAAACTACAGGGCATCCGGCAAGCTGACCGGCAAGGTGGCCCTGATCACCGGTGGTGACTCCGGGATCGGCCGCGCCGTCGCCCTGCTCTACGCACGCGAAGGCGCCGACGTCGCCATCGTCTACCTCCCCTACGAACAGCCGGACGCCGAGGAAACGCAACGCGTCGTGGAAGAACAGGGCCGCACATGCCTGCTCCTCCCCGGAGACCTGTGCGACCCCGACTTCTGCCGCGAGGTCGTCGAACAGACGGTGCGGAGGTTCGGCCGCCTGAACATCCTGGTCAACAACGCGGCCTACCTGAACAGCAAGCTGGAGCTGGAACAACTGACCGCGGAGGACTGGGACCGCACCTTCAAGACCAATGTGTACGCCTACTTCCACCTGGTCATGGCGGCCCTGCCGCACCTCGAGCCGGGCGATGCGGTCATCGCCACCGCCACCGAGGAAGCTCTCAAGGGCAGCACCACGATGATCGACTACGCGGCGTCCAAGGCGGCTCTGGTCGCCTTCACCAAATCCATCGCCCCCCACCTGGCCGAGCGGGGAGTCCGCGCCAACATCGTCGCACCGGGGCCCACTTGGACCGCCCTCAACAACTCCGACGATCACATGCCACGCGAAGGCCTCGCCGATCTCGGCAGCGAGGCGCCCCTTGGCCGCCCGGCCCAGCCGGAGGAAATCGCGCCGGCGTACGTCTACCTCGCCTCGGACGCGGATTCGAGCTATACGGTGGGCGAAGTGATCGCCGTGACGGGCGGAATCGTGGACACCCGCTGAGACCCGCCACATGTCCGGATGATCTGGGCGCTGCCGCCCTGCTTGACCGGATGGGAATCGGCGCCCACGGCGGTTACATCTTCGCGCTCGCCGACGTCATAGTGTGGACATCCCGTGCGGCAGACGAAGGGTGGAGGAGTGTGGACGGGCTTCATCACCGGGACGCGACCGAACTGGCTGAGCTGATCCGGACACGGCAGGTGTCGGCGGTCGAGGTGGTGCAGGCGCATCTGGACCGGATGGCCGAGGTCAACCCACGGCTGAACGCGGTGGTGACGGTGCTCGCCGAACAGGCACTCGCCGCGGCGCGGGCCGCCGATGAATCGGTCAAGGCCGGTGCCTCCCTCGGGCCCCTGCACGGTGTGCCCTTCACGGTCAAGGACGCGCTGGACGTCGCGGGCGTCGTGACCACGCGCGGCTCCGTGTTGTTCCGCGATCACCTCGCGGCTGCGGACGCGACCTCGGTAGCGCGGCTTCGGGCAGCCGGTGCCATTCCGCTGGCCAAGACGAACCTGCCCGAGTTCTCCTACTGGACCGAAACCGACAACCTGCTCGTCGGCCGGGCCCGCAACCCCTGGGATGCCGAGCGCACACCCGGCGGTTCCAGCAGCGGAGAGTCGGCCGCGATCGCCGCCGGGATGTCACCGCTCGGGCTCGGCAGCGATGTCGCCATCTCGGTGCGGGGCCCAGCACACGACACGGGGATCGTCGCCCTGAAGGCGACCCGGGGAAGAATCCCGATCACCGGACACTGGCCCGAAGTCCCCCGTCGGTACTGGCACGTCGGCCCGATGGCGCGCAGCGTGCGGGACATCGTGACCGCGTTGCGCATTCTTTCCGGGCCTGACGGCGTGGATGGCGACGTGCGGCACTCACCACCCCACACCGACGCCCCGAAGGAGGTGGCCGGGCTGCGCGTCGGCTGGATGGCCGAGCCCGGATTCGGTCCGGTGGACCGGGAGGTGGCGGCCACGGTGGCGGCCGCTGCCGAGGCGCTGCGCGGCATCGGCTGCACCGTCGAACCCGCTCCCCTGGGAACGTTGGAGACGATCGACGGCACCGCGCTGAGCGCCGTCCTGTATACCGCGGAGACGGTGCCGTACTTCCGGCGGGCCGCCGCCGGCCGCGAGTCCGAGCTGCACACCGTCATCCAACGCACGCTCTCGGATCCGGAGGTGACGTCGGCCGACTACATCGCCGCGCAACAACGAGTCGAGGCGCTCAGTTCGCTGTTCGCCGGATACTTCGAGCGCTACGACGCGCTGCTGTGCCCCGTGTGCCCGGTGCCGGCCCCGCTCCATGCGCAGCCGACGTTGCTCGTCGGGGACCGGACGGTACCGGCGCGCGGCATCATGCGCGCCACCGTGCCGTTCAACCTCACCGGCTTGCCCGCGCTGTCGTTGCCGTTCGGGGCCACCGGCGACAAGCTGCCGATCGGTGTCCAGCTCGTCTCACGCTGGTACGACGAGTCGACCGTCCTGCGTCTGGGCGCGGCACTCGAGTCGGTCAGTCCCGTCCGCCACCGCTCCCCCGACCTCGCCCGCCCCTGACCCCCGGTTCGCGCCGCTCCTCCGGCCGTTCGCCCCGGGTTCGGGCCGACGTCGCTCAGTGGCCGGTCAGCGCCCGCGCGCCGAGTTGGCGGCTGGCTCATGTGTGGAACGATACCCATCCGGTATCGACACCACGGAAGGGGTCTTGGACACTCACGGCCCCCCGGCAGTGGAATGACGGCGTGACCGATGAACCGAAGATCAGTGAGCCGAATGCCGACCCCGCCGTATCGGTGGTCGGCCCGGGCGACGGTGAGACGATCGTCCTGGGCACCACGCGACTGCGCATCCTCGAGGACGGCAGCAACACCGGGCACCGCCTCGGGCTCGCCGAATCCGTCCTCGCACCGCACACGCCCGGACCGCCGCAGCACCGCCACGCCCAGCACGACGAGGGTTTCTACGTCATCTCCGGCACGGTGCGATTCACGGTCGGAGAGCAGGACTACGACGCGACGGCGGGCACGCTCGTGATGGTCCCTCCCGGCGCCCCGCACACCTTCGCCAACGTGACCGACCAACCAGCCGTCATGCTCAGCACATTCACACCGGACCTGTATGTGCAGTACTTCCGGGACCTTCAGGACATGATCACCGGCGGCCAGGCGCTGACCCCGCAGGCGAACCTCCAGGTGATGAGCCGTTACGCCACCGAGCCGGCCACCGACTTCGCCCAGAGGGCGGAAGGGACGACGTGGTCGCCCGCGACTGGTGACTCCGGACGGGAATCATGATCATCACCTATTGGATCGTCGCCGGCCTGCGGCTCGGCCAGGGTGCCGCGCGGGATGCCCGCCCGGTGGCGTCCGAGGGTCCGACGACGAGTGAGCGCCGGGAGCCGGCAGCCCATGGGACTTCGCTCTGGACAACGCCAGAGGGCCCCTTGTGGAGATCTCACAATCCGGGCTCCCGCCTGGGCGAGAGAAAAATGAGACACCTTGGCCGCTTTCCTCGGACACTCGTCCGCCGTCGCGCACATCGTGCAACTATGGCCGGGCGATATCCGGCTGATCGACGGGGAAGATCCTCGCTCCCCTCGGCGTTGCTGCCTCGCATAAGGATTCGATGCGCGTGACAGGAGTGGAACACCGTATGCCCAGCCCTTCCACCGTCCAGCCCACCGCCCAGATCGGCGTCACAGGGCTCGCCGTCATGGGTAGCAACCTCGCCCGCAACTTCGCCCGGCACGGGCACACCGTCGCTCTCCACAACCGCACGTTCGCCAAGACCAAGGCGTTGATGGAGGAGCACGGCCACGAGGGGAACTTCGTGCCGGCGGAGAGCGCCGAGGAGTTCGTCGCCTCGCTCCAGCGGCCCCGGCGGCTGATCATCATGGTCAAGGCGGGTGCGCCCACCGATGCCGTCATCGAGGAGTTCGCACCCCTCCTCGAAGAGGGCGACGTGATCATCGACGGGGGCAACGCCCACTTCGAGGACACCCGGCGCCGGGAGAAGTCCCTGCGCGAGCGCGGGCTGCACTTCGTGGGCACCGGCATCTCCGGCGGCGAGGAGGGCGCGCTCAACGGGCCCAGCATCATGCCCGGCGGATCGGTGGAATCCTACAAGTCCCTCGGTCCGCTGCTGGAGTCCATCTCCGCCAAGGTGGACGGCACGCCGTGCTGCACCCACATCGGCCCGGACGGCGCCGGCCACTTCGTGAAGATGGTGCACAACGGCATCGAGTACGCGGACATGCAGCTCATCGCCGAGTCGTACGACCTGCTGCGGCGGGCGCTCGGCATGTCGCCCGGTGAGATCGCAGAGGTGTTCCGCACCTGGAACGGCGGCCGCCTGGAGTCGTATCTGATCGAGATCACCGCCGAGGTGCTCGGGCACACCGACGCCGCCACCGGCAAGCCGTTCGTGGACGTGGTGCAGGACCAGGCGGAGCAGAAGGGCACCGGCCGCTGGACCGTGCAGACCGCGCTGGACCTGGGCGTGCCGGTGAGTGGGATCGCCGAGGCGGTGTTCGCCCGCTCGCTGTCCGGCCACGCGGAGCTGCGGGACGCCTCGCAGGGGCTGCCGGGGCCGTCCGGCAAGGGGCTCACGGGGGCCGCCGCGGAGCGGTTCGCCGACGATGTCGAGCAGGCGCTGTACGCCTCGAAGATCGTGGCGTACGCGCAGGGCATCCACCAGATCGAGGCGGGCAGCCAGGAGTACGGCTGGGACATCGACCCCGGGGCGGTCGCGCGGATCTGGCGCGGTGGCTGCATCATCCGGGCGCGGTTCCTGAACCGGATCACCGAGGCGTACGCCAAGGACCGCAAGCCCGTCACGCTGCTGACCGACGACCACTTCGCCGAGGCGCTGGGCGCGGCGCAGGACGCCTGGCGGCGGGTGGTGGCCACCTCGGTCGAGTTGGGCGTACCGGCCCCGGGCTTCTCGGCGGCGCTGGCGTACTACGACGCGCTGCGCTCGGAGCGGCTGCCCGCCGCGCTGGTCCAGGGGCAGCGGGACTTCTTCGGTGCGCACACCTACCGGCGGGTGGACCGCGAGGGTTCGTTCCACACGCTGTGGGGCGGCGACCGCGACGAGCGTACGGCCTGAGGGCCGCGACGGCCGTGCCCCCGCCCAGGATTCCGGCGGGGGCACGGCCGTCGTGCGTTCGCCTGCCCGAGCGCGGCCGCGTCGTCAGGGCGTGTAGCGGCGGAACGCGGGCACCGCGACGGCGAGCCCGAGTGTGCTGACGGCCACCAGCAGCCCGCCCGCGGCGACCGCCGCGCGGGTCCCGAGGAGCGAGCCCGCGGTGCCGTGCAGCAGATCGGCGATGCGCGGGCCGCCCGCCACCACCACGGTGAACACACCCTGCATCCGGCCGCGCATGTCGTCGGTGGCTGCGGCCTGGAGGATCGTCCCGCGGAAGACCATCGAGACCATGTCGGCCACGCCCGCGAGGGCGAGGAAGGCCACCGCCCACCACAGGTTGAGGCTGAGCCCGAATCCGGTGATGGCCACGCCCCAGGCCACCACGGCGGCGATGACCATCAAGCCGTGGCGGCGGGCGCGGGAGAAGGTGCCGGAGAGCAGACCGCCGGCCACCGCGCCGAGCGGGATCGCCGCGAAGAGCAGGCCGAGCGCGAACCCCTCGCCCCAGGGCGCGTAGGTGTGCGCGGCGAGTTGGGGGAAGAGCGCGCGGGGCATGCCGAAGACCATGGCGATGATGTCGGCGAGGAACGACATCAGCAGGATGCGGTGGGCGGCGATGTACCGGAAGCCGTCGACCACATCGCGCCATCCGCCCCGCCGCGCGCCGCCCTCGGCGCCCGTGGCGCCCTCGGTGAGGGGCGGCAGCGCGGGCAGCCGCCAGACGGCCCACAGGGTGACGCACAGCGCCACGGCGTCGATGAGGTAGAGCGCGGGCAGGCCGAGGACGGGGATCAGGGCGCCCGCGAGCAGCGGGCCGAGGATCATGCCGGTCTGGGCGACGGTGGACTGGAGGGCGCCCGCGGCGGGCAGTTCGTCGGCGGGGACGAGACGGGCGACGGAGGCGCTGCGGGCCGGGGAGTTCATGCCGAAGAAGCCCTGCTGGACGGCGAGCAGCACCATGAGCAGCGCCACCGAGTCCAGACCGGCGAAGGACTGCGCCCAGAACAGCACCGAGGTGACGGCGATGCCCACGTTGGTGACAAGCATCAGGGTGCGCCGGTCCATCCGGTCGGCCACCACCCCGCCCCACAGCGCGAAGACCACCAGCGGGAGGAGTCCGGCGAAGCTGGCGTAGCCGACCCACGCCGACGAGCCGGTGATGTCGTAGATCTGCTTGGGCACGGCGACGGCGGTGAGCTGGCTGCCGATGGCGGTGACGGTGGTGGAACTCCACAGCCGGCGGAAGGGGCGGTGGCGCAGCGGCCGGATGTCCATCACCCAGCGGCGCCAGCCGGGTCTCGGCGGCGGGGCGGCGTCGGTGTCCCCGGCGCCGAGGGGCGCGTCATCGTCGGCGGCGGTGGGTTCTATGTCGTCGTCGCTGCTTCGAGCGGTCTCCACGGCTGGTTCGATTCCTCCTACATCCATTCGGGCCGGGAACCATTGTGACGATCCCCGGCCCGGGCCGTGGCCCCGTCTCAGCCTCCGGCCGCGGGCCGCATCGGCTCCTGACTGTGGATGCTGCCGCTGAGGGAGGTCAGCCGGGTGCCGCTGCCGCCCCAGCGGTCGGCGATGATCTCGGCCGCGATGCTGACGGCGGTCTCCTCCGGGGTACGGGCGCCGAGGTCCAGGCCGATCGGCGAGGCGAGTTTGGCCACCGCCTCCTCGCCGAGACCGGTGGCGCGCAGCCGGCGGAGCCGGTCGTCGTGGGTGCGGCGGGAGCCCATGGCGCCCACGTAGGCCAGCGGCAGGCGCAGGGCGACGTCCAGCAGCGGCACATCGAACTTGGGGTCGTGGGTGAGCACACAGACCACCGTGCGTTCGTCGATCCGGCCCGCCTCCGCCTCGGTGCGCAGATAGCGGTGCGGCCAGTCGGTCACCACCTCGTGTGCCTCGGGGAAGCGGCGCGGGGTGGCGAAGACGGGCCGGGCGTCGCACACGGTGACGTGGTAGCCGAGGTAGGCGCCGATCCGGGCCATGGCCGCCGCGAAGTCCACGGCGCCGAAGACCAGCATCCGCGGCGGGGTGGCGTGGACCGAGACGAACAGGGTGAGTTCCTCGTCCATGCGGACGCCGTCGTAGCCGAAGCGCAGGGTCTCGGTGCGCCCGCCGGCCAGCAGTCCGCGCGCGTCCTCGGCGACGGCCGCGTCCAGCCGTCCGGAGCCGAGGGATCCGGAGGTGCCGTCGGGCCGTACGACCAGCCGGCGGCCCAGCCGTCCCTCCGGGTCGGGCCCGTCGACGGCCACGCAGATCACCTCGGCCACCGGCTCCCCGGCGGCCACCGCCTCGGCCACCTCGCCCAGTTCGGGGAAGCCCGCGGGGTCGATCCGCTCCACATAGACGTCGATGATCCCGCCGCAGGTCAGCCCGACCGCGAAGGCGTCGTCGTCGCTGACGCCATAGCGCTCCAGCACGGGCCTGCCGCTGTCGGTCACCTCCTGGGCCAGTTCATAGACGGCGCCTTCGACACAGCCGCCGGAGACGCTGCCGATCGCCGCGCCATCGGGGCCGACCAGCATGGACGTCCCGGGCGGCAGCGGAGAGGAATGCCAGGTCGCCACCACCGTGGCCCGGGCGAACGGTTCGCCCTCGCCCCACCATCGGTGCATCTGCGCTACGACGTCCCGCATGGAATTCATATCTCCTCGCCACGGATGTAAGAGGTTGATACATTCAATGTATGAGCCTCTCACATCACTCACCGAGTAGCGACATCACCTTGCGGATCAACGGCACGTCCCACTCCCTGACGATCGACAACCGGACCACCCTGCTCGATGTGCTGCGCGAGCGGATCGGGCTCACCGGCACCAAGAAGGGCTGTGACCACGGTCAGTGCGGGGCCTGCACGGTGCTGGTGGACGGTGAGCGGGTGAACAGCTGCCTGATGTTCGCGGTGACCGCCGAGGAGCGCGAGATCGTCTCCATCGAGGGCGTGGCGGCGCTGTCGGACGGCGGGGAGCTGCACCCGGTGCAGCGTGCCTTCCTCGACCACGACGGGCTCCAGTGCGGCTATTGCACCCCGGGCCAGATCTGCTCCGCCATCGGGGCGCTGGGCGAGGCCGGGCGCGGCTGGCCCAGCCATGTCACCGAGGACACCGCCACCGGGGTGGCCGATGTCTCCGCGCTGGACGCGCGGGAGGTGCGCGAGCGGATGAGCGGCAACCTGTGCCGCTGCGGCGCGTACAACGGGATCGTCGAGGCCGTGCTGGAGGCCGCGGGCGCCCAAGCCGCCCAGGACACGGCCACCGTCGGGGGCGCCCGATGAAGGAGTTCGCCTACGCCCGCGCGGGCGACGCCGCCGAGGCGGCCGCGCTGATCGCCCAGCGCCCCGATGCCACCTATCTCGGCGGCGGCACCAATCTGGTGGACCTGATGAAGCTCGGCGTCACCGACCCGGGTCTGCTCATCGACGTCTCCCGGCTGCCGTACGACCGGATCGAGCACCGCGCGGACGGCTCCGTGCTCATCGGCGCCACCGTGCGCAACGGCGCGCTGGCGGGCGATCCGGGCGTCCGTGAGCGCTTCCCGCTGCTGTCCCAGGCGCTGCTGGCGGGGGCCTCCGGGCAGCTGCGCACGGTCGCCACGGTGGGCGGCAATCTGCTCCAGCGCACCCGCTGCGGGTACTTCCAGGACGTGACCAAGCCGTGCAACAAGCGCGAGCCGGGCACCGGGTGCCCGGCGATCCAGGGCGCGCACCGCGATCTGGCCGTGCTGGGCACCTCCGACCACTGCGTGGCCTCCCACCCCTCCGACATGGCGGTGGCGCTGGTGGCGCTCGACGCGGTGGCGCACGTGCGGTCGGTGGACGGCGGCTCGCGCGCCGTTCCGGTGGCGGAGCTGTATCTGCCGCCCGGCGACACACCGCACCGGGAGACCGTCCTGGACCACGGCGACCTCATCACCGCCGTGGAGCTGCCCCCGCCGCCGCACGGTGCCCGGATGCGCTACCGCAAGGTGCGCGACCGCTGGTCGTACGCCTTCGCGCTGGTGAGCGTCGCCACCTCGGTGTCCGTGGCCGAGGACGGCTCGCTGCGGGACGTGCGGATCGCGCTCGGCGGAGTGGCGCCACGGCCGTGGCGCGCCCGGACCGCCGAGGAGCGGCTGCGCGGCGCCCGGCCGGACGAGGAGACGCTGCGCGAGGCGGCGCAAGCCGAGCTGGCCGAGGCGCGGCCACTGCCCGACAACGCCTTCAAGGTCGACCTGGCCACTGATCTGATCGTCGCGGGCGTCCGCGACCTCGTCGCGAGGAGGGATCGCGCATGACCACCGTCGAACAGAGCGTCGGCGCCCCGGTGACCCGGGTCGACGGCCTGGACAAGGTGACCGGCGCGGCGCGCTACGCCTATGAGTTCCCCACCCGGGACGTCAGTTACGTATGGCCGGTGCAGGCCACCATCGCCCGCGGCCGGGTGACGGAGGTGGACCCCGCCCCGGCGCTGGCCCTGCCCGGTGTGCTGGCGGTGCTCGACCACACAAGCGCCCCGCGGCTGAACGCCGAGGCGCAGGCGAGCGCGGACCTCTTCGTGCTTCAGTCCCCTCAGGTGGCGTACCACGGCCAGATCGTGGCCGCCGTGGTGGCCACCTCGCTGGAGGCGGCGCGCGAGGGCGCGGCGGCGGTCCGGGTGGGCTATGAGCGGGAGCCGCACGATGTGGTGCTGCGCGCCGACGACGAGCGGCTGGAGATCGCCGAGACGGTGACCGACGGCAGCCCGGGCCTGGTGGAGCGCGGTGACGCCGATGGCGCCTGGGCCACCGCCCCGGTGCGGGTGGACGCCACGTACACCACTCCGGTGGAGCATCCGAGTCCGATGGAGCCGCATGCCACCATCGCGGTGTGGGACGAGGACCGGCTGACGCTGTTCAACTCCGACCAGGGTCCCTATATGAGCGCGCAGCTGATGTCCGCGCTGTTCGGGATCGAGCTGAGCGCGGTGGAGATCGTGGCCGAGTACATCGGCGGGGGCTTCGGCTCCAAGGGCATTCCGCGCTCGCCGACGGTGCTGGCGGCGCTCGCCGCGCGGGCCGTCGAACGGCCGGTGAAGATCGCCCTGACCCGGCAGCAGATGTTCCAGCTGATCCCCTACCGCTCCCCCACGATCCAGCGGGTGCGGCTGGGCGCCGAGCGCGACGGCCGGCTGACGGTGATCCAGCACGAGTCGGTACAGCAGCGCTCGGCCCAGGTGCCGTTCGCCGATCAGACGGTGTCCTCGACACGGATGATGTACGCGGCGCCCCACGTCCGTACGACGGTGAAGGTGGCGCCGCTCGATGTGATGACGCCCGCCTGGTTCCGCGCCCCCGGCCACACCCCGGGGATGTTCGCGCTGGAGTCGGCCGTCGACGAGCTGGCCGGGGCGCTGGGCATGGACCCGGTCGAGCTGCGCATCCGCAATGAGCCGGAGACCGACCCGGAGAGCGGCAAGCCGTTCAGCAGCCGCAACCTGGTGGCCTGTCTGCGCGAGGGCGCGGCGCGGTTCGGCTGGGAGCGCCGTGATCCGGCCCCGGGGATCCGGCGTGAGGGGCGCTGGCTGCTGGGCACCGGTGTGGCCGCCTCGCACCACCCGGACTACACCTTCCCCTCCTCCGCGGTGGCGCGCGCCGAGGAGGACGGGACGTACCGGGTGCGCATCGGCGCGGCCGACCTGGGCACGGGCGCCCGTACCGCCCTCACCCAGGTGGCGGCGGACGCGCTCGGCATTCCGCTGTCGCGGCTGCGGCTGGAGATCGGGCGTGCCTCGCTGGGCATGGCGCCGTTCGCGGGCGGTTCGCTCGGCACCGCATCGTGGGGCTGGGCGGTGGACAAGGCGTGCCGTGCGCTGCTCAAGGAGCTGGACACCTACGGGGGTGTGGTCCCGGACGGCGGTCTGGAGGTGGTGGCGAACACCGTCGAGGATCTGGAGCGGCGGGCGGATCTGTCGCGGCACACCTTCGGGGCGCAGTTCGCCCAGGTGCGGGTGGACGGCGACACCGGTGAGATCCGGGTGGACCGGATGCTGGGCGTGTTCGCCGCCGGGCGGATCGTCAATCCGCACACCGCGCGCTCCCAGTTCCTCGGGGCCATGACGATGGGTCTGTCGATGGCGCTGCTGGAGATCGGCGAGGTCGATCCGGTCTTCGGCGACTTCGCCAACCATGACTTCGCGGGCTATCACATCGCCGCCCACGCCGATGTTCCGCGACTGGACGTGGTGCTGCTGGAGGAGGACGACAACACCACCAACCCGGTGGGCGCCAAGGGCATCGGCGAACTGGGCATCGTGGGCGCGGCGGCGGCCATCGGCAACGCCTTCCACCATGCCACCGGAGAGCGGGTGCGGGATCTGCCGATCCGCGTCGAGCGCTCGCGGGACGCCCTGCGGGCCGCCCGGGCCGCCGAAAGGCGCAGGCCAGGGGCGGGTGAGCCGGAATCGCGGGTCGGGTAGGGTCACCCGAATGGCACCCACCCCGAAGGGACGCGCCACCTACCACCACGGCGACCTGGCCGCCGCGCTGGTGCAGACGACCCTGGAGATCATCGACGAGGTCGGAGTGCGCGGCTTCTCCGTGGCGGAGGCCGCGCGCCGCACCTGTGTGAGCCCGGGCGCGCCGTACCGCCACTTCGCCGACCGTGACGCGCTGCTCGCGGCCGCCGCCCTGGAGGTCTCGCGGCGGCTGCGGGCCATCTACCTGGAAACGGTGGCCGACGTCGGGTCCGCCCAGGAGCGGCTGGCGACGGTGGCGGGCACCTTCGTGCGCACGGCGGCCCGCTACCGCGGCGGTCTTGACATCCTCTTCGCTACGGGGCTGCGGGCCACCCATCCGGAGCTACGGGACAGCAGCAGGGAGTTCGTGGACCTGCTGCTGCCCAGCGCCTTCGAGGTGGTCGCCCCGGGCGATGCCGCAGTGACGGCGGTGGCGTTGCTCGACGCCCTGCACGCGCTCGCCCGCGGCTATGTCGCCCAATTGCTGGAAGGGAAGTTCGGCGATCCGGATGACGTGGTCGAGGAGGTCGCCATCCGGGCGACCCGGGCCGCGAGGGCGCTGGTGGCGGGCTACGGCCTGCCGTCCGGGCCGTTCGGCGAGGAGGGCCGGGACCGCTGACGGAGGGACAGAATTTCCCGTTCCGCTTCACGTTCTTCGTTCGGCGCGCATACCGTCGATGCGGAACGGATCGGAGGAACAGATGTCCCTGAAATCCGGTAAGGGCGCCCACCGGCGCCCCTCGCGTCTGCGCTCGCCCTACGCCATCGGCGGACTGGGAGTGGCGATCACCGCCGCCGTCCTCGCCACCCTCGTACCGGCCACGGCCTCGACGACCGACCCCGACCACGACGCCGGCAACGGCCCGGCCCCCGCGGCGTCCGTCCCGCACCCCGAGCGGGACTGGATGGGCTCGACCATCGCCCGTCACGAGAAGACCGACCCCGGCGCCACGCCCCGGGCCGCCAGAGCGGCCTCGGTGGAGGGCGTGGACGTCAGCGACCACCAGGGTTCGGTCGACTGGGCGGCCCTGTGGGACGACGACGTCCGATTCGCCTATGTGAAGGCCACCGAGAGCACGACCTACAAGAACCCCTCGTTCGCCGCGCAGTACAACGGCTCCTTCCAGCAGGGCATGATCCGCGGCGCCTACCACTTCGCCCTGCCGGACCGTTCCAGCGGCACCCGTCAGGCGGACTTCTTCGTCGCCAATGGCGGCGACTGGTCGGACGACGGCAGGACACTGCCGCCCGTCCTGGACCTCGAGTACAACCCGTACGGAGCAACCTGCTACGGCCTGACCGACGCCCAGATCGTGAACTGGATCGGCGACTTCACCGCGCGGGTCAAGGAGCGCACCGGACGCCGGCCGGTGATCTACACGACCACCGGCTGGTGGCGGACGTGCACCGGCGACAGCGCCGCCTTCGCCGAGCGGAACCGGCTGTGGCTGGCGCGGTACGCCGCCACCCCCGGTCCGCTGCCGGCCGGCTGGAAGGCCCACACCCTGTGGCAGTACACCTCCAGCGGGCCGCTGGTGGGCGACCACAACCGGTTCAACGGAAGCCTGGCGGACCTCAAGGCGCTGGCCACGGGGTGAGGCGGCGGCGCTCAGCCGCCGAGCACCCCGCCGACCCCGCCGAGCACCCCGTCCAGGGTGTCGCCGACACCGTCCACCAGTCCGCCCACCACACCCTTGCCGTGGTGGCCGCCCTGACCGGGGGTCTGCGACGGCTGGCCGGGCTGCTGCGACGGAGTGGTCGGGTCGGCGCTCGGGGTCGTCTCGCTCGGCGCGGAGGGCGACGAGGGCACCTGGTCGTTCCGCTGCGCGGGGGCGGTGGGCGCCATGGTGGGCGCGGCCTTGGAGGGGGCCGCGTCCGGGGTGCCCGGGGCTGCGTGCCGCGGGGTGCCGGCGCTCCGGTCCGAACCGCCGCCACCGGGGGTGGCGGCGTCGGTGTGGTCGGAGATCAGCTTCGGCTTCGAGGACTCGCTGGGCGAGACATGGCTCTGCGAGGGCGAGTGATCCGCGGTGGGCTCGACCTCGTCCGGCGTCTGCGCCTGCTGTGCGTTCACATCGGAGCGGGCCTCGACGGACTTGTCACCGCCGACCGTCGAGTGGAGGCCGAAGGCTATGGTTCCGGCCACTCCGAGGGCGGTGGCCGCCTTGAGCGTCGTGGTACGCGCCTGCTGTGCGGCGGTCGGTCGGCTGTGTCGACCCATTTCGCTGGTCTCCCCGTTATGGCATGGGTTGGGTGGGGTGCCCCGGAAGCCCGATTCCCAGCGGAACAGATGTCCGACGCACACGTGTTAGACAGTAAAGAACCAGCCAGATGATAACCACCGTCCCCCGGTGTACGGCCACCCGTGCACCGGGGAACGTGTGTTCCTGGCTAGCGCGCGGCCTCCGGATAAAAGTCGCGCGAACGGCCCTTGCCGTCCTTGAGCTTCCCGAGCAGGCTCGCCGGGTACTCGATGGCCCAGTAGCTCACCGCGGCGGCGGGCACGGCCACCACCAGCACGATGACCACGGCCAGCGGGAAGCCCTCCTGGCCGTCGGGCGGCAGCAGCCCCGCGTTGTACAGGCCCAGCATGATCGGCTCATGCCAGACGAAGAGGCTGTAGCTGGCGAGGCCGACACCGGTGAGCCAGCGGGCCGTGAGCCATGCGTGCCACCGCCCCTGCCGCCGCACATGGATGGTGCTGTACAGCAGCAGCATCCACAGCAGGGCGGACAGCGGATGGTAGAAGGTGGTCGGGAAGTCCTCCGCCTCCGTACCGCAGTAGGACAGCAGGTACAGCCCTACGAGGGCGGCCGCCCGCAGCGGGATCGCCACCTTCGCGTCCAGCCGGCCGCGGTCGCCGAGGGCGACCATCGCCACGGCGAGGCCCATGCCCGCCGCGAACCCCCCGAAGCGGGCCTGCGGTCCGAAGTACACCGGCCATTCGGTGTGCGGGATCTCCAGCCCGTAGCGTGCGACCGCGATCCAGATGAACGGCCCGATGTACAGCAGGGCACAGCCCACGGCGCACACCGCCACCCGGGAGGCCCTCCGGCGCAGCGGACGGCAGGCGCGGACGGCCAGCGGGCCGAGCCCCACCAACGCCACATAGAACATGATTTCCAGCGACAACGACCAGGTCGGGCCGATGGTGTAGAAGATCTGCTCCTGGTCGAAGACCTGGGTGAAGGTGAGATGGTGCAGCAGATCGGACCACTCGCCGGGCAGGGTGGGATTGCGGGTGGCCCAGATGAACGTCACCGCCAGGAAGTACAGCGGGACGATCCGGATGGCCCGCCGGAAGAGGAACACCCGGCCGGGCCGGGTCGAGCCCCCCTCGATCGCCGCCCGTGCGTAGGACAGCGTCAGCAGATACGCGGACAGCACGAAGAAGAGGTCGATGACCTCCAGCGACACCAGCGCGTTCGCGTACCGGTTGGGCACCGGTGAGTGGGCTCCGTCCCGGTCGTAGACGAAGTACTGCTGCCAGACGTGGAAGACGACGGTGAGCAGCGCCGCCATTCCCCGCAGGCCCTGGATCTCCTGGCTCATCCGGTTCCGCGAGGGCGCGCCCTTGGCGGGTGTGCCGTTGACCGCCCGGGGGGCGGTGGTGGACGCGATGGCCGTGGACAGCGTGCTCATGTCCGCTTCACCGCCTTGTCACCGGGGCGCGGGGTGACCCGCCACTGGCGGTCCCGCAGCACCTCCTTGAGGAGCGACTGCCGGGCCACGATGTTCTTGAAGTGGCTGTAGAAGACGGTGGACACCAGCAGATACCGCCAGAACCACGCCCTGCGGCGGCGCAGTTCCGGCACCGCGAGCCGCCACGCGAACAGCGCCTGCACCAGCCCGGCGGACAGTGTGAACAAGGTGGCCAGCAGGCAGACCGGCACCGCCCAGTCGAGATGGTCCACTCCCCCGGCCCGCCACGCCGAGTACAGCAGTACGGGCAGGATCTGGAGGGTCAGCCACGGCTGGATCTCCCGCCACCCCAGCAGCACCAGCAGCCCCGCCTTCTGGCGGGCGGTGAAGGCCGGGGAACGCAAGCCGCGCCACAGGTACTTCAGCGACACCTGGAGCCAGCCCTGGGCCCAGCGCGACCGCTGGTTCCACAGCGCCTTGAGGGTGGTGGGCGCCAGTTCGCGCGAGATGAGCGTGCGGTCGGTGGCGATCCGGGCGCCCTCGTGCAGGGCGCGCATCGTGGAGTCGATGTCCTCGGTGAGCATCGTGCCGTGCATCCGGGTCCTGGCGAGCAGATCGGTGCGCCAGAAACCGTTGGAGCCGCCGAAGACACCGAAGGTGTAGAGCCGGGTGCGGCCGGGGTGGCTGACCGCGTAGATGGCCTCGAACTCCACGCCCACCAGCTTGGCGACCCAGGAGCTCTCGCCGTTGCGGATCACGCAGTGGCCCTGGACCACGTCGTAGCCGGCTGACAGCCAGTGCCAGGCGTGCTGGAAGGCGTCGGGCACCGGGTGGTGGTCCGCGTCGAAGATGCCGACGAACTCACCGCGCACCCGGGTGACCGCGGCGTTGACGTTCTGCGCCTTGGAGGTGCTGCCCGCCACCGGCATCAGCACCAGCCGCGGGTCGCGGCGGGCCATCTCGCGCAGGGTCTCCTCCACGGGCATGGGGTGCGGCGTGTTGTACGCGAGCACGATCTCCAGCTCGTTGGGGTAGTCCAGGCGCAGGAAGGACTCGATGGTGTCGACGATGGTCGCGGCCTCATTGGGCAGATACGCGGCGATGACGGCGCTGGCCGGTGGGTACGGCTGCGCGGGCCGTTCCGGCCGGGGCTTGGCGTCCAGCGAGAAGAGGCACTCCAGCACGATCAGCGCGGCCGAGAGCACCAGGCCGGACACCACGACCCAGTACGCGGCCGAGCCCACGTCCCAGCCCAGCTCGTACATCTGCTGGTAGAAGACGAACGGGATGCCCACCCCGAAGAGGAGCACCAGGACGGGCGAGAGCGCCGACAGCAGGGTGCGGAGCGCGGTGGCGAGGGTACGGCGGCTGCGCCGGTGGGTGCCGCGCATCCACGCCGCGTACTTGACCGGCCGCAGATCCCGGTGGCGGACCGACTCCTCGACCGCGTTCCGGGCGTTGGCGACGGCCTGGGCGCGGTCCGCGCAGTCGGCCAGCGGGGTCCAGCCGATCGCCGGGGTCAGCCGCACGTTCTCGTCGGCCACCACGAAACGGGTCCCGGCCACGGCGTTGGCGAAGTTCTGGAGTTCGCGGCGCGCGGCCTCCTCGTCCACACCGGGCATCAGCATCAGCAGATGGCCTTCGTCGTCCCAGCCGAGCCGGTCGCAGACGCCGCCCAGCTTCTCGGCCACGCCCGCGAGACGTTCGGCCACCTCCCGGCGCACCCGCGGCCCCAGCCGGGCCTCGAGCGCGGCGATCTCGGCCACGCCCACCATGGCGACGACGCCACCGGTGCGGCTGTCGTCGACCCGCTTGAGCTCCCGGTCGAGCTCGCCCAGGAAGTGGGGCTGGGAGTACAGGCCGGTGCGCGGGTCGAGCAGCAGGTTCTCGACGGGGACCGGGACCCGGCGCAGCTTGGCCTCGATCCGGGCGGAGAGCTCGACCGGGTCGGAGGTCTCCGCCACGCAGTCGTCGGCGCCGCCGCGCAGCATGTCGGCGACGCCGGTGGGGCCGGGGTCGGAGGTGACCATCAGCAGGGGGAGCGCCCGTCCCGCGGGGACGGCGCGGACCTCGCGTATCAGGTCCAGTCCGTCGTCGGCGTCGTCCAGGGCGACGATCGCGTCCGGCGGGGAGTGCCGCATCTGTCGGCTGACGTCGCCGGGCTCCGCATGGGTCACCTCATGCCCGGTGGAGACGAGTGTCCGGGTCAGCCGGTCGAGCCTGGGGCCCGGTTCGCCAACCGCCAGCACATGCCCGCTCTGTCCCGCCACGTCGCCGCGAGCGGCGGGCACGGGTTGCTGGGGTTCGCGTGATCGTGGGTGGTGCGAAGTAAGCACCTGAGGGGTTCCTTTCGTGGGGGGTTGCGTCACCGAACGGGCCGTGGGCACGCGGACGTTCCGGCCGGGTCGTGGCAGACCGCGTGGTCATGACGGACCACCGCGGTCAGGGCAGACCACCGCGGTCATGGCAGACCGCCGGGGTCATGGCAGACCACGTGGCCCGCGGGCGGGTGCACGGGGGCACGCGCCTACGGGCAGGCCGGAGGACGGCGTCGCCGGGAAGGCCGGGGCGATCCGCCGTTCGGTGAGTGGTGAGAGGCGGCTACGCCGCTACCGTGGCCGATCCGCGCGGGGAGAGGTGAGATCTCCGGCGGGCTCTCGGACAGACGGGCACGACGGCGGCGGGGATCACGCGGGCGTGCTCCAGTGAATTGCGCATTAGGTCCCATCCTGTTCGGATCGTGGGGGGCGGACCGAACATCACCAGTGCGGGGCGACCGATCTTTTGGGCCGACCGGTCGGATTCCCCAGTCTCATCGATCACTACGGAACCACACAACACATCGAGGTAACACTCTCATTAACCGATGAGAGAGTTCCGTTCGCCCGCCGATCGACCCCGGCCATCCCCAACTGCCCTGCGACACCCGCGTGTCGGCGCCCTGTCGGCGCCGCGTCGGCGGGTCGTCGGCGCGTCATCGACCCGGCGTCGGCGCCGCGTCGGTGGCATGTCGGCGGCTCCGGCCAGTCTTTATCGAGGCACCACATTCGGTGGTTGAATTCGGAAGGGACAACGCCATGCGGAATGCACGGGTTCTGATTTCCGGGGCCAGTATCGCCGGCCCCGCGCTCGCCTACTGGCTGGATCGTTATGGTTTCCAGGTCACCGTCGTGGAGCGCGCCGCGCGCCCGCGCCCGGGTGGACAGGCGATCGACGTACGGGGCCCGGCGCTCGAGGTGTGCGAGCGGATGGGCGTGCTGGAGGAGGTCCGGGCGCGCCGCACCGGGCTGCGCGGCATGTCGATGGTCGACGACGACGGCAAGGAGCTGTTCAGCACCACCGAGCGGACCGCGAGTGGCGGAGATCTCAACAGCTCCGACATCGAGATCCTGCGGGACGATCTGTCCTCGGTGCTGATGGCCGCGGGTGGCGACGGGATCGAGTACCTCTTCAACGATTCGATCGCCTCGCTCGTCCAGGGCCCCGACGAGGTGGCGGTCACCTTCCACCGGGGCGGTGCGCGCGCCTTCGACATCGTGGTGGCGGCCGACGGGGTGCACTCCTCCACCCGGGCGCTGGTCTTCGGCCCGGAGGAGGACTTCCTCCGCCATCTGGGCGGCTATCTGGGCGTGTGGACGGTGCCGAACTATCTGGGCCTCGACCGCTGGGAGGTCATCTACCAGATGGCCGGGGACGTCTGGGGCGGCATGATGATGAGCGTCCGCGACAACACCGAGGCGCGGGTCTACATCGGCATCGACTCCGAGGAACCGCCCGCCACGTTCCTCGGCTCCCGGTCGGTCTCGGAGCAGAAGCGGCTGGTGGCCGAGCGGTACAAGGACGCGCGCTGGGAGATGCCGCGGCTGCTGGAGTACATGTGGGGGGCGCCGGACTTCCACTTCGACGCGGCGGCCCAGATCCACGTGGACTCCTGGTCCCGTGGCCGGGTGGCCCTGGTCGGCGACGCCGGATACTGCGGCTCGCCGGCGTCCGGGCAGAGCACCAGCGTGGCCGTGGTCGGCGCCTATGTGCTGGCGGGCGAGCTCAGGGCCGCGGGCGGCGACCACACCGCGGCCTTCGCCGCCTACGAGCGCGAGCTGCGGGGCTATGTGGCGGCCAACCAGCAGCTCGCGCTGGACAACATGGCCCGGAAGCAGGCGCAGGACGCATCGGCCGGGCAGGGGCCCGACACCAACCCGACCAATATCGACGACAGCTTCTACGAGGTGGTCAACTCCTACACCGTCAAGGACTACTGACCCGGCCCGGCGGCCGTGGCCGGGTCAGCATCCGTGCCGGAGCAGCGGCCGTGGCCGGGTCAGCGGCCGTGGCCCGGCTAGGACACCACGTCCTTGCGGCCGAAGCCGCGGAAGGCGAACGCGACGAGCACCAGGGCGTACGCGACGGACACCGAGACGCCCTTCACCATCCCGCCCCACTCCATATGGGGCTGGAGCGCGTCCGCCCACGCGAACTGCCAGTGCGCGGGCAGGAAGTCGCGCCACGAGCCGAGCGCGGTGACCGCGTCCAGCACATTGCCCACGATGGTGAGCCCGACCGCGCCGCCCACCGCGCCCAGCGGCGCGTCCGTGACGGTCGAGAGCCAGAACGCCAGGGCGGCCGTGACCAGCTGGGACAGGAAGATGTACAGCACCACCAGGGCCAGCCGGACCAGGGCGTCCCCGACCGGCAGCTCACCGCCCGTGGGCATCCGCAGCGGCCCCCAGCCGTACGCCACGGTGCCCACCGCGAGCGCGACCAGCGGCAGCAGCACCATGGCGGCCGCGCTGAACACCAGGGCCACCACCAGCTTGCTCACCAGCAGCCGGGCCCGGGGCACGGGCGCGGCCAGCAGATAGCGCAGCGAGGACCAGCTGGCCTCGGAGGCCACGGTGTCGCCGCAGAACAGCGCGACCGGTACCACCAGCAGGAAGGCGGCCGAGACGAACAGCGCGGTGGCGGCGAGGTTGGCGCCGGAGGCGGTGGCCGTGGTCATCAGGGTGACCCGGTCCTCCCGCCCCTCGGGGGTGCCGCCGACGGCGAACGCGATCACGAGGACGAACGGCAGCAAGGCCAGCACCAGGCCCATCACCAGGGTCCGGCGACGGCGCAGCTGCCGTACGGCCTCGACCCGCAGCGGCAGGGTGTGGCGGGCCCGGTAGCCGGGCGCGACCTCGGTGACCTGGGACAGGGAGCTCACGCGGGTCCTCCTCCGATCAGCGTCAAGAAGGCGTCTTCCAGGCGCCGGTTGGGCCCGAAGCTGGTCACCGGGACCTCCAGCCGCACCAGTTCGGCGAGCAGCCGCGCGGGGGTGGTCCCGTCGAGCTGGACGAGCAGTCCGTCGGCGGTGCGGCCGGCGGAGACGACCCCGGGCAGCGCGCCCACCTTGCCCACCAGGGCCTCGCTCAACTCGCCGTCGTGGCCCACCAGCACACTGCCGCCGTTACCGGTGATCTCGCCGACCGCGCCCGCCTGGACCAGCCGGCCGCGGTCCATCACGACCAGATGGGTGCAGGACTGCTCGACCTCCGCCAGGAGATGGCTGGAAACGATCACCGTGCGCCCCGCGGCGGCGTACCGGATCATCACCTCGCGCATCTCGCGGATCTGCGGCGGGTCGAGGCCGTTGGTCGGTTCATCGAGGATCAGCAGATCGGGCAGGCCCAGCATGGCCTGGGCGATGGCCAGCCGCTGCCGCATGCCCTGGGAGTAGGTGCGTACGGCACGCTCCAGCGCGCTGCCCAGGCCCGCGATCTCCAGGGCCTCCTCGATATGGGCGTCGGCGGCGGGGCGGCCGGTGGCCCGCCAGTACAGCTCGAGGTTGGCGCTGCCGGTCAGATGCGGCAGGAAGCCCGCCCCCTCGACGAAGGCGCCGACGCGGGAGAGCACGGGCGCGCCGGGCCTGATGGCCTGGCCGAAGACCCGGATCTCGCCGTCGTCGGGGGCGATGAGCCCCATCAGCATCCGCAGGGTGGTGGTCTTGCCCGCGCCGTTGGGCCCGAGGAGCCCGAGCACCTGTCCCTTCTCGACGCGGAAGGACAGATCGCGCACCGCGTAGCGGTCGGCGGACTTGGCGTAGCGCTTGCTCAGACCGGTGATCTGAAGGGGTACGTCGGCCAGTTCGGGGTCGGGTGGCGGAGTGGCCGTACGCCGCCTGCCGGTCAGCAGCAGCGCGAGCGCCACCACGGCCGCGCCGAGCGGCAGCCCCCACACCCATGCGGGCAGCGGGGCGGGCTGGGTGTGCACCCCGGGCGCGGTGGGCACCGTCAGACCGCCGTCCGCGAGCCCGACCGTGTACGTGGCGGGCTCGTTCGGGGAGGCGTAGCCGAGGTCGGTGGAGGCGAGCACGAGCCGCAGCCGGTGGCCCGCGATGAGCTCGTGGTCCACGGCGGGCAGCCGGACGGTGACGGTACGGCCCTGCTTCGCGCCGTCGACGCGCACCGGCGCGACCAGTTGCTCGGGCAGCACCTGCTGTCCGTCCGGCCCCACGTCGTAGACCTTGGCGAAGAGCACGGCGTCGTCCGTGTCGGCCTTGACCCGCACCTTCACCTCGGGCGATCCGGTGATCCGCAGGGGCCGGTCCAGCGGCGCCGAGTCGAACCGGGCGAACTGCCCGGGGATGTCGAGGGAGAGACCGACGCCGAGCGAGGACGCCTGGGACAGTCCGGCGATGCCCGGCACGGTGGAGATGGACGGCGGTCCCGCCCCGGGCGGGTTGGCGAACGACTGCTCGCGTCCGCGCAGCGCCACCTTCCGGTCGCCGTCGCCGAGGCCGGCGTAGCGGTCGCCGGTGGCGCCGCGCAGTTGGACCGCGCCGTTGGTGGTGTCGATGCCACCGGTGCGGCTGATCCGGAAGGCGGGTCCGGTGTCGGTGCCCTTGTCGCCCTTGAGGTAGCGGTCGAACCAGGCGCCGGTGCGGGCCGCCACCCGCGAGGTCTCGCGGTCGCCGCCGTCGTGCCCGCCGGCCGTCCAGTCGACGGCGACCGGCGCGCCGTTGGCCCGGATCGCCTTCGCCATGGCGTCGGCGTGGCCGAGCGGGAAGAGGGAGTCGGCCTGCCCCTGGAGGATCAGCGTGGGGACCTTGATCCGGTCGGCGACGGCGGACGGGCTGCGGGCCTCGAGCAGTCGGCGGGCGGCGGCGTCGGGCTTTCCGGCGACCGCGACCCGCTCGTACATCTCGCACAGCTGCTTCTCGAAGCGGCCGCAGCCCTGGCTCTGGTCCGTCCTGGCCTCTCCCCCGCCGTTCGGGCCGCCCGGGTCCGACTGGACTCCTTGGCCCGTCCCGCCGCCTCCGCCTCCCTGGCCGCCCTGACCTCCCGGGCCCATCCCCCCGCCGCCCGCGCCGCCGGCGTCCTCCTGGTCGCCCTGGGCACCGCCGAGGTCGGCCGAGCCGGTGGTGAAGAACAGCCCGGCCCAGAGCTTCTTGTAGACGCCGTTCGGGAAGAGCGCGTCGGCGAGGTTCCAGTAGGTGATCTCGGGCGCGATGGCGTCCACCCGGCGGTCGTATCCGGCGGCGAGCAGGGAGATCGCCCCGCCGTAGGAGGCGCCTGCGACGCCCACCCGGGGGTCGCCCTGGCGGTCGAGCCGCACCTCGGGACGTTTCGCCAGCCAGTCGATCAGCCGCCGGACATCGGCCACCTCGTGGTCCGGGTCATTGAGCCCGATCTTGCCCGTGGATCTGCCGAAGCCACGCGCCGACCAGGTCAGCACGGCGTATCCGTCGCGGGCGAGTTCCTCGGCGTGGTCGCGTACGTCGTCCTTGCTGCCGCCGAAGCCGTGGCCGAGCAGGACCGCGGGCCTGCGGCCGGTGCCCGCGGTGAAGTACGAGGTGTCGATGTGCGCGCCCGGCATGTCCAGCACGCGGTCCTGGCGGTGCACGGCCGGCCGGTCGCCGGAGGCGGCCACCGCCCAGGTGCCCGCGCCCGCGAGGAGGACCGCGGCGGCGACGGCGGCGACCAGGCGCCGGCCCCTCGGCCGGGTCTTTCGGAGATCCATAGGTGAAACCCTAAGAGGAGGAGGCAAACGCCGCGGCTGACACCAGACGGATTCTCGTCCACTCCCCGGGGAGTACCCGGACACCGTCCGTACACCCGGCGCGGTATGCCCCGACCGTGGTGGCCGGGCTTTTGGATCAGCCGGATGATGCTCCATAAGATGCGCCGGTGATCATAAAGAAACGTCTGGCGACAGGCGCGTTGGGGCTGCTCGCGGCCCTCGCCTGCGGCCTGATATCCCCTCCGGCCGCGATGGCCGGCGAACCGGCTCCCGATTCCCCCAAGGTCGAACTGGTGCTCGACGTCAGCGGCTCCATGCGGGCCCGCGACGTCGACGGCGACACCCGGATGGCGGCGGCGAAGCAGGCGTTCAACGAGGTGCTGGACGCCACACCCGAAGAGGTGCGGCTGGGCATCCGCACCCTCGGCGCCAATTACCCCGGCAAGGACCGTAAGGCCGGCTGCCAGGACAGCGAGCGGCTCTACCCGGTGGGCCAGGTGGACCGCACCGAGGCCAAGGCGGCCGTCGCCACGCTGCGCCCGACCGGCTGGACGCCCATCGGGCTCGCGCTGCGCGGCGCGTCCAAGGACCTCTCCGGCGGCGAGGGGACCCGCCGGATCGTGCTGATCACGGACGGCGAGGACTCCTGCGGTCTGCCGGACCCGTGTGATGTGGCCCGGGAACTGGCCGCCCAGGGAACCCACCTGGTCGTCGACACGCTCGGGCTGACGCTGGACCGCAAGGTCCGCGAGCAGCTCAGCTGTATCGCCGAGGCCACCGGTGGCACGTATACCGCGATCCAGCACCGGGACCAGCTCTCCAGCCGCATCAAGCAGCTGGTCCGGCGCTCCGCCGACACACCCGTGGAGACGCCCACGCCGGTACGGGGCGCCGCGCAGTGCGCGAAGGCCCCGTACCTGGGCTCCGGCCTCTACAGCGACCGGGAGAGCTTCGGGGAACACCGCTGGTACCGGATGCGGGTGGCGCCCGGTCAGGAACTGCGGGCCTCGGCGAGCGTGGCCGTGGACCGCGCCGTGGACCCGGACTACGGCGTGCTGGTGCGGGCCGTGACCCCGGGCGGCCGGGAGCTGGTGCGCGGCAGCGAGGCGGGCAGCGGCCGTACGGACGTCATCTCCAGCGGACTGCGCTATCCGGTCGCGGACGTGGACGACGACGAGGACGAGACGGCGCGGACGGTGTGCGTGGAGCTGAGCCAGTCCTTCTCCGCGCCCGCCTCGGTCAAGCGCGCTCCGGGCCTTCCGGTGGAGCTCGCCGTCGACGTGGTGGACAACGACGATCCGCCCGCCGATGTGGCCGCCTTCGGCCTGGGCCGCGGCTGGGTGCTGCTGGGCGTGCTCACCGTGGGCGGGCTGCTCGTGGGGTTGCTGTGGGGCTGGCTGGCCCGCTGGCGTGTCACCGTCTGGAGGTCCAACTGATGCGAGCCTTGCGTACTCTCGGCGCGGCGCTCACCCTGTGCGCCGCCGCCTGGCTGACCGCCGCCGCACCGGCCGCCGCGGACGGCACGGACGGCACGGACGGCAAGAGCGGCACGGAGGCGCCCACCGAGGCGGGGACGGGCTTCCGTACCGCCACCGAGATCAAGCCCGGTCAGCGGGCCACCGCGGCGGCCTCCACCGGCGACTATCTGTACTGGGTGTTCCCGGCCGCCGCCGGGCAGGTCCCCGAGGTCGAGGCGGAGCTCAAGCTGCCCGACGCCTCGAGCCGGCACGGCAGCGCCACCTGGCAGCTGGATGTCTACGACGGTCTGCGCCGCCACCAGCCGTGCGCCTCGGGCACCCCGGCGCGCCGGGCGGCCCAGCAGGACCGGACGGTCACCGTGAGCTGCACCCTGCGCCAGGTGCGGTCCTGGTCCGAGCGCTGGGCCAACGACCCGCTACAGGGCGCCTATTACGTGCGGCTGACCGTCGTCGATCTGCCCGCCCAGGACCTCGGGCTGCCGATCGACGCCGAGGTCGAGGCGTCCGTACGGGACGCGGGCGGGGCGCACGCCGACGGCGGGGACATGACGCCGCTCAATCCGGTGCTGCGAGCCGGAACGGCCCCGGGGACGGACTCCGAGCCGCCGGACGACGACACGGCCTCGGATTCCGCGGATTCCGCGGACGACAAGGGCGGGGAGGTCCCGCACGCGGTCGCCGAGCCGGAGGACGGCTGGGGCTCCGGCTGGTGGTCGGACCGCTGGGTGTGGACCGTGATCGGCGCGGCGCTGGCGGCGCTCGCCGGGGTGGGCGGCTACACCCTCACCCGGGGGCCGCGCGCTCCGGGCCGTCCGCCGGTCGGGCCCTGATCCGATATCTGACCTGATGTCCGGAATCGGCGAGGGACCCGCACGGCGATCGTGCGGGCCCCGCGCCGCATCGGCTCCGGCGGCCCGGCCTTCAGGGAAGCTCCCGGGAAGTCGCCGCCCGGGCGCTCAGGAATAGTCCTTGCCCATGAGCTGTCCAAAGCCCTCGGGATCCGCGTCGAATCCACGAATAGCGCTCTGAATTCCCCATTCCCCCGCGTCGTCCCGGGTGAATACCGCGACCGTGGCGGAAGTGGCTTCTGAGACACCGGTGAAGTCACTCGTCATGAGTTCGGTGTATCCATTGAGAATCCGGACACTGGTGTTCGGGACATCCCCGAACGTCTTACGTCCCGAACCCTGCTGGATGGTTATCCCGACGACCACCCGCGCGTATTCGGACGACAGCCGTTCGAGCTCGAGGGTCATGGACTCGTCGGTGCCAAGGCCCTGACCGGTGCGGCTGTCCCTGTTGAGGTTGATGGTGCCGTCCGGTGAGCGGCTGTCGAAGTGGACCAGGTACGCGGGCGCACCGTACGGATCGGCGGCGCGGTACGTCCCGGCCACGATGTCGAGATCATGGGGCGGCTCACCGAGGGGACTCGGATCCCACTTGAGCGCCACCTCGATTTTCTGAAGCCCCTTGTTGAGACCAGTCACCCGGACTTCCCTTCCCTCGAACCGTGCGGATTTGAATGCGCGTGGCGTCAAGCCTATCGCGGGCAGGGCGAGTTGAGGATTTTTCCACAGCCGGGTGCGACGCCCCGCCGAGGGGTCTCTACTATGGGCCTCCGTACTAACGGCGGAAGGAAGCGTCCATGCGACGGTTGGGGGAGCTCGAGGCGGAGATCATGGACCGCCTCTGGGCTTGGCAGCGTCCCACGACGGTGCGGGAGATCGTGGACGACATCAACGAGCACCGTCCGGTCGCCTATACCACGGTGATGACCGTCGCTTCCATCCTCTACAACAAGGGCTGGCTGCTGCGCGCCAAGGAGGGCCGGGCGTGGGTGTACTCACCGGTCCGCAGCCGCGAGGAGTACACCGCGGCACTGATGGAGGACGCCCTCGGCACCAGCGAGGACCGCTCCGCCGCGCTCACCCACTTCGTCGAGCAGATGGGCCCCGAGGAGGTCAGCGCGCTGCGCAAGGCCCTGCGGACCGCGGGGCGGCGGACCAAGGCGTGACGGCCGCCCTCGCCCTGGCCTGCTACGCCGCCGTCGCCGGCTCAGTGGCCCCGAAGGCGCTGGCGCGCAGCGCCTGGCCGCATCGCGCCCCCGCCTTGGCGGTTGCCGTTTGGCATGGGTTAGTCCTGTCGTTCACCATCGCGCTGGCTCTGACCACTTATCACCTCGTCACCCCAACTTGGCATCTTCATAATGGAATGTCCGGCTTGCTCCGGTTCTGCGGATTGACGCCGGACGCCCGGATCCCGGGCACGGGCCCGGTCGGCGTTCCGGCCATTGCCGCACCGGCCTCGGTGGCGCTGATCGCGCTCGCCTTCTTCGGCCATGAGGTGCTGCGGGCCCGGCGCGTCCGCGCCCGCCACCGGAGCGTGCTGGACATGGTCGGCCGACGCTCGGCGCGGCTGCGCGCCACCGTGCTGGACCATGACACGCCCGCGGCCTACTGCCTGCCCGGCCGCAGGCCGCGGATCGTGGTGAGCGCGGGCGCGCTGCGGCTGCTCTCCCCCGCGCAGCTGGAGTCCGTACTGGAGCATGAGCGTGCGCATATCGCGGGCCGCCACCATCTGGCGCTGGCGGCCACGGAGGCGTTCGCCCGGGCGTTCCGGTGGCTGCCGCTGGCGCGCGAGGCCAGGGCGCAGACGGCGCTTCTGCTGGAGATGGCCGCGGACGACCGCGCGCTGCGCCGCCACCCACGCCAGGCGCTCGTCTCCGCCCTCTGCACGATGGCGGCGGGCCAAGGCGCCCATGCCCCCGGCGGCGCCTTCACCGTCGGCGGACCGGGCGCCGTGGTCCGGCTGCGGCGGATGCTGGACGCCCGGCGGCGTCCGCATCCGGCACTGTGCGGCGTGCTGGCGGCGGTCGCGGTGGGCTTACCGCTGCTGCCGCCTCTCCTGGGCTGCGCTCCTGGGATGTAGCGCTCCGAGCGCACCCCAGGGCCCGCCCCGGGCCGTACAGAGGGACCGCGGGACCCAGGGCGGGGTGTGGCGCGGCTCAGAGCCGTGACGGGGCTCAGAGCCGGTCGAGCAGGGTCCGCAAGGTGGCGACCTCGGTGGACTGGCTCTTCGCAACACCATCAGCGAGCTTCTTGGCCTTGGCGTTACGACGCTTTTGCCAAGTGTTGACTGTTCCGTGGGACGTACCGGCGCTTTACACACGGTTCGGCCTATATCCGCAGAACAATGGGTCGGGGTGGCCCAGGGTGTGCGCGCAGACCCCGAAAGCCCCCAGGAACCGCTCACCCCTCCCGCATCGCCAGCCTGGCCAGCATGTTCTTCGCGTCATCGGCGACCTGGGCGTCCGCGACCACCTCATAGCGCGCGGCCACGATCTGGCTGCGGGACGCGAAATCGCGCTGCCCTCCGGTCATGGCATGCCCGACGAAACCGAAGATCGCGCCGAACACCGCGCCGTAGACCAGACCGCTCACCAGCAGCACGATCACGTTGTGGGCGCCCGCCGCGAACACGGACAGCAGCAGCCCGATCAGCAGTCCGAACCAGGCCCCCGTACCGGCACCCGCGAGCGCCGCCCGCCCCCTGGTCAGCCGCCCGAGCACGGTCTCGACCATCCGGAGGTCCGAGCCGATGATCGCCGTATGCTCCACCGGGAATTTGTTGTCGGCCAGGAAATCCACCGCGCGCTGGGCGCCGGCGTAGGTCGGGTACGAGCCGACGACCGGGCGGTCGACCACCTCCGACGGCGGTTGCTGGGTCATCGCTGACTCCCTCCGTCAAGGAGAGCGTGCGCCCGCGCCTGCCTCCTCGCAACGGGAGCGGGACGGAGAGGGACGGGGAGAGGCGGAGAGGGGTGCAGAGAAACCCGCCGAGGGTCCGCGCGGCCCGGATATCCGGGAACGGCCACCGCGGCTCTCCGCGGCACATTTCCCCGCCACTCCTCGTCCCTCAATTCCCGTCCGGGCCGACACCGCGCGATTCCCGGAAGCCTCCGGTTCCTTTCCGCCGAGCGGAAAGGAGCCGGAGGCGTGGCGGACCTTACGGGTATCAGCCGCGGGCGGCGCGGTCGGTGTGGTCCGTGCGGATGAGGGAGCGCACCATCCGGCAGGTGGTGTTGGACGGCGGATGCACCCCGATCCGGGCGGCCGTGGACCGTATCTTGCGGTTGGACGCCTGCTCGGGGCGGTAGACACCGGAGTTGAGCAGCGCGATGGCCAGGCGCATCGCCTTCAGACGGCGGTTGTGGGACTCGTACCACTCACGCGGGCGCCCGGCCGGCATCCGCTTCTTCGGCAGGGTCGGAAAGGTCGGAAGATCCTGAAGAGGGGGTCCGGCAACGGCCATCGGCAACCTCCTGAGTTGGTCGGGAAACCTTCCCTTCAACTCCCTCCATTCTACGGCCCGGTACTGACAAAGGCCCCTGGTCAGACCGTTCCAAGGCGCTTTCGCGGTACCGTGTGCCACATGGAGATCTGGATCAATCCGGCATGCTCGAAGTGCCGTAGCGCGCTCACCCTGCTCGATGCGGAGGGCGCCGGTTACACCGTGCGCCGCTATCTCGAGGACGTACCCAGCCAGGACGAGATCCGCGCGGCGCTCGACCGGCTCGGGCTGGAGCCGTGGGACATCACCCGGACCCAGGAGGCGGCCGCGAAGGAGCTGGGGCTGAAGGACTGGCCGCGTGAGGAGGGCGCCCGGGACCGCTGGATCGCGGCGCTCGCGGAGCACCCCAAGCTCATCCAGCGGCCCATCATCACGGCGGACGACGGTTCGGCGGTGGTGGGGCGCACCGAGGAGGCGGTACGGGAGGCGCTGTCCCGGTCCCGCGGCTGACCTCGCGGCCAGGTCACGGGGCAGGTCGCGGGGCCACACCTCAAAACCGCGGAAACGCCCCGGCGCCCCGTGTACGTACACGGGGCGCCGGGGCGTACGTGGTGCCCGGTACCTCAGCCGGGCCGGCTCAGCGGCTCCGCGGTGCGGCCTGCTGCGGGCGCAGCAGGAACCGCTGCGTCTTACCGCTGGAGGTCTTCGGCAGCTCGGACACGAAGTGCACCTGCCGCGGATAGGCGTGCTTGGCGTACCGCTCCCTGACCAGCTGCTGGAGCTCGGCCGCGAGCGCGTCGCCCGCCTCGATCCCCGGGCGCGGCACGACGAACGCCTCGACGACCTCGCCGTACTCCTCGTCCGGTACGCCGACCACGGCGACCTCCGCCACCGCGGCGTGCTCCAGCAGCACGGTCTCCACCTCGAAGGGGCCGATGCGGTAACCGGCCATCAGGATGATGTCGTCGCCGCGCCCGGAGAAGAACAGATGGCCCTCCTCGTCGCGGGCCGCGGTGTCACCGGTGTAGAACCAGCGCCCGTCGGGGCTGAACTTCTCGGCGGTCTGCTCGGGGGCGTCGCGGTAGCCCTTGAACCACATCAGCGGGCTGTTGGCGATGTCCACCACGACCCGGCCGGGGATGTCCACGCGGGCCTGCGCGGAGTTGGTGTCCTCGCGCAGGATCTTCATTTCCCAACCGGGCAGCGGACGGCCCATGGAGCCGGGCTTGATCTCCTCGCGCAGGGCCGGGTGCCAGGCGTGTGCGATGACCATGCCCAGCTCGGTCAGGCCGTAGTGGTCGCGTACGGGCACGCCGAGCGCCTCGAGCGCCCAGTCGACGACGTCCGGGGGCAGCGGTTCGCCTGCCGCGGAGCAGCAGCGCAGCCGCAGATCGGCGGGGGCGGGGATGCCGGAGGCACGCAGCTTGCGGTAGACGGTGGGCCCGGCGGCGAAGTTGGTGACCCCGAAGCGGGAGAGCACCTCCCAGGTGGACTCCGCGGAGAACAGCCCGTTCAGCAGCAGTCCGCGCTGGCCGAGGGCCAGGGGCCCGATGAGCGCGTAGTACAGGCCGTACGCCCAGCCCGGGTCGGCGGCGTTCCAGAAGACGTCGGTGGGCCGGTGGTCCAGGCCGAACTGCTGGTACATGGCGAAGCCCGCGACCGCCCGCAGCGGGATCGGGACGGCCTTCGGCGTGCCCGCGGTGCCCGAGGTGAACAGCTCCACGATGAGCCCGTCGCCGCCCACGGCCGCCGGCTCGGACAGCGGGTCGTGCCCCTCGGCCAGCTCCGCGAAGGACAGATCGGCCCCGGTGACCGGCCCGGTGGTGACGATCCGCCAGGGGCGTTCGCCGGGGAAGCCCGACTCCGGGTCCAGCTTGGGACGTTGATCGGCGTCGGTGATCACGACCTTGGTGTCATTACCCGTGATCCGCAGCGCGATGGCCGGTGGGGCGAACGCGGTGAACAGCGGCACCTGGACGGCCCCGAGCCGCCAGATCGCAAGGCTCGCGACCAGCAGTTCGGCGGATTTGCCCATCAAGGTGGCGACGCGGTCGCCCACTCCGACTCCCTGGGCGGCCAGGGCACCGGCCATGCGTGAGGAACGGTCCCGAAGCTCCCCGTACGTCATGTCATGGCCGGTCATGTCCTTGCCCACCACCGTGAACGCGACGGCGTCGTCCGGGTGCCTGTCGCACAGCAGGTACGCGGTGTTCGCCGCAGGCTCACCGAAGGTCTTGAGCAGGTCAGCCATGCGCTCTTCTGGGCTGGTCAAGAGGGCTCCTAGTGCTGGTATCCACGAGTCGCGCCGGACGGGAGGGAGGGCCGGTGCCCGGCTTCGGGCGAGCGCGGACGCACCTCGGGGCGCGAGCGCACCTCGCCTTCCGGGGTGGGCTGTTCCCGGGTTGTGCTGACGAAGTCCCAGGCGGCGGCAGCTCCCGTTGGCCGGTACACGCTATCGCGCTTTCCGACCGGCGTCCCGACGCACTCCGGTCCCGTCGCACTACGGCAGTCCCGAGGCACTCCGGCGCCCCGAGGCACTCTGGCGTCCCCCCTTTCCCCGTCCTACCTTTGGGCAGCGGTAGGCATACCGCTCGCACGGCTTGTCATGTCTGAGCTCCGAGACGCCCGACACGAGGTGAGCCTTGATCCTCCCCCGAAGACCCGTCGGCCGGTTGACCGTCGTCGCCACCGTCCTCGCCACCGCGGCGGCCATCGCCGCCGGACCCGCGCGGGCCACCCCCGACGGCACACCGTCGGCCGGCCCCGCCCGGCCGTCGCTGGTGCGGCCGATCGATCCGCAGCAGTGGCGCAACCCCGACGACATGACCTGGGCCGACTACCGCGCGGTCCCCGGTACCCACTGGGCGGACCCCGCCGTCGAGCCCACCCGGCGCACCTTCAAGGGCGCGCTGGTGCTCCTGGACTATCCGGACGAGGAGTTCACGGTCAGCCGGCCGGCCGGGTCCACCCTGTTCGGCAATCCGCAGCCGAGCGCCTCCGACGTTCCGCGCGACCGCCTTCCGCGCTTCTACCAGGACTTCCTCAACACACCTGGGCCGCTGAACAACGGGCACACCATCAACGAGTACTGGATGGAGGACTCCGGCGGCCGCATCGGCGTCGATCTGACCGCCTTCGGTGTGTACCGCATGCCCGGCAAGTCCTATCAGTACGGCGTCGAGGACTCGATGAACCCGGGCGCCTGCCCGGCCGGGGACACCTGCGGCAAGGACATCCGGGAGGACGGCAAGGCCGCCTGGGTGGCCGATGTCGGCGCCGACAAGGCGGATTCGTTCGACTTCGTCTTCTATCTCACGGCCGGACAGGACGAGTCGTCCACCTGGCAGGAGTTCGGCCCGATGAAGTTCCCGGGCGCACCGGACGTACCCGCCGCCTGGGGGCCACCGGCCGCCGCGGGCGACAACTCCGCCCGGACCCGCTATGTGCCGTGGACGTCCTGGCAGGCCGCCGCCCGTATCTGGCCCAACGCCGCCGACGGGTCGTCGGTGCAGGCCGAGAGCTCCGGCATGGCCGTGTACGCCCATGAGCTCAGCCACATCCTGGGCATCGGGGACAACTACAACAACCCGTATGGCACCCCCCTCAGCCGTTCGTACACCGGTATCTGGAGCATGCTCTCCCGCGGCTCCTTCAACGGCCCCGGCGGGCCGCACACCCGCTGGCGGATCCCCGCCACGGCCGGGGGCTCGATGGGCTCCCAGCATGTGCTGCGCGACAAGCTGAAGCTCGGCATCGTGGACGAGAAGAACGTGCTGCGCCTGGACCGCGACGCGCTGAAGGGCTCCGGCCTCGTCGTCGCCCGGGTCACCGCACGCTCGGCGCCACCGGGCGAGAAGGGGCTCTCCGGGGTCAACATCACCATGGGCAGTGATCTGTCGGAGCCGTGCGACAACGGCACCGACCCGCTGTGTGACGGCGGCGGCTACGACAACTACACCGTCGAGGTCGTCGACCGGATGGGGATGGACTCGTTCACCCCGGATCACGGGGTGCTGCTGGCCAAGACCAAGAACAAGGACCGGGCACCGTTCGCCTGGGTGGTGGACGCCCACCCCGAGGACATCGACCTGGTGGACTTCCGGCGGCCCGACGGCACCGACCAGAAGATCACCATGGGCGACTACCGGCAGCTCAGCGACGCCCTCTTCCACGCCGGAGCCGACTCCGGCAGCCAGTACGAGTACCTCGACCGGGCCAACCGGCTGCACTTCTATGTGCTCGACCTCAAGCGCGACAGGTCCGGAGTGCTCTCGTACACCATCGCCGTGAAATCCCTCGACGGCGCCGGACCGCAGCGCCGCGGCGTGGCCCTGCACCGCGGCGAGGCCAAGGGGGATCCCTCCCGCTCCCGGGCCGTGTGCACCTTCGACCTGGACAACACCGGACGCACCACCGGGGACCGGGCGACGGCTCCGGCCACGTCGGTGGACTCGGATGTCTACCGGCTGTCGGCGAGGGCCTTCGGCCGCGGCTGGTCCGCCTGGCTGCCCAACCGTCTCGCCACCGCCAGGGCCGGTGGCTCGGTGGCTGTGGAGGTGGCCGTGACCGCGAAGAAGGGTGCCGAGCGGCGGGGCGCGGTCGTCCTCACCGCCCGCTCCGAGAGCGATCCGCACCGAACCGCCAAGGCGCTGTGCCGGCTGTCGGGTCGCCGGTAGGGCGACGGGTGACGGCCCGCCGGAACCCGGCGGGCCGTCCCCGTTCGGCGGTGCCACTCCGTCGGCGGTCCTACTCCGCCGGCGGTCCTACTCCGTCCCGTCGGCCGCGGTCTGGATCGGCACCCGGAGGGTGTCGGGCTCACAGCCCGCCGTACCGGCGATGATCCGCGCCGCGCCCTTGGTGAGCGGCACCAGGCTCTGCTCGTCCACCTTGTCCGGGGTGTCCCGCGGATCGAAGATGTACATGGGCGTGGTGATCAGCTGCACCAGCGGCACACCCGTGTAGTAGAAGTAGGCGCCGTCGGTGGCCGGGTTCGGCGCGAAGGCGGTCGGCGACAGGATCCACGAGCGGCGCAGGTCCTCCGCCGCGAGCGACTCGGCCACCAGCTGCTCCAGCCGGGGCGCCTGGGTGGTGAACCACCAGCGCACCTCGGGGTCGTCGGTGGGCACGACCTCCCCGTCGACCACCTCGGCCTGGCGTGCGGCGTGTTCCAGATGCATTTCGAGGACGACCTGGGGGAACAGCTCGGGGTGCGCCGCGATGAACGCCTGGGTGCCCGCCGCGCCCGCCATGTGGCCCGACGTCAGCACGAACAGCATGTTGTGCGGCCGCATTTCCCGCGGCACCGACGCCCAGAACTTGGCCTGCGCCAGGACGAGCGCCACCCCGGAGGCGTCCTCCACGGCCGACGCCCAGGGACCGTCGTGGTGTGAGCCGACGATCACCCAGTGGTCGGAGGCGCCGGGCAGGGTGCCCACCACATTGTGGGTGGTCTCCTCCGTGATGGTGGCATCGGAGACGATCCGGCCCTCGCACTCCCCCGACGCCATCAGCTCGCGGACCCGCTGCCCGTCCTTGCCACTCAGCCAGATGCCCGGGATGGAGCGCCGCTCGGCGTCATAGGGCCAGTAGAAGTCGCTGGTCTCCCAGGGCAGTCCGGTGAGCAGGCCGACATAGGCCGTGGCGCCGTCCTTGATGGCGATGTCGAAGTCCAGCACATGGGGAAGGTCGAAGGGCACGGTCTGGACGAGGTCGGGGAACACGCCCTCGGGGTCGTAGGAGCCGGTGGCGCGGGCCTGCACCTCGGTCTGCGGCAGCCGGGTGAAGCCGATCTCCTGCACCGCGATGGAGCCCCGCACCTCCCCGTCCTCCATCCGCACCAGCCGGCCCTCGGTGCCCTCGGTCGGGGTGGTGTACGGCAGGGCGAGTCCCTCGAAGCGGATGACCTCATCGGGCCGGTCGGTGGGCCAGATCTCGAAGGCGGCGGACCGCGGCCGCCAGATGGGCGTGTCCAACGGCTCCAGCCGTACGTCCGCCAGGCCCGTCTCCCGGAATTGTTCGGCGGCCCACTCCTCGGTCCAGCCGTCCGCCGGATAGCCCGCCCGGCGAATGCCCTGGCTGACGATCAGTTCGATCCAGGCCATCATCTCCTTCGAGGTGGGCGCCCGATCGATGTACTTCTCCAGCTCCGGCCAGCCGCTCATCGTCATCCTCCTCGTCGCCATGGTCGGCATTCATGGTCGGTGGGCGGGCTAAAGCTGGGCTAATGCGATGGCCAATGCGTGGGCTCATGCGTTGGCTCATGCGATGCCACGTCTCGTCCGGGAGGAGACCAAGCCGGGCGTTAGACCCACTTTGGTGGCGGCACAAATGATGGTCGCCGTATCCGGACAGGCCGCAGAGGAGGCGGCTCAGCCGCAGGTCAGCGCCCGATTGACGGTTGGGAGTCGAGTGTGCGTACCGAAAGCTCGGAGGAACGGGAACCGCGGGGCACGGCGCGGCGGAGGAGGTGGACCCGGCAGGTCCCGGCCGGTGTCGTGGGCGTGGCCGCGGTGAGCCTGATCGCGCTCACCGTCTCCCCGGTGAACGCCGAGCCCGATACCAGAGCCAAACCGCCGCGCGGCAGGAATCCGCTCCCCGCTCCCCCGCAGATCCGCGACCTGGACTTTCTGCTCGGCTCCTACACCTGCGACTACACCCCACCGCCGGGCGGAAAGCCGGCGGTGCTGAAGCTGAACACCAAGCGGGCCCTGGGCGGGCATTACCTCTACACGGACGCCACGCTCGAACCCGGAAGCGTGGTCGGCCGTTCGTCCTTCGGCTGGAATCCCGTGGACGGGACATTCATCACCCAGTACCACGACAACTGGGGTTCCTCCGGAAACTACACCTCGTCCGGCTGGAAGGACGGCCACCTGATATTCAAGGGGCCCCTCACCCAGGTGATCACACCGAATGCCTCCGGGCAGACGACGGGCGTGAAGCTGGACCTCAAGGATGACTACCAGGTGCTCGGACCAGGGCATTTCAAGGACACCACGAGCTTCACCTTCCCCGACGGAAGTACTTTGCAAGGCAGTTACGACTGCCGCCGCCAATAGCGTTCAGCATTCCGGACCGAGGGAAGTGGGGGTGGCCGACCATGGCGAGCAATGAAGAGAAGCTGCTCGACTATCTGAAGCGGGTGACGGCGGATCTCCGGCAGACGCAGCGCCGTCTGAAGGATGTCGAGTCCGCGGGGCATGAGCCGGTCGCCATCGTGGGAATGTCCTGCCGCTTCCCCGGCGGCGTACGGTCCCCCGAAGAACTGTGGGAACTGGTCGCGACGGAGCGGGACGCCATTTCGGAACTCCCCACCGACCGCAACTGGGATCTGGAGAACCTCTTCCACCCCGACCCGGACCATCCGGGGACGAGTTATACGCGCGAGGGCGGCTTCATCGACGACCCCGCGGGATTCGACGCCACGTTCTTCGGCATCAGCCCCCGCGAGGCCCTTGGGATGGCGCCGCAGCAGCGGCTGGCCCTGGAGGCGTCCTGGGAGGCCATCGAGCACGCCGGGGTCGACCCGGAGTCGCTGCGGGGCAGCCGGACCGGCACCTTCATCGGCTGCGATCACCTCGACTACTGCTCCGACGCCTCCCAGGTGCCCGAGGGCTCGGCCGGCTACTTCACCATCGGCAATTCCGCCAGCGTGGTGTCCGGCCGGGTGGCGTACACCCTCGGTCTCGAAGGGGCCGCGGTGACGGTGGACACCGCGTGCTCCTCCTCCCTGGTGGCCATGCATCTGGCCTGCCAGGCGATCCGGCAGGGCGAATGCGATATGGCGCTCGCCGGGGGCGTGGCCGTGATGTCCTCGACCGCACCGTTCATCGGCTTCAGCGAGCTGCGGGGGCTCGCGCCGGACGGCAGGTCCAAGGCGTTCTCGGCCAACAGCGACGGCATGACCCTGGCCGAGGGCGTGGGCGTCCTGCTGCTGGAACGGCTGTCGGACGCGCGGCGCAACGGCCACGAGGTCCTGGCCGTGATCCGGGGCACGGCGGTCAACCAGGACGGCTCCAGCAACGGGCTGACCGCGCCGAACGGGCCCTCGCAGCAGCGGGTGATCCGGCAGGCGCTCGCCAACGCCCGGCTTTCGGCGTCCGAGGTGGACGCGGTGGAGGCACACGGTACGGGTACGTCGCTGGGCGATCCGATCGAGGCCCAGGCGCTGCTGGCCACGTACGGGCAGGAGCGGCCCGAGGGACGTCCGCTGTGGCTGGGGTCCATCAAGTCCAACATCGGGCATGCGCAGATGGCCGCGGGTGCGGCCGGGGTCATCAAGATGGTGATGGCGATGCGCCACGAGGTACTGCCGGCCTCACTGCACATCGACGAACCGACGCCCCATGTGGACTGGAGCGCGGGCGATGTCCATCTGCTGACCGAGGCGCGGGAGTGGCCGCGTGGCGAGCATCCGCGGCGGGCGGGGGTCTCGTCGTTCGGCATCTCCGGGACGAACGCCCATCTGATCCTGGAGCAGGCCCCGGAGGGGGTCGCCGAGGCGGAGCCGGTGGAGTCGCCGAAGCCGGTGGGTGGGCCGGTGCCGTGGGTGGTGTCGGCGCGCGGTACGGAGGCGTTACGGGGCCAGGCGCGGGCGCTGGTGGCACGGGTGAACGCCGACCCGGGGGTGAGTGCCGCTGAGGTGGGCTGGTCCCTGCTGCGCTCCAGGACGCTCTTCGACCACCGCGCCGTGGTCATCGGCCAGGACCGCGAAGAGCTGGTGGCCGGGCTGGAGGCACTGGCCGCCGGAGAGCCGCATCCGGGCCTGGTGCACCCCGGCGGGGCCGCCGAGGTGGTCGGGCAGACGGTGTTCCTGTTCAGCGGACAGGGGAGCCAGCGCCCCGGTATGGGTGCCGAACTCTACGACCGCTTCCCCGTCTTCGCCGAAGCCTTCGACGAGGTGTGCGGTCTGCTCGATCCGCATCTGGAACACCCGCTACGGGAACTGGTCTTCAGCCGCGACCCCGAACAGGCGGCGCTACTGGACCACACCACCTACGCCCAGGCCGGGCTGTTCGCACTGCACATCGCCCTGGCGCGGCTCCTCGAATCCGTCGGCGTACGACCCGACGCCGTCATCGGGCACTCGATCGGGGAGATCGCCGCCGCCCATATCGCCGGAGTCTTCGACCTCCCCGACGCCTGCCACCTCGTCGCCGCCCGCGCCACCCTCATGGGAGGACTCCCCACCGGCGGAGGCATGGCCACCATCGCCGCCACCCCCGACGAACTCACCCACGACCTCACCGCGCACAACGGCCAGGTCAGCATCGCCGCCCTCAACACCCCCGGCAACACCGTCATCTCCGGACCCGCCGACCTCATCGCCGACATCAGCGCCACCTGGGCGGCCAAGCGCCGCAAGACCAGGACACTGACCGTCAGCCACGCCTTCCACTCCCCCTTGATGGACCCGATCCTGGCGCCGTTCAAGGAAGCCATCAGCGGGCTGACCTACCACCCGCCCACCATTCCCCTCATCAGCAACCTCACCGGGCAATCAGCCGACGAGCAGATCGCGACGCCTGAGTACTGGGCTCAACACATCCGCCAACCCGTCCACTTCCACCCCGCCATCACCCACACCACACCCCACACCGCCGTCTACCTCGAACTCGGCCCCGACCCCACCCTCGCCACCGCCACCCACCACACCCTCCACCACCACACCACCGAAACCGACCGACCGACGCCGCTGATCGCGTCCACCCTCACCCGTAAGCAGCCCGACGCGCAGGCCCTCACCCACACGCTCGCCCGGCTGCACACCGTCGGTGTCAATGTCGACTGGACCAGTTGGTTCCCGGCCGACCCGGCCCCCCGGGTCGTCGGGTTGCCGACGTATGCCTTCCAGCACCAGCGCTTCTGGCTGGCCCCGCCCGCCGCCCGTACGAGCTTCGAGGGGGCTGCCGGGGACCCGGCCGAGGCGCAGCTCTGGCATGCCATCGAGGAGCTCGACGTCGACGCCCTCACCAGCACACTCCAGCTGGACAAGGACAGCCCCGGCATCGACGCCCTGTTGCCCGCACTCCCCGTACTGTCCGCCTGGCGGCGTCAGCACCGTGAACGCTCCACCGTGGACTCCTGGCGCTACCGGGCCACGTGGCAGCAGCTCCCCGACCCGGCCGCCCCGGCCCTGACCGGCACCTGGCTGGTGGTCGTCCCTGCCGGGCAGGAGGAGCACACCACAGTCCAGGTCACCCTCCAGGCGCTGCGGGCGCACGGCGCCACGGCGCTCCCGTACGCGGTCGAAGCTCATCACGTCGATCGCGCCACGTTCCGCGAACGTCTCGACCAGCTGACCGAGGAGTCCCAGCCCGCCGGGGTCATCAGCCTGCTCGCCCTCGACACGGAACCGCTCGCCGGCCACTCCGCGGTGTCCGCCGGGCTCAGTGCCACCACCGCCCTCCTCCAGGCCCTCGATGACGCAGGAATCGACGCGGGATTCAGCGCGCCCCTGTGGTGTGTCACGCAGGGCGCCGTCGCCACCAGCCGCAGCGACCTCCTCCCCCACCCCGAGCAGTCGCCGATCTGGGGTTTCGGCCGCGTGGCCGCGCTGGAGCATCCGCAGCGCTGGGGCGGTCTCATCGATCTGCCCGTCACCATGACCCACCACACCGCGGGTCGGCTGGCGGCCCTGCTCGCCCCCGGGCAGGCCGAGGACCAGGTCGCCATTCGCACCACCGGTACGTACGCACGCCGCCTCACGCGTGTGCCCGCCGCCGACACCGTCCCCGCCCCCGCTCCCTGGGAGCCGTCGGGCACCACGCTCATCACCGGTGGCACCGGAGGTCTCGGCGCTCAGGTCGCCCGCTGGCTGGCCGACCGGGGCGCACCCCGTCTCCACCTCGTCAGCCGTTCCGGGCCCGACGCGCCCGGCGCGGCCGAGCTCAGCGAGGAGCTCACCGCGCTGGGGACAGACGTCACCATCACCGCCTGCGATGTCTCCGACCGCGCCGCGCTCCGGCGGCTCATCGACGCCGTCCCCGCCGAACACCCCCTCACCACGGTCATCCACACCGCCGGCACGATGGAACTGGGGCAGATCGGCGAGCTGGACCCCGGGCGGTTGCAGCCCGTTCTGCGGTCCAAGGCGCTGGCCGCCGCGCATCTGCACGACCTCACCCAGGACCTCGATCTCACGGCCTTCGTACTCTTCTCGTCGAACGCCGCGACGTGGGGCAGTGGGCAACAGGCCGCCTACGCCGCCGCGAACACCTACCTGGACGCGCTCGCCGAGCACCGCCGCGCCCGGGGTCTGCCCGCCACCAGCCTCGCCTGGGGGCCGTGGGGCGAGGCGGGCATGGCCGCCGACCAGCACACGCTCTCCCACCTCGAGCGGCGGGGGCTCTCCCCGCTCCCGACCGGCCTCGCCATCGCGTCGCTGCAACACGCGCTGACACACGACGACACCGCCGTCACGATCGCGGATGTCGACTGGGAGAGGTTCGGCCGTACGTTCACCGCGCAGCGCCCGAGCCCGTTCCTCACCCGGCTGATGCCGTCGAGCGCGGAGCCCGCCACGTCCACGGCCATCGCGGCCGACGACAATCCGCTGCGGCAACAGCTCAGCGCGGCGCCCGCCGCGCAGCGCCATCAGCTCCTGGTCCGCCATATCCAGACCCTGGCCGCGACGATCCTCGGCCACTCCGGCCTGGACGCGATCCCCCCGGGGCAGCCCTTCCAGGAGCTGGGCTTCGACTCCCTCACCGCGGTCGAGCTGCGCAATCAGCTCGCCGCCACGACCGGCCTCGCTCTCGCTCCGGCGCTGGTCTTCGACCATCCGACGCCGAACGCGCTCGCCACATATCTGAGCGCCGAACTCACGGGGGAGAAGGCCGCCGTCACCACCCACACGTCGTCCGCGGCCGCCGACGACGAGCCGATCGCGATCGTCGGCATGGCCTGCCGCTACCCGGGCGGCGTGCGCTCTCCGGAGGAGCTGTGGGAACTGGTCGTCGCGGGCCGGGACGCCATCAGGGAGATGCCCGCCGACCGCGGCTGGGACCTGGACACGCTCTTCGATCCCGACCCCGAGCGTCTGGGCACCAGCTATGCGCGCGAGGGCGGTTTCCTCCACGACGCGGCCGGGTTCGACGCGGCGTTCTTCGGCATCAGCCCGCGTGAGGCGCTCGCCATGGACCCGCAGCAGCGGCTGCTCCTGGAAACCGCGTGGGAGACCTTCGAGAGCGCGGGCCTGGACCGGGACACGCTCGCCGGGAGCGCCACCGGCGTCTTCGCGGGCGGCACCTATCAGGGCTACGGCGCCTCCGGCAACTCCTCGGCGCGGGAGGTCGAGGGGTATCTGCTCGCGGGCGGTACGCCGAGTGTCATGTCGGGCCGGGTGGCGTATGCGTTCGGCCTCGAGGGCCCCGCGGTGACGGTGGATACGGCGTGCTCGTCCTCGCTGGTGGCCATGCATCTGGCCGCCCAGGCGCTGCGACAGGGCGAGTGCACGATGGCGCTGGCGGGTGGCGTGACGGTGATGGCCACGCCGACCACCTTCATCGAGTTCTCCCGGCAACGCGGTCTGGCGGCCGACGGCCGGTGCAAGCCGTTCGCGTCGGCGGCCGACGGCACCGGCTGGGGCGAAGGCGCCGGGCTGCTGCTGCTGGAACGGCTGTCGGACGCGCGGCGCAACGGCCACCGGGTGCTGGCCGTGATCCGTGGCTCCGCGGTCAACCAGGACGGCACCAGCAACGGGCTGACCGCGCCGAACGGGCCCTCGCAGCAGCGAGTGATCGGCCAGGCGCTCGCCAACGCCCGGCTGTCGCCGGCAGAGGTCGATGTGGTGGAGGGACACGGCACCGGAACCACGCTCGGCGATCCGATCGAGGCGCAGGCGCTGCTGGCCACGTACGGGCAGGAGCGGCCCGAGGGGCGTCCGCTGTGGCTGGGGTCCATCAAGTCCAACATCGGCCACACCCAGGCCGCCGCCGGAGTGGCCGGGGTCATCAAGATGGTGATGGCGATGCGCCACGGGGTGCTGCCCGCCTCACTGCACATCGACGAACCGACCCCGAATGTCGACTGGAACGCGGGCGATGTCCGTCTGCTGGCCGAGGCACGGGAGTGGCCGCGGGGCGAGCATCCGCGCCGAGCGGGGGTCTCGTCCTTCGGCATCAGCGGGACCAATGCGCATGTCATCGTGGAGCAGGCGCCCGAGGCGGCCGAAGCCGTCGAGGCGTACTCGGCGGAGCCGATGGGCGGGCCGGTGCCGTGGGTGGTGTCGGCGCGCGGTACGGAGGCGTTACGAGGCCAGGCGCGGGCGCTGGCCGAACGGGTGAACGCCGACCCCGAGGTGAGTGCTGCCGAGGTGGGCTGGTCCCTGCTGCGCTCCAGGACGCTCTTCGACCACCGCGCCGTGGTCATCGGCCAGGACCGCGAAGAGCTGGTGGCCGGGATGGAGGCGCTGGCCGCCGGAGAGCCGCATCCGGGCCTGGTGGAGCCCGGGGAGAAGGCCGAGCCCACCGGTCAGACCGTTTTCCTGTTCAGCGGACAGGGCAGCCAACGCCCCGGCATGGGCGCCGAACTCTACGACCGATTCCCCATCTTCGCCGAAGCCTTCGACGAGGTGTGCGGTCTGCTCGATCCGCATCTGGAACACCCGCTACGGCAGGTGGTCTTCGACAGCGATCCGGAGCGTACCGGGCTGCTGGATCACACCACCTACGCCCAGGCCGGGCTGTTCGCACTGCATATCGCCCTGGCACGACTCCTCGACTCCGTCGGCGTACGACCCGACGCCGTCATCGGGCATTCGATCGGGGAGATCGCTGCCGCCCATATCGCCGGGGTCTTCGACCTCCCCGACGCCTGCCACCTCGTCGCGGCCCGCGCCACTCTCATGGGAGGGCTTCCCGAGGGCGGAGGCATGGCCACCATCGCCGCCACCCCCGACGAACTCACCCACGACCTCACCACACACAACGGCCAGGTCAGCATCGCCGCCCTCAACACCCCCGGCAACACCGTCATCTCCGGACCCGTAGACCTCATCGCCGAGATCAGCACAACCTGGGCGGCCAAGGGCCGCAAAACCAGGACACTGACCGTCAGCCACGCCTTCCACTCCCCCCTGATGGACCCAATCCTGGCGCCATTCAAGGAAGCCATCAGCGGACTGACCTACCACCCGCCCACCATCCCCCTCATCAGCAACCTCACCGGACAACCAGCCGACGAACACATCACCACCCCCGACTACTGGACCCAACACATCCGCCAACCCGTCCACTTCCACCCCGCCATCACCCACACCACACCCCACACCGCCGTCTACCTCGAACTCGGCCCCGACCCCATCCTCGCCACCGCCACCCACCACACCCTCCACCACCACACCACCGAAACCAACCGACCCACGCCACTGATCGCGTCCACCCTCACCCACAAACAACCCGACACCCACGCCCTCACCCACACCCTCGCCCAACTCCACACCCACGGCACCACCATCGACTGGACCAGCTGGTACCCCGCCACCCCCACCCCCCGCACCATCGGCCTCCCCACCTACGCCTTCCACCACCAGCACTACTGGCTGTCGTCCGCCACCCCCTCCGGACCGGAGCCCATCGAGACAGCGGCTCTGGTCGACAGGGAGTTCTGGGAGGCGGTGGAGCGCGAGGATCTGGAAGCTCTGGCGGCGACCATCGACTCACCGGCGGATCAGCAGCCCATGCTGGGCGCTGTTCTCCCGACGCTGTCCGCCTGGCGGCGACAGCACCGGGAGCGGTCGGTCATCAATTCATGTCGATATCGGACCACTTGGAAGCGCCTTCCCACTCCTTCCACGCGTCCGGACCTCACCGGCACCTGGCTGCTGATCATCCCCGCGGGCCAGGCCGACCACCCTGCCGTGGCAACCGCCGCACAGACCCTGACCAGCCACGGCGCCACTCCGCTCCGCCATGTGCTCGATGCCCGTACCGTTGATCGCGACGCCCTGGCGGACCACCTCACGCGTCTGGCCACGGAGGGCGAACCCGTCGGAGTGCTGAGCCTGCTCGCCCTCGACGACGAGCCGCACCCCCTGTACGCCGCCGTGCCCTCCGGGCTGGCCGCGACCACCGTGCTCGTCCAGGCCCTCGGCGACGCCGAGATCCCGGCGCCCCTGTGGTGCCTCACTCAAGGCGCCGTCGCCGCCGGTCCCGGCGATCCGCTCCCCAGCCCGCGGCAGGCGCAGACCTGGGGACTTGGCCGCGCCGCGGCCCTGGAGCACCCTCGCCGCTGGGGTGGCCTGATCGACCTCCCGACCGTCATCGACCACCACACCGCGGACCGCCTGGCCGCCCTGCTCGCCCCCGGTGGGCCGGAGGACCAGACCGCCATCCGTGCCACCGGCAGCTACGCCCGGCGCCTCCGTAGGGCCGGTACGCCCACCACTGCCCCCAGGACCTGGCAGCCCACGGGCACCACTCTCATCACCGGCGGCACCGGCGGTCTGGGCGCCCATGTCGCCCGCTGGCTCGCCCGCCACGGCGCGCCCCATCTCCACCTCATCAGCCGCTCCGGCCCCGACGCACCCGGCGCCACCCAACTCGCCCAAGAACTCACCGACCTGGGCACGACCGTCACCATCACCGCCTGCGACGCCTCCGACCGGGCCGCTCTCCAGCGCCTCCTCGACACGATCCCCGCCGAACACCCCCTCACCACCGTCATCCACGCCGCCGGAACGTCGGACACCGAGCTCATCGCCGATCTGGGGCCGGAGCGACTACAGCATGTGCTCGGGCCCAAGGCCCTGGCCGCCGCCCATCTGCATGAGCTGACGCAGGGGCTCGACCTCAGCGCCTTCGTGCTCTTCTCGTCCGGCGCTGCCGCGTGGGGCGGCAGTCGGCAAGGAGCCTACGCCGCCGCGAACACCTATCTCGACGCGCTCGCCGAACACCGCCGCGCCCGGGGACTCCCCGCCACCAGCCTCGCCTGGGGCCCCTGGGGCGACGCGGGCATGGCCGCCGACGAGACCGCGCTCGCGTTCTACGGACGGCGCGGGCTGTCCCCGCTGAGCCCCGAACTGGCCGTGGCATCGCTCCAGCACGCCCTGGACCACCGTGACACCACGGTCACCGTGGCGGACATCGACTGGGAGAGGTTCCCGACGGCGTTCACCGCGCAGCGCCCCAGCCCCCTTCTCGACGAGCTGGTCACGGCCGCCGAGGACCCCACCGGGCGAACCACGGGTACGTCCACGGACACGTCCGTCGGCACCTCGCTCCAGCAGCGGCTCGCTGCCGCCACACCCGAGCAGCAGCACCAGCTCCTCCTCGAGCGGATCCAGTCCCTCGCGGCCTCGGTCCTGGGGCATTCCGGACCGGACGCCGTCCCGCCCGGCCAGCCGTTCCAGGAGCTCGGGTTCGACTCCCTGACGGCCGTGGAGCTGCGCAACCAGCTCGCCACCGCCACCGGAATCGACCTCGCGCCCGCGCTCGTCTTCGACCACCCCACGCCCAACGCCCTCGCCACGTATCTGCGCGCCGAACTCACTGGTCAGCAGATGGCCGTCACCGCTCACACCCCGACCACCGCAGCCGCCCAGGACGAGCCGATCGCGATCGTCGGCATGGCCTGCCGCTACCCCGGCGACGCACACTCCCCGAAGGAGCTGTGGGACCTGGTCATGGCCCATCGCGACGCCATCGCGGAGATGCCCACCGACCGCAACTGGGATCTGGACGCGCTCTACGACCCCGATCCCGACCGCTCGGGTACGAGCTATGTCCGCGAGGGCGGATTCCTCTACCAGGCGGCCGAGTTCGATCCCGCGTTCTTCGGCATCAGCCCGCGCGAGGCGGTCGCCATGGACCCGCAGCAGCGACTGCTCCTGGAAACCGCGTGGGAGACCTTCGAGAGCGCGGGCCTGGACCGGGACACACTCGCGGGCAGCGACACGGGCGTGTTCGCGGGGGTGACGTCCCAGGACTACATCTCCCTCACCGGCGATACGGCGAGCGACGTCGAAGGCTATGTCGCCACGGGCAATATCGGCAGTGTGGTGTCCGGCCGGGTGGCCTACTCCTTCGGCCTCGAAGGGCCAGCGGTCACGGTGGACACCGCCTGTTCGTCCTCGCTCGTGGCCATGCATCTGGCATCCCAGGCCCTACGGCAGGGCGAATGCACGATGGCCCTGGCCGGCGGGGTGACGGTGATGGCCACCCCGGGCGCGTTCATCGAGTTCTCCCGCCAGCGCGGTCTGGCGCCCGACGCACGGTGCAAACCGTTCGCGGCCGCGGCGGACGGCATGGTGTGGGGCGAGGGCGTTGGTCTCGTCCTGCTGGAACGGCTGTCGGACGCGCGGCGCAACGGCCACCGGGTGCTGGCCGTCGTCCGTGGCTCCGCCGTCAACCAGGACGGCACCAGCAACGGCCTGACCGCGCCGAACGGGCCCTCGCAGCAGCGGGTGATCCGGCAGGCGCTCGCCAACGCCCGGCTGTCACCGTCCGACGTGGACGCCGTCGAGGCACATGGCACCGGGACCACCCTCGGCGATCCGATCGAGGCGCAGGCACTGCTGGCCACGTACGGCCAGGAACGGCCGGAGAGCCAGCCGCTGTGGCTCGGCTCCATCAAGTCCAACATCGGCCACACCCAGGCCGCCGCCGGAGTGGCCGGGGTCATCAAGATGGTGATGGCGATGCGCCACGGCGTGCTGCCCGCCTCACTGCACATCGACGAACCGACCCCGAATGTCGACTGGAGCGCGGGCGACCTGCGCCTGCTCACCGAATCCATCCCATGGCCGCACGGCGAGCGGCCCCGCCGGGCGGGGATCTCCTCCTTCGGCATCTCCGGTACGAACGCCCATCTCATCCTGGAGCAGGCCCCCGAGCCGATGGAGCCCGCTCCCGTATCGGACGCCGCTGGTGTGGTGCCCTGGGTGATCTCCGCACAGAGCGCCGTGGCGCTACGAGGCCAGGCGCGGGCGCTGACCGGGCACATCATCGGCGAGCCCGAGGTAAGCGCCTCGGAGGTGGGCTGGTCCCTGCTGCGATCCAGGACGCTCTTCGACCACCGCGCCGTGGTCATCGGGCAGGACCGCGAAGAGCTGGTGGCCGGGCTGGAGGCACTGGCCACCGGAGAACCGCACCCGGGTCTCGTACACCCCGGGGAGACGGCCGAGTCCACCGGTCAGACCGTGTTCCTGTTCAGCGGACAGGGCAGCCAACGCCCCGGCATGGGCGCCGAACTCTACGACCGCTTCCCCGTCTTCGCCGAAGCCTTCGACGAGGTGTGCGGTCTGCTCGACCCGCATCTGGAACACCCGCTACGGGAACTGGTCTTCAGCCGCGACCCCGAACAGGCGGCGCTACTGGACCACACGACGTACGCCCAGGCCGGACTGTTCGCACTGCACATCGCCCTGGCACGACTCCTCGACTCCGTCGGCGTACGACCCGACGCCGTCATCGGACACTCGATCGGAGAAATCGCCGCCGCCCACATCGCCGGGGTCTTCGACCTCCCCGACGCCTGCCACCTCGTCGCCGCCCGCGCCACCCTCATGGGAGGGCTTCCCGAGGGCGGAGGCATGGCCACCATCGCCGCCACCCCCGACGAACTCACCCACGACCTCACCGCGCACAACGGCCAGGTCAGCATCGCCGCCCTCAACACCCCCGGCAACACCGTCATCTCCGGACCCGCCGACCTCATCGCCGACATCAGCGCCACCTGGGCGGCCAAGGGCCGCAAAACCAGGACACTGACCGTCAGCCACGCCTTCCACTCCCCCCTGATGGACCCCATCCTCGAACCCTTCAAGGAAGCCATCAGCGGGCTGACCTACCACCCGCCCACCATTCCCCTCATCAGCAACCTCACCGGAGAACCCGCGGGCGAGCAGATCGCGACGCCTGAGTACTGGGCCCAACACATCCGCCAACCCGTCCACTTCCACCCCGCCATCACCCACACCACACCCCACACCGCCGTCTACCTCGAACTCGGCCCCGACCCCACCCTCGCCACCGCCACCCACCACACCCTCCACCACCACACCACCGAAAACCCCACCGACCGACCCACACCCCTCATCACCTCCACCCTCACCCACAAACAACCCGACACCCACGCCCTCACCCACACCCTCGCCCAACTCCACACCCACGGCACCACCATCGACTGGACCAGCTGGTACCCCGCCACCCCCACCCCCCGCACCATCGACCTCCCCACCTACGCCTTCCACCACCAGCACTACTGGCTCGCCCCGCCCGCCCCGCGCGCCGACGGCCGTCTCAACGGCCACCACCCGGCCGAGGCCAGGCTCTGGGACGCCATCGAGGAGCTCGACGTCGATGCCCTCACCAGCACACTCCAGCTGGACAAGGACGGCCCCGGCGTCGACGCGCTGCTGCCCGCGCTCCCCGTACTGTCGACCTGGCGGCGTCGGCACCGCGAACGGTCCACCATCGACTCCTGGCGCTATCGCATCGCGTGGAAGCAGCTGCCGGACCCCGCCGCCGCGCCGGCGCTCAGCGGAACCTGGCTGCTGCTCGTGCCCTGCGGGCTGGAGGAGCACCCGGCCGTCCACGCCACCGTCCAGGCGCTGGACGCCCATGGCGCGGCCCATGAAGTCCTGTCGCTCGATGGCGCGGAGGCCCGACGTGACGCCCTCGCCCCACTGCTCTCACATCTCCCCGACGGCAGCACACCCGAGGGCATTCTGAGTCTGCTCGCGCTCGACCAGACGCCGCACCCCGATCACCCGTCCGTCCCCGCCGGGCTGGCCGCCACGGCCGCCGTTGTCCAGGCCCTCGGCAAGACGCCGCCGATCGCGCCCCTGTGGTGCGTCACCCAGGGTGCGGTGGCCGCCACCGCCACCGATCCGCTCCCCCACCCGCACCAGGCTCAGATCTGGGGTATGGGCCGGGTCGCGGCGCTGGAGCACCCCCACCTCTGGGGCGGTCTCATCGACCTCCCGGCCGACGTGGACGCCCGTACCCCCGCCCGTATCGCCGCCGTACTGGCGCCCGGTCAGCCCGAGGACCAGGTGGCGATCCGCGCCACCGCCCTGGCCCGCCGGCTGGAGCGCGCCGCCTGCCCGGACACCGCGCCCACCGCGTGGCGCCCCGCCGGTACGACTCTGATCACCGGCGGCACCGGCGGTCTTGGCGCCCATGTGGCCCGCTGGCTCGCCCGCCAAGGCGCACCCCGCATCCACCTCGTCAGCCGCTCCGGCCCCGACGCCCCCGGCGCCACCCAACTCGCCCAAGAACTCACCGTGTTGGGCACGGACGTCACCATCACGGCCTGCGACGTGGCCGACCGCACCGCACTCCGGCATCTCCTCGGCACCATCCCCGCCGAACACCCCCTTACCGCCGTCGTCCACGCCGCCGGGCTCGCGGAGAACACCCCGCTCGCCGAGCTGGACCTTCCGGGGATCGCGGCGGTGCTGCGGCCCAAGGCGCTCGCGGCCGCCCATCTCCATGAGCTCACCCGAGACCTCGACCTCAGCGCCTTTGTGCTCTTCTCGTCCGGCGCGGCCGCGTGGGGCGGTAGCCGACAGCCCTCGTACGCCGCCGCCAACGCCTATCTGGACGCCCTCGCCGAGCACCGCCGCGCCCGTGGCCTGCCCGCCACCAGCCTCGCCTGGGCGCCGTGGAGCGATGCGGGCATGGCCGCCGACGAGGCCGTCATCGACTACTACCGCCGGCGCGGGATGCGTCCCCTGGACACCGATCTCGCCATCGCCTCGCTCCAGCACGCCCTGGACCACGCCGACACCACGATCACCATCGCGGACATCGACTGGGAGAGGTTCCCGGCCGGTTTCACCGCGCAGCGGCCCAGCCCGCTGCTGTCCGACCTGGCCGCCACCGCGTCGCCGGGCGCCGATGCCACCCCGGACGCCGACGTGACGTTGAGCGGCTCGCTTCAGCGGCAGCTGACCACCGGCTCCCCCGCCCAGCAGCATCAGCTTCTGCTCCATCACATCCAGACGCACGCCGCCGCGATCCTCGGCCATCCGAGCATCGACGCGGTCCCACCCGCCCAGCCGTTCCAGGAGCTGGGGTTCGACTCCCTCACGGCCGTCGAATTCGGGCACCGGCTCTCCGCCGCCACCGGGCTCGACCTTCCGCCCACCCTCGTCTTCGACCACCCCACCCCCAAGGAGCTGGCCGACTATCTGCGCGAGCGGCTCGTCGAGGGGCAGCTGACCTCCGAGGGACATCTGCTCTCGGAGCTCGACCGGTGGGACTCGGTCTCGGAGCCATCGGCGGTGGACGAGGCGGCCCGTCGCCGGATCACCGGGCGGCTGCGGCTGCTGCTGGCCAAGTGGAGCGACACGGAACGGGAAACGGAGCGTTCCGCGGCCCACAGCGATCTCGAGACGGCGACGGCAGAAGACATCTTCGACCTCATCTCCGACGAGTTCGGGAAGTCCGACGAGCTCGGAAAGTCGTGAGCCCGATGACCCCCATCCTCCGCGACGCGCCAAGGAGCCTCCGCTAGATGTCGAACGAAGAGAAGCTGCTCGACCACCTCAAGTGGGTCACGGCCGAGTTGCGCCAGACCCGTGAGCGTCTGCGGGAGGCCGAGTCCGCCGAGCCGGAGCCCATCGCGATCGTGGGCATGGCCTGCCGCTATCCGGGCGGGGTGCGGTCGCCGGAGGAGCTGTGGCGGCTGGTGCGGGACGGCGAGGACGCCGTCTCCGGCTTTCCCGCGGACCGGGGTTGGGGCGTTGAGGAGCTGTTCGACCCGGATCCCGAAAGCTATGGGAAGTCGTATGTGGACCAGGGCGGATTCTGTTACGACGCGACCGAGTTCGACGCGGCCTTCTTCGACATCAGCCCCCGTGAGGCCCAGGCCATGGACCCCCAGCAGCGGCTGCTGCTGGAGACCGCGTGGGAGGCGTTCGAACGCGCTGGGCTCAATCGGGCGGCGCTGGGCGGCAGCAACACCGGGGTGTTCGCCGGGGTGGGTTCGCATGATTATCTGTCGGTCATCGGTGACATCACCAGCGAGGTGGAGGGCTATGTCGGCCCCGGGAACCTCGGCAGTGTGGTGTCCGGGCGGGTGGCGTACTCGCTCGGCCTGGAGGGGCCCGCGGTCACGGTGGACACCGCGTGTTCCTCGTCGCTGGTCGCCATCCACCTGGCGTGTCAGGCGCTGCGCCACGGCGAATGCGATCTGGCGCTGGCCGGTGGGGTGGCCGTGATGGCGACGCCCGGCGCGTTCATCGAGTTCTCCCGTCAGCGCGGCATGGCACCGGACGGCCGCTGCAAGCCGTTCGCGGCGGCCGCCGATGGCACGGGGTGGGGCGAGGGCGCCGGGTTGGTCGTCCTGGAGCGTCTGTGTGAGGCGCAGCGCCGCAACCGCCGTGTCCTCGGGGTGATCCGGGGTTCCGCGATCAACCAGGACGGGGCCAGCAACGGTCTTACGGCTCCGAACGGGCCGTCGCAGCAGCGGGTGATCCGGCAGGCCCTGGCCAACGCGCAGCTGTCCACCGCCGAGGTGGACGCCGTCGACGGACACGGCACCGGGACCACCCTCGGCGATCCGATCGAGGCCCAGGCGCTGCTGGCCACGTACGGCCAGGGCAGGCCGGAGGACCGGCCGCTGTGGCTGGGCTCGATCAAGTCCAACCTGGGGCACACGCAGGCAGCCGCCGGTGCGGCCAGTGTGATCAAGATGGTGATGGCGATGCGGCATGAGCTGCTGCCCGCCTCGCTGCACATCGACGAGCCGACGCCGCACGCCGACTGGGCGTCGGGTGCGGTGCGGCTGCTGACCGAGCCGGTCGCGTGGCCGCGCGGGGAGCGTCCGCGCCGGGCCGGTGTGTCCGCGTTCGGGATCTCCGGTACGAACGCCCATCTGATCCTGGAGCAGGCACCCGCCCCCGCCGGGGCGCCATCCGTCGCGACGGTGCCGACCGACGGCGACGGCGACGGTGTTTCGGCGGGTGGTGTGGTGCCGTGGGTGGTGTCCGGCCGTGGCGCCGAGGCGCTGCGTGGTCAGGCACGCGCACTGGCCGAACGAGTGGCCACCGACCCCGAGGTATCGCCGGCGGAAGTCGGCTGGTCACTGATCGCCACCCGGTCCGTCTTCGACCACCGCGCCGTCATCGTCGGCGAACACCGCGACGAACTCCTCACCGGACTCAACGCCCTGGCCACCGGCACCACCCACCCCACCATCATCGAACCCAACACCACCACCAGCGGCGGCATCGGACCCGTCCTCGTCTTCCCCGGCCAGGGCTCCCAATGGCTCGGCATGGGCGCGGGGCTGCTGGATGCCTCACCCGTCTTCGCCGCCCGCGTCGCCGAATGCGAACAAGCCCTCACCCCCCACGTCGACTGGTCCCTGACCGAAGTCCTGCGCGGCGGAATCAACGCCGCCGACCTCGCCCGCGTCGACGTCGTCCAGCCGGTTCTGTGGGCCGTCATGGTCTCCCTGGCCGCCGTATGGGACCACCACGGCATCACCCCCACCGCCGTCGTCGGCCACAGCCAAGGCGAAATCGCCGCCGCCTGCGTCGCCGGAGCCCTCTCCCTCGACGAAGGCGCCCGCATCGTCGCCCTCCGCGCCCACGCCCTCCGCCGCCTCGCCGGCCACGGCGCCATGGCCTCCCTCACCCTCAGCCAACACCAAACCCAAGAACTCCTCACCAGCCTCGGCGAACCAGCCCGCGACGTCGGCATCGCCGCCGTCAACGGACCCGGCTCCGTCGTCGTCTCCGGACCCCCGAACCAGGTCGCCCACACCGTCACCGCATGCGAACAAACAGGCCACCGCGCCCGACTCATCGACGTGGACTACGCCTCCCACAGCGCCCAAGTCGACGAAATCGCAGACGAGTTGAGGGAGTTGCTGTCGGGGATCGAGCCCGTCCAGGCCGAGGTGGCGTTCTACTCGACCGTCACCGGCACCCGCATGGACACCAGCAAGCTCGACACCACGTACTGGATCAAGAACCTCCGCGAACGCGTCCGCTTCGCCGACGCCGTACGAGCACTCCTCGACGACGGCCACCGCGTATTCATCGAAGCCAGCACCCACCCCGTCCTCACCATCGGCATGCAGGAGACCTTCGAGGAAGCCGGTGTGCCCGCGGCCGCGGTGCCGACCCTGCGCCGGGACCACGGCGACCACGCCCAGTTGCTGCGGTCGGTGGCGCAGGCGTTCACCGCCGGGGTCGAGGTCGACTGGACCCGCTGGTTCCCCGCCGACCCCGCACCCCGCACCATCGACCTGCCCACCTACGCCTTCCAGCGGCGGCGGTACTGGCTGGACGGGCGGGGTGGCCACAGTGGCGACCCGGGCGACCTCGGGCTGGGGTCCGCCGAGCATCCGCTGCTCGGCGCCGCCGTGGAACTCGCGGAGGGCGGCACCCATCTGCTGACCGGCCGGCTGTCGCCGCGGACTCATCCATGGCTGAACGACCACCGGGTGCTGGACACCGTCCTGCTACCGGGCACCGCCTTCGCCGAGCTCGCCCTGCACGCGGCCGCGCGGACCGGCTGTGACCATGTGGCGGAGCTGACTCTGCACGCACCACTGGTGATTCCGCAGGGCGAGGCGGTCGATGTGCAGATCGCCGTGGCCGCTCCCGACCACACCGGTGAGCGTCCGATCACGGTGCATTCACGGCCGGCGGGCGACGCCGGCGACGCGGCCTGGACCCGGCATGCCACCGGGGCGCTCGCCACCTCCGCCGCGTCCAACTCCACGGCTATGGAGGGGGCTTGGCCGCCTCCCGGGGCGACACCGCTGCCCGTCGAGGACTTCTACCGGCAGCTCGCCGACCACGGCTACCACTACGGACCGTCCTTCCAGGGCCTCACCGCCGCGTGGCGGCTGGACGGCGATGTCTACGCCGAGGTGGCCCTGCCCGAAGGGGAGCGCGAGGGCGCGGCCGCGTACGGCATCCATCCCGCCCTGTTCGACGCCGCGCTGCACGCCCGTGCTCTGGACGTCGCCCCCGGCTCCGAGGACGCGCACCGGATCCTGCTCCCGTTCACCTGGAGTGGTCTGCGGCTGCGCGCCACCGGCGCGGACACCCTGCGGATCCGCATCACCCCGACGGCATCGGACCGGCTCACCCTGCTCGCGGCCGATCCGACCGGCGCGGCCGTGGCCGTTGTGGACGACCTGATCCTGCGCCCGGTGCCGGACGAGCAGTTGGGCCGGGCGCGTGCGGCGGGCAGGAACTCGCTGTTCCAGCCTGTCTGGACGCGGGTGACACCGGCCGAGGGCGGCTCCGCGGGCCGTTGTGCCGTGATCGGCCCGGAGGGCGGTCCCCTGGCCGACGCGCTGCCCGACGCCTCCCACCTCCCGGATCTCGCGGCGGTGCGCGCGGCCATGGCGGACGGGTCCCCGGCCCCCGATGTGGTGTTCGCCTTCTTCGGCTCTTCCGCCGACGGCCGGGACGATCCGGCGGAGCGCGCCCATGACCTGGGCAGGGCGGCCCTCGGGGTACTGCGGGAGTTCCTCGCCGCGCCCGAATTCGCCGACACCCGGCTGGCGGTGGTCACTCGTAGGGCGGTCGCCCCGCAGAGCCATGACGATGTCCACGATCTGCCCGCCTCCGCCGTGTGGGGTCTGGTGCGCAGCGCTCAGTCGGAGAACCCCGGCCGGGTCCTGCTGCTCGACCTCGACGGACTCGATCCCGACGGACTCGACCTCGACGGACTCGACCCCGACACACGGGACGACTCGCGGCGGGCCCTGGCCGGCGCCGTGGCCTCGGGCGAGCCCCAGCTGGCGCTGCGCGACGGGGTGGCGTACGTACCGCGGCTGGTCCACGACGACGCGGCCAAGCGGCTCGCCCCGCCGGAGGGGTCGGCCACGTGGCGTCTGGGGCTGACCGGCCACGGCAGCCTGGACCAGCTGGCGCTGGTCGACTGTCCGGACAACACCCGCCCGCTGGGCCGGGGCGAGGTCCGGGTGGCGCTTCGGGCGGGCGGGGTGAACTTCCATGACGTCGTCGTGGCCCTGGGCATGGTGGAGGACCCCAGGCCACTGGGCGGCGACGGCGCGGGCGTGGTCGTCGAAGTGGGGCCCGGCACCGAAGAGTTCGCGGTGGGCGACCGGGTCATGGGCCTGTTCAACGGCACCGGACCGCTGGTCGTCACCGACGTCCGGATGATCACCCGGATCCCCGCGGGGTGGTCCTATGCACAGGCGGCCACCACACCGTCCGCCTTCCTCACCGCCTACTACGGTCTCGCCGATCTCGCGGGGCTGCGGGCCGGGGAGAAGCTGCTGCTGCACGCGGCCACCGGCGGGGTGGGGCTGGCGGCCGTGCAGCTGGCTCGCCACTGGCAAGCCGAGGTGTTCGCCACGGCGGGACCCGCGAAGTGGCACGCCCTGCGGGAGCGCGGTTTCGACGACCGTCATATCGCCTCCTCGCGCACCCTCGACTTCGAGGAGGTCTTCCGCACCGCCGCCGGATCCGTCGATGTGGTGCTCAATTCCCTGGCCGGTGACTTCATGGACGCGTCGTTACGGCTGCTGGCCCCCGGCGGTCGCTTCATCGACATGGGCCGGACCGACGTCCGCGACCCCGAGGAGGTCGGCGCTCGCCATCCGGGGGTCGTCTACCGCGCGTTCGACCTGGTCGGCGGGGCGGGTCCGGACCGTATCCAGCAGATGCTGGCCGAGTTGTCGACGCTGTTCGAGAACGGGACGCTACAACCGCTCCCGACCACGTTGTGGGACATCCGCAGGGCTCCGGAGGCATTCCGCTACTTCAGCCAGGCCCGCCACATCGGCAAGATCGTGCTGACGCTCCCCACCGCCCTCGATCCGGAGGGCACGGTCCTCATCACCGGTGGCACGGGCACCCTCGGCGCCGCCACCGCCCGCCATCTGGTGGCCCACCACGGCGTACGGCGGCTGCTGCTCATCAGCCGTCGGGGCCCCGACGCCCCGGGGGCCGCGGAACTGGCGGCCGAACTGACCGAACTCGGCGCACATGTCTCCATCGCGGCGTGTGACGCGGCCGACCGGGCCGCCCTGGCCAAGCTGCTGGAGACCGTTCCGGACCGCCATCCGCTCACCGCCGTCGTCCACGCCGCCGGGCTGCTGCGCGATGCCACGGTGGAGGCGCTCACGCCCGACCAGCTCGATGAGGTGTTGCGGGCGAAGGCCGACGCGGCGTGGAATCTGCATGAGCTCACCCGCGACACCGGGCTGTCGGCGTTCGTGTTGTTCTCCGCGGCCGCCGGGCTGCTGGGCGCCGCGGGCCAGGGCAACTACGCGGCGGCCAACGCCTTCCTGGACGCGCTCGCCGTGCACCGTCATGCCCAGGGCCTGCCCGCCACCTCCCTGGCCTGGGGATATTGGGCCCAAGCCACCGGGATGACCGGGGGGATGACGGACGCCGACCGGGCGCGGCTGGCACGAGCCGGGATGGTGGGGCTGGAGACCGAACAGGGTCTCGCACTGCTCGACATCGCGCTCGACAGCGGCCTGCCAACCCTGGCGCCCATCCGGCTCGACCTGGCCACCATGCGGCGTGAGGCCCACGCCGACGATCTGCCGCCCCTCTTCAGGAGCCTGGTGCGCGGCGCCGCCCCGCAGGCGGCCACCGGGGCCATCGCCTCGGGCGGGGCGGCACCGGCGGAGGCGTTCGCCGCCATGTCCGGGGAGGACCGGCAGCAGACGCTCCTGAAGCTGGTGCGCAACGCCACGGCGACGGTGCTGGGCCATGACACGGCGGATGCCGTCCACCCCACCCAGAACTTCCGGGAACTGGGCTTCGACTCGCTGACCGCCGTGGAGTTGCGGAACCGGCTGAGCGCCGCCACCGGTCTGCGGCTGCCCGCCACGCTGGTCT